>NZ_UWPE01000002.1 GCF_900604955.1 Neoactinobaculum massilliense
ACCCACACAGGCGGGCCCGCCGCCCCCACCGCTCACGCCGGCGGCAGCCCGGCCAACGTTGCCCGCGGTCTCGTGCGCCTCGGCCTGCCCACCACGTTCCTCACCCAGCTGGGCACCGATAGCGCCGGAACCACCATGCGCGCCGCGCTGGACGGGGACCGGGTGCGCACCGTCGTCGACCCAATACCCCACACCCCCACGGCCCTCGCACTCCTGGACGCCACGGGAGCCGCCACGTACACGTTCAAAATCGCCTGGACGCTCGCCTCCGCCTACACCGCGTTCACGCCCGCCACACAGCACGTGCACGCCGGATCCATCGGCACGTTCATGGAACCGGGCGCCGCCACGAGCGTGGCCATTGCCCAGCGCGCCCACGAGGCCGGCGCAACCGTCAGCTTCGATCCCAATATGCGCCCCGATCTCATCACGGACGTGGCGCCCGTCCGCGCACGCGTGGAGCAGATGGCGGCCAGCGCGGATGTCATCAAAGCCTCCGACGAGGACCTCGCCTTCCTTTATCCCCACTCAGAGCCGCGTGACATAGCCGAAAAGTGGCTCGCCGGTGGCACCGCACTGGTCATCATCACGCGGGGAGGCGCCGGCAGCCTCCTCCTCACGGCCTCGCACCCCGTGGACATTCCGCCGATCCGCACCCGCGTGGTGGACACCGTGGGGGCCGGGGATTCCTACATGGCCGCCGTTATCGCCTGGCTTGGAGGCGCGCGGGCGGGCGCGGCTTCTATCGCGAACGACGTCGAGGCACCCGCGCAGCGTGGCCTTCGCTCCGACGCCGCAGCCCACGTTGGTGCGGAAGGTGACCGGGAGGGTGCTTCGTGTCTCCTCGGCAATCAGCGGGCACTCCGGGTGCTCAGTGCCGAGGACCTGGCAGCCATGGGCGCGTTCGCCTCGCGGGTGGCAGGCATTACCGTAAGCCGCGCCGGCGCCAATCCGCCCCGCCTGGCCGAACTGGCGTAGACGGCCGGGCCCTCGGTCCCGCCTGGGCACCTGCGTTTGCCGCTCGCGCGGCGCGGCACGCCCGCTCACCGCTTCTTTCCGCAACACACCCCTTTCATATTTAGGTAAGGGCACCCTAACCTAGAGTCATGACAGCAACGGAGATGCCACTGGCCCGGGCGCGTGCCGGCAGCCTCGTGGAGCTCACGAACCTGCACATGCCCACAACGCTTCGCATGCAGGAATTGGGGCTGCGCGCAGGGGCGCACGCCGCCGTCGCCGCGCGCGGCGCATTCGGTGGGGTGGTTCTCAACGTGGCCGGCTCGCGGCTGGCCGTCGACCGCCACTCCGCCCAGCTCATCACCGTGCGCACGCTTGGGGATGCAGCATGAGTTGCCCGAACTGCGAACCGTCCCGAAACCGCGTTCCGGGTGGCACTGACGCCGCCTCACGTTCCAAGGCTTCCCACACCCCCACCATCGCCCTGGTGGGCAACCCCAACGTCGGCAAATCCACCCTGTTCAATCGCCTCACCGGATCCCATCAACGCACGGTCAACTCGCCGGGCACCACGGTGGACGTCACCACCGGCACCTGGCGTGAGCTCGGCGCCACCCTGATTGACCTGCCCGGCACCTACTCGCTGGTGCCCTCGAGCCCGGATGAGGCCGTGGTAACTCGCACTCTTGAAACCGGCGCGGACACGTTCATCCCGGCCTCCGCCCGGGCCGCGGCATCCCTCGTATCCGCGAGCGCCCCCGCGGGCGCCCGGCCCGCCGCCGATGCGCACGCCACCGCCGATGCTTCCCGTGACTCCCGCGCCGGCGTGCTTACGCATCTCATCACGCGTCCGCGCCGCCGGCAGCCCGCATCCTGCTGCACGCCGGAAGGCGGAGATACCACCGGCGCCATCGACCTCATCATCGCGGTCCTCGACGGCACCTCACTTACGCGCTCGCTCTACCTGCTAGCCCAGATCGGGCAGGCCGGCTACCCGGTAGTCGCGGTGGTCACCATGACAGACGTGGTATCCGCGGACGAGCTGCCCTCGGCACACGCCCTCACGACGGTGCTGCAGATCCCCGTCGTTTTCGCGGATCCGCGTAGATCCGACGCCGCGCCCGCCGTGGCCCACGCCGTCCGCGCCGGGTTGCGCCGCCAGCCCCACCTGTCAGGCCTGCTTGCGGACCCCGCGGCGCCGGGCACCCCGACTCCGCGCACCGGTAGCGGGGATGGCGCCGGCAGCCGGGCGAACGCAAACAGTGACGCCCGCTCGGTAGTGGGCACGGACGAGGCGGCCGCACTCGAGCGCGCCACAATCCTGTTCACCTGGGTGGAGGAAGCCGAGCGCCGCGCCCGCCGCGCCGATGCGCAGGCCCGCGATGCCGCTCTGCTTGACGGCTCGTCTGCCACCTCCCTTGCCACCTCCCTTGACGGCGCGGACTACGGCGTCGTACAAACGGACGCCACCCCGGGTGCCCACCCGGAAGCACACGCCCACCCCGACCTCGGCCCGGCCACGGCTCCCGGTGCGGCCCGCCCTGCCACAACCCAAGGCACAGCCGGCTCCGGCATCACCCCGGGTGCGGCCGGATCCACCACGGCGCCCGCACCTACCCATCCGCGCTACCGCCCATCGGCGTCGGACCGGGTGGACCGCATACTCCTTCACCCGCTCTCCGGCACGGCCGTGTTTCTAGGCATCATGTGGCTGCTGTTCCAGCTGGCCGGCACGTGGGTGGGACCGATCCAGGATTGGGCGGACGGGCTGTTCTCGGCCACGGACGAGGGCGCGTGGTCGCTGGCAAACGGTGTCACGTGGGTGCTCGCGGAAGTCGGCTGGACCGGCACGTGGGTGGAATCGCTCCTGGTGGGCGGAATCTGCGCGGGACTGGGCGTGGTGGCCAGTTTCGTGCCGCTTATGCTGGTCATCTACGCGGCACTCTCACTGCTGGAGGACTCGGGCTATATGGCGCGGGCAGCGTTCCTCGGTGACCGGCTGATGCGCAAAATCGGGCTGGACGGGCGCGTCATCCTCCCGCTCATCATGGGATTTGGCTGCAACGTGCCGGCGCTCGCGGCCACGAAGAACCTGCCGGACCGCCGTCAGCGGCTCATCACCGTGCTGGTCACGCCGTACACGTCCTGCGCCGCGCGGCTCACCATCTATCTAATGATCGCCAAGATCTTCTTCGCTCAGCATGCGGGCACGGTGGTGTTTGGCATGTACCTGCTGTCGATTCTGATGGTGGTGCTGGGCGCCGCCATAGCGCAGCGCATCATCCCGGGCCGCGCCACGCCGGGTCCGCTGCTTCTCGTGCTGCCGCCCTATCAGGTACCGCGCCTGCTCATCACGCTGCGCACGGCCTGCCAGCGCTCCTGGGTGTTCGTGCGGGGCGCCGGCAAGCTGATTCTGCTCATGACCGTGCTGGTATGGCTGATGAGTGCGATTCCCATGCGCGGCGGTCACAGTTTTGCGGACGCGGACCTGCCCATGGAGGATTCGCTCTATGGCGCCACGGCCCAGGTGCTGGAGCCCGTCTTCGCCCCCACCGGCTTCGGCGAGTGGCACATGACCGGCGCACTCATGACGGGCTTCGTGGCCAAGGAAACCGTGGTGAGTTCCATTGTCACCTCCTACAACATGGATCCGGCCGCGGCCGGCAACGCGGAGGATAATGGCGATGATTTGGGTGAATTGCCCGCGCTCCTCACCAACTCGCTGACGGAGTCTGCGGGGGTTGGGCGCCAGGGCCTGGCTGCCTTCGCGTTCCTCGTGTTTGTGCTCACCTACACGCCGTGCCTGGCCACGGTGGCGGAGCAGGCGCGCCAGATTGGGGGGCGCCGCACGACCATCGCGGTGGTGGCGCAGCTGGTGGCCGCCTGGTTGCTGGCCACCGCGATTTTCCAGATTGGTGGGCTGCTGTGAGAACGCTTCGTTTGGACGACGCCGTCCGCACCTCGGCCGCCTCCTCCCCCGCGGAGCGCACCCCTCACCCCGGTGGCGCCGTGCCGGCCGGCACGGCCGCGGTTCTTGCCGATCCGGTGGCGGGCGGAGCGGCGGCGGGCGGCGCGCAGCTACCAGGCGGCCTGAGCTTGCCGAGCGAGCCGAGATTGACAGGGCCGGCAGGCGCGCCTTCCCACCCAGCCTCCGCTTCCCGCCCAGTCGGCAGCCCGGCATTCCCCGCTTCCCACCCAGTTGGCACGCTTACCGCGGCCGTGCTGGCCGAGATTCGTCGGGGCGGCACCGTGCCCGCGATCGCGGCGCGTACCGGCGCCTCGGAGGCATTCGTCACCGTGTTGCTCGGTCACTTCCGCCGCCTGGGGCTCGCCGCCGATTCAGGCTCGCTGTGTACCTCGGGCCTGGGGGCCTGCGAGCCGGGCGCCGAGCTCACGGACCAGGTGCGCATCCAGTGCGCCGGCTGCCCGCTGGCTATCCGCGCGCCGCGAAAGTAGGCAGGCCGCGAAACTAGCACCTCCCGAACCAGGCAGGCCGCGACTTTGGCGCGCCGCCACCATTTTGAGGCCGGGTGCATCATTTCGCCTGGCCGCCGGCCGCTCGACGGGGTTGCTTGACCTACTCACCGGTTCGGCCACGCACCTATACACCCGCGCAAAGCCGCGCCGCCCGGCCGCTCATACGGCGCTTCTTGCCTTGTGCACCTCGGCGAGGGACCAACCACGATTCCCACCGGGACCACCCACCGCGCCGGCGGGAATAACGTGCGGCCCTCGGCGTCGTACACCGCGGGTTCGCACCTGGCGGCCGCTACGGCGTCGTACCCACGCCCGCGCCCCTACCAACCCGCGCGACGGCGTCGTCCATTAACCCCACAAACCCGAAGCCGAACCACCTCTAACCGGCGCTCACCCCACCCACTCCTGTGCGCGGTGTCACTACGTGGAATACTGAGGGTATGAATGAACGAGCAGGACAGCCGGCACGCGAAGACGACCTCATCAACGTCGATGAGCTGCTGCGCGCCTATTACAGCATTGAACCGGACCCGTCGGTGGCCGCCCAGCGGGTAGCTTTCGGGACCTCCGGGCACCGCGGCTCCGCGTTTGACGGCGCCTTCAACGAAGCGCACATCGCCGCAATCACGCAGGCGATCGTGGAATACCGCACCAGGGAAGGCTACAACGGCCCGCTATTCATGGGTCGTGACACGCACGCGCTCTCGGGCCCGGCGGAAAAGACGGCCGTCGAGGTGCTGGTGGCCAACGGCGTCGACGTGCGGCTCGATTCGCGCGGCAGCTGGACGCCCACCCCGGCCGTGTCGCTGGCCATCCTCAACGCGAACGGGGCGCCGGGCGCACTGCGCACCGAAGGGGACGGGCTGGCGGACGGCATTGTGATTACGCCGTCGCACAACCCGCCGCGCGATGGCGGCTTCAAGTACAACCCACCCACGGGCGGACCGGCCGGCGCAGACGCCACCGGCTGGATCCAGGACCGCGCCAACGAGCTGCTGGAGCAGGGCTGGAAGAACATCAAGCGCGTGCCCTACGAGGACGCACTCCGCAACACCCAGGGCTTCGACTTCCGCGCCAACTACGTGGACCAGCTCGATTCCATCATCGATTTCGACGCCATCCGGACGGCCGGTGTGCGCATCGGCGCGGATCCGATGGGCGGCGCCTCGCTGGAGTACTGGCAGGCCATCGGCGAGAAGTACGGCCTGGACCTCACCGTGGTCAACACGAAGGTGGATCCGCGCTGGAGCTTCATGACGCTGGATTGGGACGGAAAAATCCGCATGGACTGCTCCTCGCCCTACGCGATGGCATCCCTGCGGGCGCGGATGGTCCCGGACGCGGACGGGAAGGCGCCCTTTGACATCGCCACCGGTAACGACGCCGATTCAGACCGGCACGGCATTGTCACGCCCGACGGCGGACTCATGAACCCGAACCACTACCTTGCCGTGGCCATCGAGTATCTGTTCACGCATCGCACGTGGGGCGAAGGCGTGGGCGTGGGGAAAACCCTCGTGTCGAGTTCTCTCATTGACCGGGTTGTGGCCGCTATTGGACGCAAGCTGGTGGAGGTGCCGGTGGGCTTCAAGTGGTTCGTGCCCGGGCTCCTTAGCGGAGAAATCGGGTTCGGCGGTGAGGAGAGCGCCGGCGGCTCCTTCCTCCGCAAGGACGGCTCCGTGTGGACCACCGATAAGGACGGGCTCATCATGGATCTGCTCGCCTCCGAAATCCTGGCTGTCACTGGGAAAACTCCCTCGCAGCTGCACGAGGAGCAGGTGGAGCGTTTCGGCGCCTCCGCCTACCAGCGCATCGATTCCCCGGCCACGCCGGAGCAGAAGGCGAAGCTGAAGGCGCTCTCGCCGGAGGACGTCAGCGCAGACACGCTAGCCGGCGAGCCGATCCGCGCCAAGTTGGTGGATGCGCCCGGCAATGGTGCCGCCATTGGTGGACTCAAGGTGGTCACCGATTCGGCGTGGTTCGCCGCCCGCCCGTCCGGCACGGAGAACGTGTACAAGATCTACGCGGAGTCCTTCAAGGGCGCCGAGGATCTGGCCGAGGTGCAGGAGGAGGCCAAGGCGGTGGTGGCCGCCGCACTGGGGTAAGGCCTTTAAACCGCACTAAAGGCCTTTAAACCGGCGGCGGGTCCCTCCCAACCAGCTCAACCCCGCTTTAAAGGCCTTTAAACCACACTCATCACCATCAAACCGAGGGTTAGACAACCACCCGGCCGGTTTGCAGGTGGTTAGGGTCAATGGATGGTGTATAGGCCACCCGCAAACGACACTAACCACCTGCCAACCGGGCGGTCGGCCCATTCCCACTTGCCGTATTCAGCCTCAAAGGCCATCAAACCGCACTAAAGGCCTTTAAACCGGCGAGCGGGTCCCTCCCAACCAGCTCAACCCCGCTTTAAAGGCCTTTAAACCACACTCATCACCATCAAACCGAGGGTTAGACAACCACCCGGCCGGTTTGCAGGTGGTTAGGGTCAATGGATGGTGTATAGGCCACCCGCAAACGACACTAACCACCTGCCAACCGGGCGGTCGGCCCATTCCCACTTGCCGTATTCAGCCTCAAAGGCCATCAAACCGCACTAATGGCCTTTAAACCGGCGAGCGGGTCCCTCCCAACCAGCTCAACCTCGCTTTAAAGGCCTTTAAACCGCACTAAAGGCCTCCAAACCCGAGGGCAGATCTTCCCTAATCGCCGCATCTCGCTTTAAAGGCCTTTAAACCCAAGGGCGGATCCACTCACGGCTGATCCACTACACATCAATGGCCTTTAAACCACACTAATCACCATCAAACCGGACGCCAAGCACCCACCGCGCCGACCAGCCGAGCCCACCAGCTACTACTTCTTACCCCGCCGCAGCGCACTGCGGAGAATTCGCAGTACCTCGTCGGGCCGACCCGTGACCTGATCCCACGTGAACCGCACCAGACCCCAGCCAGCATTCGTGAGGTCCTTTTCCCGGTCGCGCTCATTCACTAGAGCCTGAGACGTCGCCTCGGCCCACCGACCATACTTCGCACGGCCATCGAACTCCACCAACACGCGCTCCTCGGGGAACGCCCCATCGGCGTAATATACGCGGCCGCTTGCACCCTCCACCGAATACTGGAGCTCCATCGACAACCCAGCCTTCAAAAACAGAGCACGCCCGCGGGATTCAAGCGGCGACTCAGCTCGCGGATCTGCTTCAGCGATGGCCGCACGAGCAATTGGCGAACCATGACGCGCCGGACGTTTCGCCAATTCATCCCCGAGCACTCCCCGCATCCGTTCGGCAGCCTCCATATCCAGATCCGCGCGGTACACATCAATCGGCACCGCCGCATCAAAGGCAGTCCTTACAAATCTCTCCCCACTACCGGTGCCTCCAATGGACGCGCCGGACGGCGTCGTCGAAACCTGGCCCTGCCCTGGCAGCATGATGCTTTCCCCGAACCCCTCCAGATCGGTCCGCGCGCATGGCGCCGGGGAGAGGCAGTGCGCCGCGGCGAGGCGGAGCGCGTGGTCGGCGAGGATAAGCGCATCCCCAAATCGCGCCGCACAGAGGCAATCGACCACCGTGGTCACCAGGTTCGTCGCGGGGAGGCCGCCGACGGTGACTGCCTCGGCGATTTCGGCACCCTTCCCGGCATGTGTGACCGTTCCATTGACGCGACCGGACTTGCGGGCGGGCCGGATGATGTGGACGCGTGTCGGCGCCCTGCCGAGCGGTAGGCCATGGAACACGGCGGCCGATTCGCGGGACAGCACGTACGGGGAGCGCAGTGATGCGCCGACGACGAAGCAGTCCAGCGCATGCTTCGAACGCGGCGTGAGGGCGGTTACCCAGTTCGAGTCGGCGTAGAAGCCGCGAGCGAGACGCGTGAATTTTTCCGAGCTTCGCACGCGCGCGAGTGCGCCGCGCGACCAGCCGTCGGCGGCCAACGTCCGGGTGGACGCGAGAGGTGGTAACCCGGTAATTCCTTCCCATCTCCGCGCGTGTTGTGCCATGAGGCCATTATTGAGGGTTGGCGGGGCGGCTGCCGGGTTTATCCACAGGGGCGGACGCGGCGGGCTGTGGCAATTACCCACGAAGGCCTTCAGACAGCATTAAAGGCCTTTAAGTCGGAGAACGGGCATTCTTCCCGCCAGTTCATTTCACATTAATGGCCTTTAAACCGCACTCATCACCATCAAACCGCAAGTTAGGCAACTACCCGACCGGTTTGCAGGTGGTTAGGGTCGATGGATGGTGTATAGACCACCCGCAAACGACACTAACCACCAGCGAACCAGTAAATAGAGCCTCACGGAGACCCCCACCCCTACCGCCACCAACCGCCGCGTTTACACTAGGGGGAGCGGCGGGACGCGCCGCGCAGTCGATCGTTTAGGAGCTTTCGTGTCCATTCCTACTCCCCCCGCGGGTATTGCTGACATCGGCGTCACGGGCATGGCGGTGATGGGGTCAAACCTAGCCCGCAACCTGGCTCACCACGGCTACAAGGTGGCCATCCATAACCGCACCGCCGCCAAGACGGAGCACGTGATGGCGGAGCACGGCTCGGAGGGTCAGTTCTTCCCCTCGGAGTCGATGGAGGACTTTGTGCAGTCACTGGCGAAGCCGCGCGTGGCCATCATCATGGTGAAGGCGGGCGCACCCACGGACTCGGTGATCAACCAGCTGGCGGATCTCATGGAGCCGGGCGACATCATCGTGGACTGCGGCAATTCCCGCTACACGGACACGCAGCGTCGGGAGAAGGAGATTTCGGCGCGGGGCCTGCACTTCGTGGGCGCCGGCGTGTCCGGCGGCGAGGTGGGCGCGCTTGAGGGTCCGTCCATTATGCCGGGCGGCACACCGGAGTCCTACAAGCGTCTCGGCCCTATGTTCGAAACGATTTCCGCCCATGTGAATGGCGAACCGTGCTGCACCTATGTGGGCCCGGACGGCGCGGGGCACTTCGTCAAGATGGTGCACAACGGCATCGAATACGCGGATATGCAGGTGATCGCGGAGGCCTATGACCTCATGCGCAAGTCGCTGGGCATGTCCGCCTCGCAGATCGGCGACGTGTTCGCCCGCTGGAACGCCACGGAACTGAACTCCTACCTTATTGAGATCACCGCGGAGGTGCTCCACCAGCAGGATGCGACCACCGGCCACGCGCTGGTGGACATGATCCAGGATGCGGCCGCACAGAAGGGCACGGGCGCCTGGACCGTGCAGGAATCGGCCGCGTTCGGCGTCCCGGCCACCGGCATCGCCGAGGCCACCTTCGCCCGCTGTCTTTCGGGAGACACCAAAGAGCGCGCCGCCGCCCGCCAGGCCCTCCCCGCCAACACCCAGATGGTCGCCATCCCGGACATGAACGCCTTCATCGAGGACGTCCGCCTGGCTCTCTACGGCTCCAAGATGGTGGCCTACTCGCAGGGCTTCGAGCTGATCCGCAAGGGCTCGCGCGAAAACAACTGGAATGTGGACCTGGGCGCCATGGCCCGCATCTGGCGCGCCGGCTGCATCATCCGGGCCCAGTTCCTCGGCCACATTACGGACGCCTACACGCGCAACCCGGATCTCCCGCTGCTGCTGGCGGACGGCTACTTCGCCGGTGAGATTGCGCGCGTAATCCCGGCCTGGCGCCGCATCGTGGCCTACGCGGCCCAGACGGGCATCCCGATCCCCATGTTCTCCTCCTCGCTGTCCTATTACGACGGCGTTCGCGCCCAGTACCTGCCCGCCAACCTTATTCAGGGCCAGCGGGACTTCTTCGGGGCGCACACCTATCACCGCACGGATCGCGAGGGCACGTTCCACACCCTGTGGGCTGAGCCCGGCCGCACCGAGGTGCTCCAGTAGGGCGGGCCGATGGCGCTGGCGGACATTGTCCGGAATATCGAGGTATCGGCTAATCGTCGCGGGATTGTGCGCAAGCGGCGCGAGGGGTGGCGCCCGGCGATAGTGCCCTACACGGGGTACGGATCCGTCACGGAGGCGCGCGTTCTGGCGCGCGTCATCATGGTGGAGCCGGGCGGCGCCAAGCCCTTCGACGTCTCGAATGCCGCGGATCCGGCCTCTCCGCTGCGCTCCCTCAGCAGGCAGGCGCGTGCCGTCGCCGCGTCAATCGCGGATACGGCCGCCCTGGAGCCCGCCTTTCACCTGGCTGATGAGGCGGTCACCACCGCGGAGGAGGCCCAGCGCGGCTGGCGTCAGTTCTTCACCACGCAGGTGGGAAATTTCCCCATGCTGCTTACCCTGGGCAAACAGCAGGTGAAGGTGCGCTCGGACCGCGAAGGCTACGTGGATGTGGTGGTTACCGGGCACGGGCTCGACGCCGGCTGGCATACCGCCACACTTAGGTCCGCCCACGGCCCCGCGGTGAGCGCCCCCGTACTTATCGTGTCGCAGGCCGCGCGCTTCGGCATCGTCTCAGATATTGACGACACCATCATGGTGACCCGCCTCCCCCGTCGCGCACTGGCCGCCTGGAATTCCTTCGTGCTGCGCACGGACGCGCGTGAACAGGTGCCCGGCATGGCATCCTTCCTGCGCTCCCTGACGGATGGCAGCCCGGATGCCCCGTGTTTCTACCTCTCCACCGGCGCGTGGAACACCTACCCCACACTGCAGCGCTTCATCGGCGCCCATTACTTCCCCGACGGCCCGCTTCTCCTCACGGACTGGGGCCCCACACCCACCGGCCTGTTCCGGGACGGCCCCAGGCATAAGCATGTGCAGCTGCGCAATCTCATGCTCATGTTTCCGGATATCCAGTGGTTTTTGGTGGGCGACGACGGCCAGCACGATCCGGTGATCTTCGAGCAGGTGGCGCGCGATTGGCCGCGCCGCGTGGCAGGGGTGGCGCTCCGCACGCTCGCTCCCGCTGAGCATTTGCTGGCCAGTGGCACGCTGTGGGGGCTCGAGCAGAGTTACGGTTTCCCGCGCGCCGCTCAGTCCTCCATTCCTCTATTCACCGGCACCGATGGTTTCGCGCTGCGGGCGGCCCTTCGCCTTAAGGAGTGAGACCGGCGCACCGGCGTCGTCCTACTCCTGCTCCCCCTCGGGGTGAACCGCGGGCTTCTCGTCCGGGTGAACCGCCGGCATTGTGGCCGTGGTGGTGAGCTTGTTCTTCGGCGCCTTACCGCGCAGGTTTGCGGAGCGAGCGCGAAGGGACATGGAGGCCTCGTGCCGACGCCTGGTCGCCTCCTCCGCGGCCTGCTTGACGGCCTTCTTTTCGCGGTGAGCCTCACGGCCGGCTGCGAGACGGCGCGCGAAGGAGGAGGACACATCGGCCAGCTGCGACACCACCGAGTAGTCCGTATTGCCGGGCAGCCGCCACTCGAACACGTGCGCGAGGATCACAACCACTCCACCCACCACCGTGCCCGTCACCATGGCCACCACGGGGCGATGTGCATACCAGAGTGCGATCGCGGGGAACGTGGCGAAAATGGAGGCGGTGGCGTACAGCGTGTTACCGCCAAAAATCACCGGGGTGCGGCCCACGAGGATGTCGCGCATGATGCCGCCGCCCACCGCCGTGAGTAGACCCATGAAGACGGCGGGAAGAATGTTCCAGCCGTAGTCGAATCCGGCGTTCAGGCACTTGACGGCACCGGTGGCGGACCAGCAGCCGATCACAAAGGCGTCCAGCACCGTCATCACCCCATTCACCCATTTGCCGCGCAGCCGCAGCGCGTAGGCGATGACCGCCCCCAGGACGGACAGCGAGAGATACCACGGGTTTGTGAGCGCCACCGGCGGCGCCTGCAGGCGCGGACCCTCCTCAATGAGAATGTCACGGAGCATGCCGCCGCCCAGCGCGCTCACCACGCACACGAATACGAAACCCACCACGTCAAAGTGCCGTTCGCGCGCCACAAGCCCCCCGAGCACCGATGCCGTCAGCACGCCCATCAGGTCCAGGAAGTTGTAGAGCGACGTCAACCCGTCCATGTCCCCAAGTCTAGGAAAGTCCGACGACGCCGCACGCACGTTCCTGCGTGGTGACATCGTGGGTGGTGACGGTGTGAATGGTGACGGTGCGGATGGTGACGGTGTGGGTAGTGACGGTGTGAATGGTGACGGTGCGAGTAGTGACGGTGCGGGTAGCTAAACGGAGTGGCTGGTAACGGACGGCTAAACAGGGCTGCTACTTTGCGAGGCAGCTGGTAGCGGGGCGCGGTGGCCAGGCGAACCCGGGTAGGCAGACAGAGCGGCTAGGCGAACAAGCTAGCTTCCCGATTCTTCTGTAACAGCCGAATCACAACCAGACCACAGACAAGCGACACGGTTCACGTTCGGCGTTCACCCGCCATCCAGAAACCTTAGGTACCGTGACCCGGTTCCACCGGCCGTCAGAGCATACTTTTATACTCTGCAGCGCAGAAAATAGCGGAAACAGCCGGAATCCATCCGGTCACTCTAAAAAACTTGGGCTAGAGAGGGAGAAATGTTCGCAATGATTATCGCGGTTTTGCTGGCCGTGTTGGCACTTCTCACGATCGAACCGTCCATCCTGCCTTTTGGGGCATCCCTGTCTCTGCAGTTCCCCTGGGCGCAGATGATTGCACTGCGCGGGGTACTCGCGGTCGGATTCCTGGTGCTGGCGGTACTGTGCTTCGCATTGAGCCTCGTGAAGCGGCGCCGCATCGCGGCCATTTGCCTCTCCATCGTGTTCGCGGTGACGGCGGTGGGGCACGGCCTTACCGTGTGGAATCGCGGCATACAGCCGGCGGATCTCACCACTGACCCCGGCATTACGGTCACCTCCACCGGAAACGGCTCAATCACGGCCATGGAACTTAACACGCTGGGCGGGAAGGCGACCGCACAGGACATTGCGAACATCATGGTGAGCCGCGGTGTTGACGTGGCGAGCCTGCCCGAGGCCCCCACAACGCTAGGTGAAGAAGTAGTGGCCATCCTCAAGAAGGAGGGCCTCAGCTTCCAGCAATTTGATCCGGGCATCTCCAAGTGGAATTCGGACTATTCCTCCACCGTCCTGCTCGTGAGCAGCACACTGGGTACCTACCAGCAGATCGACGTCGCCTCCTCCGATGGTTCCAGCAGCAAGCGGACGGTGGGCGCCAAGCCCGTGGACGGCAATGGTCCCACCTTCATCGCCGTCCACCCGATATCGCCTGATAAAAGCCTTATGTCCAAGTGGAAGGAACAGGCACGCGCGGCTTATGCGCTGTGCGCCGCCTATCCTGACGCGGTGGTGCTGGGAGATTTCAATTCGACGGCGGATCACGAGGCAGCCATGGGCGTCTCAGGCTGCACGGACGCGGCAGTCCAGGCACATGTGGGCGGGATCGGCACCTGGCCTTCAAACGTGCCCGCCCTGTTCTCCGCGCCCATCGATCGCATTTTCACCGCGGATGGCTACGAGGGCACGGCGGGTGAAGTGATTGCCGCGGGCGAATCGGATCATCGTGCACTCGTAGTCAGGCTGACACCCAAGCAAAAATAGCAACCATTCGCGTATCTAGCGGAGCTGGCGGGTTGAGCCCGATGGTGCGATGGATGGCCAACCCGCCCACCCGCACACCGTGGAATACTGGGAGCAGTATGTCCGAAACTTCCAATACCGACGCCGCACACACCGGTACGGCACGCCAGTCTGCCGGCGCGCAAACCGCACCCAGCCGGCACGCCAGCGCCCAGCCGCAGTCAGCCCAACCCCAGTCCACCCGGCACGCCACCACGTCGTCGCGCCGCAGCGCAAAGCGACGCAATGCAAACCGGCACCGGCGGGCCCGGCGCGGCGGCTGGCGCCCGTTCAATCCGCAGGAGCTGGCTCAGCGCCGCGCAGCCGTCCCCACCATCACCTACCCGGAGGAGCTTCCCGTCTCCGCACGCCGGGAGGACATCAAGCGCGCCATCGCAAATAACCAGGTGGTTATTGTGGCGGGCGAAACGGGTTCGGGCAAAACCACGCAGCTCCCCAAGATTCTCCTGGAGCTGGGCCGCGGCATCACGGGCATGATTGGTCATACGCAGCCCCGCCGTATTGCGGCCCGCTCGGTGGCGGAGCGCATCTGCCAGGAGCTGGGCGTCCAACTGGGTGGCGCGATCGGCTACCAGGTGCGCTTCACGGAGGAGGTATCGCGCCGCACGCTGGTTAAGCTCATGACGGACGGCATCCTGCTGGCCGAGATCCAGTCGGATCCGCAACTGCTCCGCTATGACACGATCATCATCGACGAGGCCCACGAGCGCTCCCTCAACATCGACTTCCTGCTCGGCTACCTCGCGCGCCTGCTCCCCCAGCGCCCGGATCTCAAGCTCATTATCACGTCCGCCACCATCGACACCGATCGCTTCGCCGCCCACTTCGGCGAGCACCAGTTCGGCGGCCACCCGGGTTTGAAAGCCCCCATCGTCGAGGTGTCCGGCCGCACGTACCCCGTAGAAATTCGCTACCGTCCCCTTGATGAGGAGTTGACGTCCTACACCTCGGATTCTGAGGACGACGTCGATGGGGTAAGCGGTTTCGACGCCGATAGCGGTACCGCTTCCGCTGCCATCGACGACGCCGCACCGCTATCGTCCGCCGCCAGCGCGCTGCCGGACTGGTATCGGCCGCCCACCCACGGCGCTCGCACCGCCCAGGTGCGGAAGAAGGCGGCGTCGAAGCGCAAGTCCGCCTCATCCAAGAACGGAACCCGAACGCCGTCGTCGAAGAAACCGGGTACACCCGGCCGAGCGCAGGCGAAGGATCAGGTGACGGGCATCCTCGAGGCCGCGGATGAGCTTATGGCCGAGGGGCCGGGAGATATTCTCGTGTTCCTCTCCGGTCAGGGAGAAATCCGGGATACGGAGCGCGCGTTCAAGGACGGTCTCGGCGCAAAGTATGTGGCACCTGGGCAGCATTCCAGTGTGCCGGGCGCCGTCGAGGTGCTGCCGCTGTTCGCGCGTCTCAGTGGGGCGGAGCAGCATCGTATTTTCGAGCGGCACTCCCACCGCCGCATCATCCTGGCCACGAATATTGCCGAAACCTCCCTCACCGTGCCGGGCATTCGGTACGTCATCGACCCGGGCACGGCACGCATCTCCCGCTACTCCAACAAGACGAAGGTGCAGCGCCTCCCGATTGAGCCGATCTCACAGGCCTCCGCGAACCAGCGCTCCGGGCGGTCGGGCCGCGTGGCGGACGGTATCGCGATCCGCCTCTACTCCGAGGAGGATTTCGCGGCGCGGGAAGAGTTCACGCAGCCGGAAATCCAGCGTACGTCCCTGGCGTCCGTCATCCTGCAGATGGCCTCCCTGGGATTGGGCAGCGCGGACGAATTCCCATTCATTGATCCGCCGGATCCCCGCGCGGTCCGGGCCGGCGTTCAGCTCCTCGAGGAGATCGACGCGATTGATCCGGCCACGCACGCACTCACCGGTATCGGGCGCCAGCTGGCGCAGCTCCCACTGGACCCACGGCTGGGCCGCATGCTCATCGAAGGCGAGAAGAACGGCACCGCCTCCGAGATGCTGGTGCTGGTAGCCGCCATGTCCGTGCAGGATGTGCGCGAGCGGCCGGCGGACAAGCGGGAGCTCGCGGATCAATATCACGCGCGCTTCAACGCTTCCTCCTCTGATTTCCTCACCTACCTCACCCTGTGGCGCTACCTGCGTACACAGCAGCGGGAACTGTCCGGTTCCCAGTTCCGCCGGATGTGCCGCGGCGAATTCCTCAACTACCTGCGCTTCCGCGAGTGGCAGGACGTGGTGCGGCAGCTGGAGCAGATGGCCCGCCCGCTTCACCTGCACGTGCATCCGCTGGCCATCCCCACACCCGCACAGATAGCGGAGAAACGGCAGGCGGGCGCGGGGGCGCCGGGGGCCGTTCCCAATGCGGGCGCCGTGGTGACCGCGTGCCGGGACCTGGCGCGCGGATCGGCCGCGCCGGATGCCGGCGCCATTCACCGCTCGCTGCTGGTGGGCCTGCTCTCCAATATTGGCAACTATGCGGAACGTTCCAAGGAGTACCAGGGCACACGCGGCACCCGCTTCGTTATCTGGCCCGGCTCCGGGCTGCACCGGCGCACCCCCGCCTGGGTGATGGCCGCCGAGCTGGTGGAAACCTCGCGGCTGTTTGCCCGCACGGTGGCCACCATCCGGCCCGAGTGGATTGAGCCCCTGGCAGGCAATCTGGTGAAACGCACATATTCGGACGCGTACTGGTCATCCAAGCGCGGTGCGGCCATGGCCAAGGAAAAGGTGATGCTCTACGGCCTACCCGTGGTAGCGGACCGGCCTGTGCTACTGGCCACCACCGGCACCCCGCATGCAGCGGAGGATGCGCGCGCCATGTTCATCCGCCACGGCCTCATTGCCGGGGACTGGCGCGAGCGTCACGCGTTCCTCGACCGCAATAGGGAGGCACTGGAAGAGGCGCGCGAGGAAGAGAACAAGCTGCGCACCCGCGGCCTCGTGGCCGACGAGGATGCCCTCTTCACGTTCTATGACGAGCGGCTCCCCGAAACGATCGTGTCCGGCACGCACTTCAACGGCTGGTGGAAGAAGCGGTCCCGCCAGGACCCCCACTACCTGGATTTCACCCGCGAGCTACTCCTGGGCGAGGCCGCCGCCAGCGAAGGCGATTTCCCCTCCGAATGGCACCAGCGGGACCTCACCTTCTCCCTCGAATACACGTTCAATCCGGGCGGCTACGGGGATGGCGTCACCGTGGTGATTCCGGTGTCCCTCCTCTCCCGCGTCACGCCGGACGGCTTCGACTGGTTGGTGCCCGGCATGCGGCAGGACCTGGTGATCGGCACCATCCGCGCACTGCCCAAGCGCGTGCGCCGCGAGCTGGTACCGGCACCGGATGTGGCACGCCAGATTGAGCCGCTGCTGCCCAGTTCCGGAGAAGCAGGGTTCCAGGAGGCGTTTACGGCCGCGGTGCGTCAGGTTCGCGGTGTTGAGATCGACGACGCCGCCTGGCGCGAGTTGGCCCTACCGGACCACCTGCGGATGCACTTCCGGGTGACCTCCGAGCGTGGCGCGGTGCTGGACGAATCCACCTCGCTTGAGCAATTGCAACGCTCCCTGGCACCGCAGACCAAGAAGGCCGTGGAGACGGTGGTGCAGGGCGCGGTGGCCCAGGCGCTGGATGAGGCGCGGCGGAATTTGGAGCGGGCGAACGCCCACCGCGGCAGGAAGGCCACCGACGGTAAGAACGGCACCGGGAAAAAAGGCACCGCGCCGGGCGGCCGCGACCGCCACGATGCGCAAGGAAACGGCACGCCGGCCCGCGAGCGCGCACATACCACCGGAAGCGCACAACGGGGCGGGGCGGCGGCGTCGTACTCCACGCAGGCCCTCACCGACTGGCCCGCCGTGGATCAGGGCGTGATCCCGCAGGTGATCGAAACCGAGGGACCGCACGGCATGACCGTCCGCGCCTACCCCGCCCTCACCGCGCGCAAGGGCAGGGTGTACATGGATGTGTTTGCTGAGCCGGGCGAGCAGGTGCGCGAGCACAGGCGCGGCGTGATCCAACTGCTGGCTCTCACGCTGGCGCTCCCCGAGGTCCGTGTCACCTCGCGGTGGAGCGGGGACCTGGCGCTGAAGCTGGCCGGAAGCCCGTATCCTTCCACCGCCGCACTGGTGAAGGATGTGCAGCTGGCGGCCGCGCGCAATCTGGCGGATCGCTGGGCGAAGGAAAACAGGACGGCCGTCTCCCAGATCGTGTCCGGGCGCGCGTGGGGCGAGATGCTCACGTGGGCGCGTGACGCGTTCGAGGACGAGGTGTTCCTCGTGGCACAGGGGGCAGCCAAGGCGTGTGCCGAGTGGTCCACGGTGGAGCGGCTCATCAAGGACGCCACCTCCGTGGCGCTACTGGGCACCGTTGCGGACGAGAAGGCACACATGGCCGCCCTCATGCCCGCCGGGTTCATTTCCGCCACGCCGACGGATCGGCTGTGGGATCTGCCGCGCTACCTGCAGGCCGCGGCCATGCGGATTGAGAAGGCGCAGGTGAATCCTGCCGGCGACGACGCGCTCGCCTGGCAGGTGCAGGGGGTGAGCGAGAAACTGGCCGGCGCGCGGGATGAGGCCAAGTTCCAGCCGTTCAGCCCGCATACGGCCGCCATCCTCACCCGGGTGCGCTGGGCTATCGAGGAGTTTCGCGTCTCTCTATTCGCCCAACAGCTCGGCACGAAGGGCAAGGTGTCCGCCAAGCGCATCTCCAAGATGCTCACGGAGCTGCCCTTCGAGGTATAAGGAGGGGCGCCCGCAGGCGCCCCCTCCCGGTTACCGAACCGCCGCGACCAACTAGCGGGCCACCCCCGGCGTATCGGTACCGTTGCCGTCCCAATCACCCACGTAGTGGGCATCGGAGTTCAGACCAAATACGAGAATCCGGTCCGCCTGGCCACCACTCAGCGAGTTCTTCACGTGCCACTGCCGGCCGCGAATCACCCCGATGGAATCCGCGCCGTTACCATCCCAGTCACCGGAGATAGCGGCATCGTCCACGTGTCCGTAGGCGAAGGCGCGCACCGCAGCCGTGGTGCGGAGCGTTCCCTGCAGCAGGAAGGTGTTCCCGCGGCGAACCGCGAGCTCGTCACGCCCGTTCCCGTTCCAGTCACCCACCAGCACCTGATCGCTAGTGCGCCCGTAGGCAACGGACCCGTCAGCCTGGCCGCCGTGGAGACCGTTCGCGTAGTACACCGTGTTGCCACGCCGCACAGCGAAGGAATCCTTCCCGTCGCCATCCCAGTCACCC
The DNA here is from genome assembly GCF_900604955.1 of Neoactinobaculum massilliense. GTDB lineage: Bacteria > Actinomycetota > Actinomycetes > Actinomycetales > Actinomycetaceae > Neoactinobaculum > Neoactinobaculum massilliense. The sequence continues at coordinate 19,164 of NZ_UWPE01000002.1, forward strand.
ACCAGCACCTCGTCGCCGGGGCGGCCGAAGGAGAACGTGGTTTGCGCTTGACCGGAGCGCGCGTTGGTTACCAGGAACGTGTTGCCACGCCGCACGGCGAAGCTATCCTTCCCGTCGCCGTTCCAGTCACCCACGTAGAGCGTTTCGCCCGGGCGCCCGTAGACGGTCCCGATGCTTGCCAGCTGGCTGGTCCAGTTGTTGGAGAGCAGGATGCGGCTGCCCGCCGGAACACCCGCCGCGCCGCCCTGGCTGCCAGACTCGCTGCCAGACCCAGACCCACCGGTCGAGCCGCCGGCCGGTGCGTTGACCTTGACCGTCACGGTCACGGTCTTTTCCACCCGGTAGCCATCGGCCTGTGTGACCACAATTGTCACCTGGTTATCGCCCTCGGTGAGCACCGTGCCGGGGGCCAGCGTCAGCGTGGTCTCCCCCTTACCCGGGTTCGCCGGATCCGAGGCGACCGGAGCGTCGTCGTCCACCGTGAAGTGGCCGAGCACCTGCGCCGCGAGCGCGTCCTGGTCACCCAGCGCCGCACGATCCACCGTGAGGTCCACGGTGTCCGGCCCGGAGATGGTGGGCGCCGCGTCCACGTGGAACGTCACCGCGTGCGACGTCGTGTTGCCCGCCGCGTCCGTGCCCGTCGCGGTCAGCGTGTACTCGCCGGCCGCCAGATCCTTCGTGGCGAACTCGGAGTGGAGCGGCTCTGCCACCGCAGCCTCCGTACCGCCTGCGTTACCGGCGGTTGTGCCACCTGCGGAGCCATCACCCGTGACGTCCGCCGCGCCGCCCGCACCCGCCAGTACGTCCTCGACGTTCTGCGCAGCCCCAGCCAGATCGGTGGACTGGTTATCGGTGAAGGTGTATCCGTCCGGACCCACCACACTCACGGCCAGGCCGGTGAGGTAGGGATCCGTGGCCGTGGTGGTGAGCGTGGCGCCATCGCGCACCACGTCGCCATCGCTGACCGCGGCATCCCCCGCTGTGACGGCCACGTTCGGCGCGTCGGAATCCACCACCACCGGGATACGGCCGGTGAGGGTATTACCCATGGCGTCACCAAATACCACGCTCAGCGTATCCCCGGTGGCCACCGTGAGATCCGTGGAGAACTCCGCCCGGTTGGATTCGGGCCCCAGCCCGGTCCAGCTGTACGGCTGCAGAACGGTGGAATCGTTGAGCTTTAGCGTGTAGCCCCAGCCGTCATCCTCGGCCGTGCCGGCGAAGGTGACATGCGGCGAGGAGGCGTAGAGCACGCCGCCCGTCAGCGTGGGTTCGGTGAAGTGAACGGTGGGTGCCACCATGTCCGCATACACCGTGAACTGGTTATCCACCTGCTTGGTGCCGTCCAGATCGTAGATTTCCAGCCGGAAATCATTGAAGCCGGTACCCACGGGAAGGGGCGCGGAGAACGTGCCGTCCTTGTTGATGGTGGCTTCAATGGGTGCCGGGCTGGAGAGCGTCCCGCCGGCAGCGGACACGGTGGGCGTGAACACGATGCGCGTGGTCTGGTCTGCGCCTTCACCACGGATGGTCCACACGCCGTCCTTGTAATCCGAGGAATCCACCGGCACGAACGTGTAGCTGTAGGAATCCCCGCCGGCCGTATTCGTGAACGTTGGCCCCTGCCAGGGCTGACCCACGGCATCCGGCGCCACTAGCGGCACCGCCACGGAGGTGGTGTTCGGTCCATCCGAGGCCACCACGGCCAGGCTGGCTGCGCCCGCCTTCGGTGTGACGGTGGCGGTGAATGCGCCATCCGCACCCACCTCGGCCGCGGTTCCGTCCACGGTCACCGTCGGCTTCGCGCCCGCGCGTTCGTCGGTCACGGTGCCGGAAATGGTCACCGAGCCATCGGCTGCCGGTGCAATGTACCCGTTTTCCAGCCCGTCCACGGTCACCGTGGGCGGCTGGGAGTCATACACCGGGGAGACCGTGTTCGCGGCCACCACATCGCCGTCGGCGTTGAAGGCCACCACGCGAATGGTGTTGGTGCCTTCCGTCAGCGGCACGCTAGCGTGGAAGCGGCCATCGCTAAGATCCGCGGCGGTGGCGTTCACCTCCACCCGCGTCACATCGGCGGACACGTAGCCGGACAGTTGCAGCGCCCCATCCGACACGCCCAGCGACTTCGGGCCGATCACCGTGCGGTTGAGCGTATCGGCGTCGGACACCACCAGCTGCCCGGAAGCGACCACATAGGTGGCCGTCCCCAGCGAGAAGCCGCGATCTAGCACGGACACGGTCACGTAGGGCACGGTATCCGCCACGTTCACCGAGTAGGTGCCATCCCCGTTATCCGTCACATCCAGATCGGAGCCGTCCGCGGCCGCAACAGAGGGCGCCGCGGCAATGCCGGACACCGTATCCGTCACCGTGAACGTCAGCACGCCATCCGTCAGGGAGTTGAAGGCGATCTGGGGCGCCTCATTATCCACGCCGAAGCTGAAGTCCGTGTTCTGCCAGGGGAAGTTCTCCCCCAGCCGCGTGGAGACGCGCAGCGTGTAGCGCCCGTCCGGCACCGTCACGTACTTGCCCTTGCTCTGATCCCACGTGATGCCGTCGAAGGCATAGTCCGAGGCAAGATACGACATGTCCTTACTCGGGTCCACGGCCAGCAGATCAATGAGCTCGTGACGCGTGAGGCCCTGCTCGTAGCCGACCGTACGTACCACCTTCCCGCTCGCGTCCAGCACCTCATACTTCGCCTCCGCGGCGTTGCGCAGGAGCGCGAGGGCCGGGGCCACCACGTCCATGTCGCCGTCGCCGTTCGGGGAGAGCCAGAATTCATCGTCCGCGTTGCCGCTGATCTTCCCCAGCGCATGCGTGGGGATCGTGTATCCGGAGTAGGAGGTGACCAGGGTGGTTTCCGTGCTGTTAATGCCCGGCGCCAGCTCCTCACCCTGCGGCGCCACGATCGGCTCGGCGTTCCAGTCCCCCACGAAGCCTAGGTAGGGCACGTTGAGGTCCGGCTGGCCGTCCGCCGTGAACCGCGCCCAGCCTTCCACGTAGTGGGAAGCGGAGGTGTCCGGGGTGAGCGTGAAGTCCACGGTTGCGGTGCCGTGGGCCGGTACCGTCACGGTGGACGACGCCGCCGTCAGCGTCTCCTTGGAGACAAACGTGGTGGTGTCCTCGCCCGCGGTATTGGTCTCATTGATGACCTGCTGCGCGGGGACGGTGTAGGTGACATCCGCGTCCGAGGTGTTTGTCAGGGTCACCTGGAAGCTCGCCGGCCCATTCACCTCGCGGAGCGCCACCTCGGCTTCACCGTTGACGGTGGCAAACACCGGCGTAGCAAGCGCCTTATCCACCTGGCCCAGGCCGGCGCCCACCTGACGGGGCGCGTAGGGCACACCGGCGTCGTTCGTGGGAATCGCAGCCGTGTTCTGCAGGAGGGTCTGAACCCGATCCAGCAGCGCGGCACCCGTGAGTGACGGTTCGCGCTCCTTAAGTGCGTCGATAATGAGCGCGGAGAGGCCGGACACGTTGGGCGCGGCCATGGACGTACCGGACATGGTGCCGTAACTGTTGCCATTGAGCGTGGAGTACACCGAACCGCCCACACCCGCCACGTCCGGCTCAAAATCGAGCGTGGGCGTGGGGCCCCAGCTGGTGAAGCTGGAGGGATGGAGGCCATTCATGTAGGGCACGGCCTGCTGATCCGTGGTGATGCGAACGGTTACGTCCGCCCCGCCCGCCAGCGCCTCGCGCAGCGCCAGGCCGGTGGAGCGATACACGGAGGCCGATACGCCCTGGTACCAGTCGATACCGCCCATGCTCAGGTAGGTGTCCCCGCCGGCGGCGGAATTGAACACGATGATGCCGGCGGCACCGTGGTCCACGGCGTTGTGGTACTTCTCCTCGAAGGTGTTTCCGCCGCGCTCAATGAGCGCGTACTTCCCGGTGAGGTCCTCGCCGTCCGCGTAATCCTCGGCGCGGGAGAGGCCCACATCCACCAGCGGGTACTCCTTACCATCGGGGGTGCCGGTGGCCGGTGAGTAGGCGAAGGAAGACTCCGTACCATCTACCTTCTGGTAGCCAACCGACACCACCTGGGTGTTGTTGTCGATGGAGGCCACGGTGAGCGCGTGTCCTTGCGAACCCGGGCTGCCCAGCGTGGCATCATCCAGGCGGCCGTAGTAGTCATCCGTTTCGCCCGAAAGCGAGAAGTTCGTACCCTCGTTACCGGCGGAGATCACTACCAACACGCCCGCTTCGCGTGCCTTTTCGATGGCGCGGTAGGTGCCGTCCGAGGTTTCGTTCTGCCCGTTCAGAGAGCCGAGCGACATGTTGATCACGTCCGCGCCCAGCTTCACCGAATCCTCGATGGCCGCAATAATGTCCGAATCCGATGCACCGCCGCTGCCGTCATTGGAGAACACCTTCATGGCTAGCAGCTGGGCGTTCGGTGCGGCACCATCAATGCGACCGGTAGCCGCGAAATCCGGCGCATCCGACCCCTCGGCACCGTTTGCTGCCGCAATGCCCGCCACGTGCTGCCCGTGTTCCACACCGGTGGTATCCAACACGTTGTAGTTTTCATCCGCGTAGTTGTAGCCGTAGGGCACCTTGCAGGTGAAGCCGTGGGCGGTGTCCGGGGTGAGTTTGGACGCCGCGCACACGTTCTTGTCCAGGCGCATGTCCTGGTGTGTCACATCAATGCCCGTATCCACAATGGAAATCACGGTGCCCGTGCCGTCCGCGCCCGTAGCCGAGATGGCGGTTGGCACGCCCTCCATCACGCGCCCGTTGTACTGGGCGGGCTGAGCCGTGGCCGGAGCCGCGGTAGACGTGGCGGCCGACGCCGAAGCCGCGGCCTGCGTGGCTTCCGACGTCGCCGAGTCCAGGTCCGTTGTTTCAAACACGCGTTCCTTGCGCACGGACGCCACCTGCGGCTCACTGCTGAACGCGAGCAGCTTGTCCGAAGAAATGGTGGCGGAGAAACCGTTGAGCAGGTAGCCAAACTGTCGGTCCACCTTCAGGCCGTACTTGGATTTCCAAGAGTCCAGCAGGTCATTCTGCTGTTTCTTCGTGGCCGCCTCGGCGCTCTTTGAGGGCTGGGCCGGCTGGTTCTTCAGGAGCACAACCACCTTGAGTGATTGCGGCTGCTGGTGAAGCTGGTACTGGGCGACGGCGTCGCCAAGATCAGCGGAGGAGATGGGATCCGCAGCGGCTGCGGGAACACCCAGGCTGGCGGCCACCGCGGCTACGGCCACGGTTGCCAAACTGCGTCTCAGCACGTTCATGTTTCTCCCTCCTGTAATGGGGTTAACCCACACTCTCACGGGTTTTCCAGGTTCTATGGGGCAGTCTCACAGTTTGGACACACCACGGCCAAGCGAATCGTGAGACGAGTACGACGCACCCACTTCGGCGTCGTCCCCACCACCCCACACTTGTCAGACCTGTCGGGACCGGGCGTGGCACAATGGAGCCGTGCGGTCCGTTCCGGATCGCATCTGGCCGCCACAAACAAGGGAGTTTTTCATGGCACAGTTCTTCGGTCGCGTATTTGACGGCTTCGGGCGAGAGCTCGGCACCGGCGTGGAGCTCAACCCGGACGGGCAGCTCACCTCAATTCTTACTTCGGGCGATCCGGGAGACGGCTACATCATCCCCGGCCTCATTGACGCCCACGAGCACGGCGCCGGCGGATTCTCCTACTCTGATGATCCGGAACCGGCGCACATTGCCACGGCCATTGAAACGCACCTGGCCGCCGGCACCACCGCGATGCTGGCCTCGCTGGTATCCATGAAGGATCCGCTCCCCGTCATCCAGGCCCTGGTCCCCTTCTGCGAGAGCGGGCAGTTGGCAGGCATCCACCTCGAGGGCCCGTTCGTGTCCGTGGAGAAGAAGGGCGCCCAGAATCCGGCGGCCATTCGCGACATTGACCTGGATGAGCTGCACAGCTGGCTCGAAGCCGGCCGCGGCTGGCTGAAGACAATGACCATCGCCCCCGAACGCGCCCACGCCCAGGAGGCGGCCAACATGCTGCTCGACTTCGGCGGCAAGCCGTCCTGGGGTCACACCTCCGCCACGGCGGCGGATGCGCGCAGCGTGCTGGATGCCACCGTGCTGGCCGCCCGCGAGCGCGGGCGCTCCGACGTGCCCCAAACCGTCACGCACCTGTTCAACGGCATGTTTGATCCGGTCCACCGCACCCCCGGGCCCGTTCGCGAATTCGTCCAGGCCGCACGGCAGGGCAACGCGTCCCTCGAGATCATCGCCGACGGTCACCACATCGCCCCCGAGCTGGTAGAGGACATGTGGCTCTACCTCGAGCACGTCGAGGGCTTCGGCGAGGCGCCCGCCATGTTCTTCATTACGGACTCCCTCTCCGCGGCCGGCATGGAGCCCGGCCACTACGTGCTGGGCGGCCTGGCCGTGGAGGTGCGCAATGGCGCCTGCTACCTTGAAGGGCAGTCCTCGCTGGCCGGCGGGTACGCGCGCCTTTCCGATCAGTTTGCGCTGTTTGCCCGCCGCGGGCGGCTGAGCGTCAGCCAGTTGGTGCGCGCCTGCGTGGCCGGCCCCGCGCGAGCCCTCGCCCTCACCGACCACACGCCCGGCGTCACGCTGCACTACCGCCATGGGGAGAAGCCCAGTTTCCTCACCCTGGACGCGGACTTTAATGTCACTCACGTGGTGCGCGACGGCGTACTGGTCCGCTAACGGGCACCATGAGCGAGCTGGTTCGCTAGCGCTGGCCGGTTCGGGGGCTGCTCGCGTAGCAGCCCCCGAATTTGCTTACTGATTGGCGGCCCTCCTTCGCAGGAGAATTCCCGCACCAAGTAAGCCGACCGCAATAGTGAGCCCGACGCCGGCCGCAGACCCGGTTCGCGCGAGCCCGGTCTGCGCCGCGGTGTGCTTCGCCGGCGGCTGCGTGCTTTCGCCACGCGATGGTTGAACTGACGGCTGGTCCGACGGCCGAATTGAGGGCTCGGCCGAGGGCTGATCCGAAGCACCCGGGGTACTCGATGGGGTGGCTGCCGGGCTTGTGGATTCGCTAGACGACGTGGCCGCCGGAGTCGTCGGCGTCGTCACAGGCGTTGCCGGCTGAATATCCTGCCAGGGAACTGACTGCGGAGTGCTCGCCAGGAGCCGGATATCCGAAACCGAGGTGAAGGTACTCCCAGAGAAGTTATCCCACACGGCCATACCGATGAACTTCGGGCGAACCGCCGCGGCGAACTCCGTTACCTGGTTGTTCACATCCTGCCGGTAGGTGGCATCCGCCAGTTTCGTTCCGCCGGCCCACGTCTTCGTTGCCGGATCCGGCGCCGTCGTCGGAGGCTCGTTGAATGCGAAGTAGGAGACATGCTGTGGTGAATCCACCCCGTTGCTCCACTGGGCAACCTGCCTCGGCGAAAACACCACACCGTCAACAGCGCGCATCCTGGAATCCGTAGCAGAAACCGGAAGGTTACCGAACACCGCGTAGTGCGGGAACGACGTCGCCTTCCCCTGTCCCCAGGGCGTGTGCCAGAAGGTAGAGAGATTCGGCGCCGTATCCGTACCGTCCACCATGTTTTCGCGGCCATCGGGTTCCGCGACGGTTTCCTCAGAATCGACGGAGGTCACCGTCGGATGGAAGGCATTGAGCGTGGTGGACACCGACTGTGCCCGGTTGGGTGCCGTCCAGTAGAACAGCGCTCCCTGCCCGCCACCGAGTGTCACCTTGACCGTGGCCGCCTGTTTCCCAGCCACGGGTACCGGGGTCACTTCGGTTGCCTTGAACGTCACCGGGTCCGCCATCATGAGCGTCGCGTCAGCGGTGGGTGGAGCAACCGTCAGCGTGATTTCCTGCGCGGTCTGCCAGTAGGAGCCATCGTCCGTGCGCGTTGCGAGCTTCAGAACCTTCGAGTTGGCGCGATCCACCAGGCCGTTGACCACCATGAACGCCTTCGGATCGGTGACACCCGCACCGAAAATCTCCGCGGTCTTCCCCGCCTTGAGTCCCGGAACCTTGTCAAAGTATCCGAGCACCACATCCCCGGGGCGCCCATCATTCTGAGTGCCGACATTGCGAGCGCTCACGTCAATGAGCCCGTACTCCTCCTTCGGGGAGCCGGCAAAATCACCCATTTTCCAGCCGGACGCAACGCTGTTCGTGGTCCCAGCCGAATACGATCCCGGCACCGTAGCCACGTAGGTGTTATTGAGGCCCACAAGGTAGTTTCCCATTCCGCGTACCTGCTGGAAGATACGGGTGAACTCGTAGAACGTAGGGGTGGGCGCGCCGTCGTGATCATACAAACCGCCGTTGTCATACCCGTTATTCTCCATGCGGAATCCGCCGATCCACTTCTGACCGGACGCGAGGGAAAGCATGACGGTGAGCGCCTTCTCGGACTCCGGGACGTTCGAGGAGTACTGATAGTCGATGAACTGGCCATACAGGGTGGGGCTTTGCCCCTCGCCGTCGAGACCAACGCCCAGGGCGGCTTGGCGATCTTCCTTCCAGTTGCCACCGTTAAAGTGATTGCGCACCACATCACTCGGCGCCTGGTTCCACGAGTCTCCGTAGGCAAACTGATAGCCATCCCAGGACACGAGGTCCGGTTGCGCGTCCGTCACGTAGTCCGCGATGTGTCCGCTCCATCCACCGCCGTACTGGTTAGAGTGCACTATCGCACCCGGGTAGGCGGCCTTGGAACCCGCGAACCAGTCCTTAAAACGGGCCTGTTCCTCCAGGGACCACCCGCCCTCATCTCCGTACTGAATATCGACGAGCCCGGCGGCGTACTGCTTCTGCTCCGCGGTGAGGAAGTCCTCGAAGCTGCCGGTCATGGAATTCTTGCCGTAGGGAGCCTTCGCGATCCCCCATTGAGTATTCTCTAGGCTCGCCATCATGCTCTCATTGAAAAGTGGCGGATCGTAGAACACGGGAATAACGCCACCCGTGAGCTTCTGTTCGCGGTCATCCATCGTGGCGCGCGCGTAGCCCTCAGACGGCACCCAGGCGGGAAGTAGAATCCCGTAGTGGAGCGCGAGGGCCTGCGGTCGGTTCACACCCCACTCGTCCTGCACCGTCGCCGGATCAAACGCCTCCGTCTCCGCGGTGGAAACCGTTGTTTTTGGTGGCTCCTTGCCATCCGGAAGTCCCCAGAATTCGAACTCCTGCAGCGTGACATCCGTGAGCGCAGTGGTCGCGATGCTTTCAGCATCCTTCGAGGGGTTCATCCAGACTCGAACGTTCTTTACTTTGTGGTAACCGCCCAGATCCCACCAGATAATCCCGCCATAGGTCATGGAGCGGAGGCTGGCGTGCGTGGAGATGGTGGTCCACGGGGCGTCGTCACTTTCCTGTATCTGAAGAGTGAGGTTGTATCCGGGATCCCAGTCCTGCTTCTTATTAACAAAATGCAGGTCCGCGGTGGCATTGATGTGCGCAATGTAGCGCGCTTGCGGGAGATGCAGCTGGAAGCCGGACACGTCCGAACTCCAGTCGTCAGCAACCGAGAAGTTTGCGAACTTCCATCCCGTGGATGGGTCACCGTCCGTCATTGAGGCGTTCTCCGCGGCCGTGGCACCATTGCCCTCCGCCGCTCCGCGCCCCACGCATACGTTGCCGCGGAAGTCCGTGTTCACCTTGTGCACGGTAATCGTGTATCTTGCTGACTCTCCGCCGTATGTTCCAGTGACGGTGATCGTGGCACCCTTGGACACGTCAACTGTGGCACGGCCGTCCGCGTCCGGCGACTTGCCATTAATAGCTACCTGCGCACCGGACGCAGCGATGGCACGAACCGTCACCTCGTCTGTGTGATAGAAGGCGGTGGCCTCATAGCTGTGCACATCCGCCGAGAAACTGACGGGATCTCCCGGCTGCCCAAAGGGCAGCTGATCGATGAACAGATCCCGAATGAGCCCGGTATGAGAGCCCGCCTCAGTAGTCACCACTCCCTGTGCCGGGGCGGCAGCCACCGGCGCGGACAACCCACACAAACCCAGGGCGGGAAATGAGGCAAGAACGGTGGCAACCACCCTCCGCTTCAACGTTTTTCGCATGGACACTCCTTCGTGGAATTCTGTGCGGAGGCTTGAACCCCGCCGCAACGCCCGGCACTCGCCGCACCGGAGGGAACCCTCGGGGTTCCTAGAAGAGACGAACCACGTAGCCCATCTCATCGGACGCGGGCGTAAGTTGGACGGCCAACCGCCCTCCCTCGCGCCTCGCTATAGCCCGCGACCCGCCAAGCGCTTCGGCATGGGCCTGCGGAAGATCAATGGTCACCTCGGCGGGTGCGCACGTCCCCGCGCGCGGAACGCCGTAGAGGTAGTAGACGCTGACCGGTACATCCGCCGCTGCGGGCGGCTCCACATCGAACCGCTTGCGCACAATGAACCATTCGGCCGGCTCTCCGGATACCTGGTGGATTTCCGGCTGGGTGGGGATGGCTCGCGTGGAGTAGATGCCTTCTCCGTGTCCGTCCATCCACGTGCCGAGTTCCTGAAGACCTCGCTCCACGTACGTTGAGAGAGCACCGGTCTGGTCCGGCCCAAACCCCACCAGGTAGTTACCGCCGCGCGCCACGATTCGCAGCAGGTTGGCGATGATCTGCCAGGTGGGCTTCGCGGGATCATCCTTCTGCATGGAGCACCAGGACTTCGTCCAGGTGATGCACGATTCCCAGGGATAGGGCAGATAGTGCTCCGGAACCTCCTGCTCCGGGGTGCGGTAATTCTCCTGTGGACCGTGCACCTCGCGGTCCACCATGAGGATTCCAGGCTGAATAGAGCGTGCCAGCGTTGCGAGGCCATCAATGTCGATGTCCTCGCGCGGCGGGCGCACCCACCCCGCGTCCAGCCACAGCATGAGCTGCGGACCGTAATTCGTGAGAAGTTCCTCCACCTGATCATGGACGAACTGAACGAAACGGCTCCAGCGCTTCGGCTGCGTGGTGACGTCATAATTCGCGAATCGGTCATGAATAGGCCGCGCTAGATCCCAGTACTCCGGTCTGGACCAATCCGCCTTCGAGTAGTACACGCCGGTTTCAATGCCTTCGCGCTGGAAGGCGGAGGTAACCTCTCCGAAAACATCCCGCTGAAGCAGCGTGTCCTCCGCGGTGGACTTGAGATTTGAATATTTCGTGTCATACATGCTGAAGCCGTCATGATGCTTCGAGGTAAACACGCCATATTTCATTCCGGCCCGCGCTATGAGCCGCGCCCATTTTGTGGCATCAAATGTTGTGGCCATCGAGTACGTGGCGGTGGTCGTAGTAGTACCGCTGGTACTCGGCCTTGGTGCCATGGAAATCAGCCGGTGGATCGGTGAAATCACCCAGGTGATCGCGGTGAAGGGACCACGAGCCCGCCTGCTGGAGTGAGGTGTAAATGCCCCAGTGGATGATGACGCCCAATTTGAGATCACGCCAGTGCTCCAGTGTGGCAGCCACCCGCGGGTCCGTCGGATACGTGTAGCCCGGGTCGGGGCCCGGGGTGAGCGCACCGGCCGCCTCAAGGTTATCCGGCCTGAAGTCAACATCTTCAGCCATTTGAATCCTCTCCAAGAAAGATTCCGCCGCGGTCACGGGAGGCACCACCCCCGCTGACTGCCGCATCAGAACTTCAAACCGCCCTCTTCGATCCCGCGGAAGAAGTATTTCTGCGAGGAGAAGAACACGATGAGAATGGGGATAAGCGCAACGATTGCGCCCGCGAGAACCACCCGGTAGTCCGTACCGAAATTGCTCTGTAGCTCAGCGATACCCAGCTGCATTGTCTTGTTGTCATCGGACTGGATGACCAGCAGCGGCCACAGGTAGTCCTGCCACGCGAAGATGAACGCCGTGAGTCCAACAATCACCAGGCTGCCCTTGGTCTGTGGAAGAAGCACGTGCCAGAACCGCTGCCACTCGTTTGCCCCGTCAAGAAGCGCCGCATCCTCCATATCATCCGGGATGCCGCGGAATGCCACCATCATAAGGAACAGGTGGAACGGGCCAATCGCACCCACAATCCACACGCCCACCAGCGTGTCAAACAAGCCCATGGAGCGGACCTGAGCGTACAGAGACAGCATGATGGACTCGAACGGGAAAATGAGCGCAGAGGTAAGCAGGATCATCACACCCTTGCGCCCACGCCAGCCGCGCCGGGAGAGCATGTACCCACCCGTTGTGGCGAACACGAGCGCGGAGCACACGTTGAGGATGCACACCACAAGCGAGTTCAGGATGTAGCGGACAATACCGGTGTTCGCAAAAAGATCTCCAAAGGCGTACAGAGACCACTTCCGCGGGAAGATGGAGGAGTCCGCACCAAACAGCGGATCACTCGGCGCCTTGAATGCGCCAAGCAACGGGATGAAAATCGGCCCCACTAGGATAATGAGCACGATAATAAGCACTATGTAGCGCCGTAGGCGCGCCCACCCGTAGAGGCCGTGCGACTGCGCATGCTCAGCTTCCTTCATGAGGCGATGCTGCCGCAGCCGCTGCCGGAAAGTCGTCGCATGTACCGGCTGGGTCGGGGAAGTTACTGGTGTACTCATTGCTACGCCTCGTTACCGTTTGACAGCTTCTGCGAAAGCAGAACAAAACCAATGGTGATGCAGAAGAGGAACACGGCCGCCGCCGAGCCGGCCCCCAGGGAGCCGTATGTAGGATCCAGACCAACGTTCCGGATGTACATCGTGAGCGTCTCCGACTGGCCGCCCACGCCACCGGTGCCATTGGACAGTAACTGCACCTCGGTGAAGATCTTGAGGCAGCCGATTGAGACCAGAGTTGCCACAAGCCCCATCATGAGCCGGACCCCCGGAACGGTGACCGTGGTGAATTTCCGGAAAACGCCACAGCCGTCAATATCCGCCGCCTCGTAGAGCGAACGATCAATATTCGCTAGCGCCGCCATGTACATGAGCATGTAGTAGGGGAAACCCTGCCAGAGGGTGATAAGCATCGAAGAAATGAGGAGTAGCCAACGGCCCGTGAGAAATGGAATGGGCTGGCTGATCACGCCAACATTCTTCAGGAATACGTTGACCACGCCGTCGTCCTTGAGGAAGGCCTGCCACGCCAGCGAAATCACCACCAGAGAAGATATAGCGGGGATGTAGTAAAGCGAGCGGAACACTCCAATCCCGGGCACCCAGTCGCGGACAAGCAGCGCAAGAAGAAGCGGAACGATGGTCATGATGGGAACCACGATGAGGGCGTACACCACCGAGTTGAGGGTGGCATTCCAGAACGTGGGATCCGCAAACAGATCTTTGAAGTTCTGCAGCCCAACAAAATCGCCCTGGCCGGTCAGCGGACTCGCATTGGTGAGTGAGAGCCGCACCGTATTAAAGAATGGGAAGACATAAAAGTAGAAGATCCACGCCACGGGAATGCCCACCCACAGCCAGGGAACCCACGGCTTGCGGAAACGAGCGGTGCCATTGAGGGTCTCCACCCCTTGATCTTCTTCCTCTTCATCTTCGGCTTGGAAACCGCGACAGACATGAGAAATACCTCTTGATCCTGGATTAAGGGGAGGTACGCTCACCGAGCGGCGCACCTCCCCTCCGCCCTGCTACCTATTGCGCTGCAGCTTTGTCAGCAGGCTGTTCATTTCGGTTTGGGCATTGTCCAGCCCTTCCTGCGGACTGACCTGACCAACAATCGCCTTGTTGATGTTGTTGATAAGGGCGTCAGATACCTGGCCTGTCACGTAGAACAGCGGGACGTAGGCTTCGGCCTCAAGCGCCTCCTTTGCCGCGATCTTGCGGGCCTGGCTAAACACATCATCACCGGAAACCTCCGCGAGCAAGGGATCCTGGAGCGCCTTCGTGGTGGCCGGGAATACTACGGCCTTGCCGGTATCGATGCCGTATTGAGCCCACTCAAGGCCGGACTTCTCATTGGTGATGAATTCGGACCACGCCACGGCAAGCGGGGCGTTCTTCGTGGTAACGGATACACCCAGATACTGGCCGTCAAACACCGGGGTAATACCTTCGTTCCGGGTCTCTTCCCCAACACCTGTCACGGCGTAGACGGAGCCGGAATTAGTCTGGACATTACGCAGGAACGATGCGTTGGGCGTTCCATACCCAAGATTGCCGGCACCGTAGGCCTTGGACTGGTCCAGATCGCCGGTAATGGAGTCGGGAGGAATGGCGCCCTTCTTGTAGAGATCCGCCATCTGCGTCACCCACTCGAGTGCGTTCTTATCCTGGGCAAAGGTGAACTTCGTGTAGTCGTCATTCATCATTTTGACGCCCGAGGCACGCCACTGCGGCACCATGTACCAGGACGTGTTCCCGTAGAGGGCGTAGTCACCAGAGCCGGAATCTGCGATCTTTTGCGCATCGGCAAAGTAGTCCGTCATCGTGGTGGGCGGCGTGTTCGGGTCAAGGCCGGCCTTCTTAAACACATCCTTGTTGTACGTGGTGAGATACGGACCGAAATACCAGGGGAGAGCATTGTGGTGTTCCTGGGCCGCAAACTTGACGGAATCCCAGATGGCGGGCACGAACTTGTCCCCGATTCCGGGCGCCTTGACGTCGAAGTCCAGGAGCAGGTTAGAGGACGAAAGCGCCATGATGGTGGAACCCGGAACGTTGACCACGTCCGGCATGGAGCAATTCGCCGCCTGCGTCACCATCAGGGAATCGAAGTCAGCGGAACCCGCCTGATCGGTCCATTTGATCGTGGTGCCGGGGTTGGCCTCCTCGAATTCCTTGATTTTTCCATTGATGTAATCGTCAAACGTTCCTTTGAGCCCCTGAGTCTGGAACGTGATCTCACCGGAAAGCTTCGTGAGATCCAATTTTGACGCGTCGATATTCTGTGCCGGAACATCACAGGAAACCGCGGGCTTCGGGATGCCGGAGTTTCCCTCCCCACTAGCCCCTGAACTGGACGAACCTGAGCTGGAGCATGCACTCAGACCCATAGCGGCTACCGCGAGGATTCCAACCCCGCGAAGCAGTGCGCTCTTCATATCTATACCTCCGTTGGTATACGAGGCCACCCGCTCTCCCTTGAGCGAGGATTGCCTTCCACGCAGTGCATTGCATCACTGATGGAATAAATCTAGACCAAACACACCCTGAAGTTCCACCTCGCGGTCAAGTGTTTCACACGAAGAAACTTTAGGGTGGGGTAGTGTGAGCTCCGATGCACCCGAACGCTCGGGACATCACGGGGACGTTCGCTCTCCAGGCAAGGATGCCTCGAGAGCACTTGCCACCAGAAAGGGAAGAGAAGCGTCATGGCCGATTTTTTTGACAGCGTAGCCCCATCAACCGGTGCCGTCATGCCTGCGCACACCTGGGTCAACCCCAGCTCCACCTCGCTTCCCGTCCGTACCCTCAACGGGGAGTGGGGCTTTCGCCTGTTTCCTTCGCCTGATGCACCCGAGCTCTGGGGTGACACAGCCTCCACCACCCCCGAAGAACGAATCTTCGTTCCCTCCCACTGGGTACTGACGGACCCCGCGGATACCGCACCGCGTTCGGCGTCGTATCATCCTCGGCACTCGTTCCGCCGCGGCGGCCCCATCTACACGAACGTCCAGTTCCCATTCCCCTTTAATCCGCCCCACGCCCCCGCGAACAACCCAACGGCCGAATACAGGCGCACCTTCGATCTCACCGACAATGATCTAGCGGGCCGCATACTCCTCCGCTTTGACGGCGTCGAATCCGTTGCCTGGGTAGAAGTGAACGGTAGCCACGTGGGAACCACCCGTGGCTCGCGCCTCCCCACGGAGTTCGATATCACGGATGTGGTGCTCGCCGGCACAAATACGCTCCGGGTCATCGTGACCCAGTGGTCTGCCATGAGCTATGTGGAAGATCAGGACCAGTGGTGGCTCCCGGGAATCTTCCGGGATGTCTCGCTCATTATCAAGCCGGCTGGCGCCATCGATGATGCGCGCGTCACCGCCGATTTCGACCCAGTCACGGGAACCGGAATTCTGAGCCTTCGCGTGGATTCCACCGCGCCCGCCGCCACGCTCGAGAGCGCGGACCTGCCCCTGGGCACCCGCCACATCACCACGAACGCCTGGCACTCGATCACAATCCCCCGCGTGGAGCCGTGGAGCGCCGAGGTTCCCCGCCTGTATTCGCTCACCGTTGCCACACCGGCTGAAACCCGCAAGATCCGCGTGGGCTTCCGGCGGGTGACCGTCACGGAAGGTCCGGTAGCCCGGCTCCTGGTCAACGGCGCACCAATCGAGCTCTACGGCGTCAATAGGCATGACACGAACCCGGATGCGGGGCGGGTGTTTAACGAGGATTTTGTGCGCCGCGACCTCGAGTTGATGAAGCGCGCCAATATCAACGCCATCCGCACCTCCCACTACCCGCCCCACCCGCGTTTCTTGGACCTCGCGGATGAGATGGGGTTCTGGATCATCGACGAAGTGGACTTTGAGACGCACGGCTTCGAGGCGGCAAACTGGGCCGGGAATCCGGCCGATGCGCCGGAGTGGGCGCCCGTCCTCGTCGATCGGGCCCGCCGCACCGTCAGCCGGGACTTCAATCACCCCTCTGTCATCATGTGGTCACTGGGTAACGAATCCGATGACGGTGGCAATCTCGCCCTCATGGCCGCCGAGGTGCGCCACCTGGACCCGACGCGGCCTGTTCACTATGAGGCCGATCATGACGGCCGCTACACGGACGTCGCCTCACGCATGTACTGCCCACTTGAGGAGGTGGAGGCCTACTGCACCGGCAAGGGACGGGTGTTCCGCGGTTCGGTCACCGGCATCGCTCGCGAGCGCGCTCTCCCCTTCATGCTGTGCGAGTACGGGCATACCATGGGCAACGGGGCAGGCGCACTCGCCCGCTACGTGGAGCTCATGGACCGCTTCCCGAACTTCATTGGCGGTTTCGTGTGGGAGTGGCGAGATCACTGCCTGCGCACGTGGAGCGCGGAGGGTACCGAGTACTTCGGGTACGGAGGTGATTTCGGTGAGCGCGTGCATGATTCCAACTTCGTTGCTGATGGGCTGGTCCGCGCTGACGGCGTTCCGTCACCCGCCCTCGCCGAGTTGCGGGAGGCGTATGCCCCGCTGCGCGTGGTGATGAGCCGTCTTTCCGACGACGCCGCTACCCGCGAGCCGTTGCGCTTCCGCTTCACCGTACGCAATCGGCTCTCCACCCTCCGCTCCGGCTCACTCACGGTGATCGTTGATGCCGACGGCGTCCGCGTGGGTCACCTGGTTCACGACGTGGCGCCGGGTGAGACAGGCGAAGCGCAGTTCGTACCTGATGGCGTCACCGAAGCGACAGCTGCGGAGCGGCTTCGCATCGCGGACACGGTGACGGTCACCGGGTACTGGGCGAACACGACCGCGTGGAACCCGGACAACAGGCCGGCGTTCACCACGCAATGGCGCCGGCCCATCGCCTTCTCCTCCACCCCGCGGGAAGGCAGCACGCAGCTCGCACCGGAGGGCGGCAGTCTAGCCCGGCAGCCCGAGACGGCACCGGCCACCGGTAACGCGCCCGTTGTGGAGCTGTCGCCCGACGGCCACCAGCTGACCGGACTCCTCGGCATGCCAATTGAAGGCCTCAGGCCTTCGTTCTGGCGGGCCCCCACGGACAATGATCGCCTCCACTCGTTCGGCTCCTACGCCATCGCCAGTCCGGAGGAGACGGGTGGAATCGGCGCCGCAAAGGCTCCGTCATCAGAGGAGGAGTGGCGCAGAGCCGGGCTGGATCGCATGATGCTGGCCGCCTGCCGCGTCTCCACCACCGGGGATGCCACGAACGGTTCACTCACCCGGGTGGAGCGGTGGGCACCCGCCGATCGCCCCACCTACGTCACGGTCAGCTGGCGATGGAACTGGAGCACGCAGGGTAATACTCCCACGGTCGCTCTGGACGTCGACGCTGCCCCGTCAACAGGCTGGTGGTCCACCGCGCCGCGAAGCGGCATCGTCCTCGACATCCCGCAACCGCGGCACATCCGGTGGGATGGACTTGGACCGGGCGAAGCCTACGCCGATTCGCTCCTTGCCGCGCATCGTGGCACCTTCGACGCCGCCCCGGAGGATCTCTCCTTCGCCTACGCGCGCCCCCAGGAGAACGGGACGCGCCCCGGCCTCCGCAAGCTCAAGCTGGACGGTGACCACGGCGTCGTCGTTCTCACGTGCCACCCGAACCGCACCCTCCCCGCCTATTCGGACCACTACCCCAGCTGGTCCCTCCACGCGGCGGACGAGTTCGAACTCACCACGGCCAAGCACCCCTACGAGTTACCTGCGCCGGGCCCGTTCTGGCACCTCTATATCGACGGCGGACAGCACGGCCTCGGCTCACGTAGCTGCGGACCGGACACGCGCCCCGAATACGCCTGGGGACCGCGCGCCTACCACCTGAGCATCGAATTCACGCGTGGCGAGTGAGGAGCACTATGGCTACACAGCATCGCGATATTCCTGACAACGTCCGCAACCTACTGGTCATCATGACGGATCAGCACCGCGTGGACAGCATCGGCTGCCTGGGCAACGAGCACGCCCGCACCCCCAACCTCGATTGGATGGGAAACAACGGCTTCGCGTTCACGAACGCCTACACGCCGACGGCGATCTGCACACCCGCACGATCATCCCTTATGACCGGGAAGTTCCCGTTCCGGCACAAGGTGGTGGCGAACGACGAGTGGAATATCGCCTATCGCACCGCAATCCCGCTGGGCGCGTGGACCTACACCCAGGAGTTGCGGGATCACGGGTACAACGTGGGAATCGTCGGAAAGTGGCACTGCGGCCGCAACCTCCCCGACCAGTTTGGTGCCGACGATGACACGTTCTGGGGTGCCGAGAATCCGGTGCAGAATCCTACGTATACGGCCTGGCTCGAGGACAACCACCTACCGCCGGTGCGCGCACATGACTTCTATCGCGGCAAATTGCCGGGCGGCCGGCCGGGACACATTATTGCCGCACGGCTCAAGCAGCCCGAAGAGGCCACATTCGAGCGGTTCCTCGCCGATCGAGCAATCGAGCGCATGCGGCGCTACGCCAAGGAGTGGAGGAAGGACGGGAAACCGTTCAGCCTCGACCTTCACTTCTTTGGCCCCCACCTGCCCTACTTCCTTCCCGACGAGTGGTTCGATCTCATCGATCCGCATGAGGTCACCCTGCCGCCGTCGTTTGCCGACCCGCTCATTGGCAAGCCGCCGGTGCAGCAGAACTACGCCACCTACTGGTCAACGGCGGACTTCACGAATGAGCAGTGGAGAAAACTCATTGCCGTGTACTGGGGCTACGTGGCGATGATCGATTTTGAGATTGGCCGGGTTCTTGACGCGGCTCGGGAGCTGGACATCCTCGATGACACCGCCACGTTCTTCTTCGCTGATCACGGCGAATTTACCGGGGCGCATCGGCTCAATGATAAGGGTCCAGCAATGTACGACGACATCTACCGGATCCCGTTCATCGCCCACATTCCCGGCGTGTCCACGGTGGGACGCTCAGATGCCTTCGTGTCACTTAATGACTACACGGCCACCGCGCTGGACATCGCCGGGCTGGACACCTCGCTGGTGGAGGACGGGCGCTCCATTGTGGATCTCACCCGCGGTAACAGTGTGCCCGGCTGGCGGCAGGACATCGTGTGCGAGTTCCACGGGCACCACTTCCCGCTTCAACAGCGCATGCTCCGCACCCGCGAGTACAAGCTCATTATCAATCCGGAATCCGTCAACGAACTCTATGATTTACGGCGTGATCCGTATGAGATCACGAACGTCTACACCGTTCCCGCCTACGACGGCGTGCGGCGGAAGCTGGCGGAAAACCTCTACCGTCAGCTTCGTGAACGGGGCGATTCCTCGTTTGCAAAATGGATGGCGGCCATGACGGACTTCGATGTGCCGCTGGTGAATACCGCGCGTTCAGACTGGGATGCGGTGGAGAGCGGATCTGACGGGGACTAGGGGACTAAGCGTTGGTTGGCCTCGGGCGTCTAGGCGGTTCCGGCCGCGTCACGCATAATGTCGGCCGCCGGACGGCCCGCCTGAAGTAAGGAAACGATGCGCCGGACAGATGGCGAAATGTGCGTGAAGAACGCCCGATAGCCGGGGCAGAGGTAGTTGAGCGGGTGACGTTCTTCGGCGCCCGCAGCATCACTGCGCACAAACCGATCCTTCGGGCAGCCACCCTGGCAGGCCCACAGTACCGGGCATTCGCGGCACTGCCGAGGCAGTCGCGTGCGCTTGGCACGCCCAAAACGCCGCTGGGCAGCAGAATCAAGCACCTCCCGGAAGGACACCGTTTCCACGTTTCCACGCTCATAACCGGGCTCCACCCAGTGATCGCAGGCGTAGATGGCGCCGTCGGGCAGCGTGGCGAGGGCCGCCCCGCACACCGGCGAATGGACGCACAGTGAGTAGCGCCCCACCGCGTTGCCCACGGCCACATCGAAGTGCTGAACGAAAACCTCTCCGACATCGCGGGTAACCCACTCGTCGAACACCGCGGACAGGAACCGCCCCCACGCCTCGGGCGAGACACTCCGCGACGTCACCGCGTCGCCGTTTTGCCGATAGAGCGGCCTCTCCAAGCCGGTGGTGTGCCAGCCGTTTTCCGCGATTGCAACCTCCGCCTCCGTCACGCGCTCAACGATCGGTATGAACTGGATGAAGCGGGCTCCCAGTTCATCGCGGAAGTACCGATACACCTCGAGTGGATGATCCGCATTTGCGGCGTGAACAGTGCAGAGGATATTCGTATCCACACCGTACTTCTGAAGAATCTTCCACCCGCGCAGCACCATGGCGTGTGTACCACGCCCCGCTTTGTTCACCCGGTAAGCATCGTGGTACCGCGCCGGGCCATCCATAGAAAGCCCCACCAGCACATGATGCTTGGCAAGAAATTCGCCCCACTCATCCGTGAGAAGCGTGCCGTTCGTCTGGATAGAGTGGTAAACCGTCTGACCCGGGCGCTTGAGCTGCTCGGCGAGCTTAATGGCGTGGCGGAAAAATGGGAGTCCGCGAAGCATCGGCTCACCGCCCTGCCACTCGACGGTGACGGCTCCGTCAGGCTGCGCGTCAAGAAAGTTTGTGAGGAACCAGGTCAGCATGCTTTCGCTCATCCGCTGACGTGCATGATCGTACAGATGCTCTTTCGAGAGGAAAAAGCAGTAGGTGCAATCCAAATTGCACGCGGCACCCATCGGCTTAGCAAGGGCGGAGAACGGGCGCCGCGGGTAGCGAATGCCCCTGCGAAGAGCACGCGAGAATGCCTCGTCCGATACGGATGGCGAGACGCCCAGCCCGCGAACTACCGCGGACGGTTGCGATGGTCCCGCTTCAGGAAGCAGTTTTCGCGTCACATCCACCCCTTGTGTACCGAGCGTTACGCGGCTCGCCCACGAGAACCACGCATCCGACATTGCGCTGCACTACCGGTACGTGGAAAGCCCGGAGGCGAACGCCACCGTCACGCGGAACGTCATCGTTACGCGGTGCGCGACGACGTCGTGGTCCGCTAGTAAGCGCCGACGCTAGCTGGCGGCCGACTCCGCGCCGGACTGCGGGGCGCTGACACTTGCCGGTTGCGGCGTCTCCTCAATACGGCGCAGCAGCGGCTGATAGTGGGCAATAACGGCGGCCCGGTAGGCGGCCACGTCCCCAGCCTCCGCGGCGGCGAGCATGTCCCCGTGAGCGCGGATCGTGTCATCAATATCCTGCGGCACGCTTTCGCGCAGGGACTTCGAGGCCGCCATGTGGATTTCCCAGAACGCGCCCGTGAGGTCGGGAAGCAGCCGGTTGTCTGCCACGGACTGCTGCATGAGTACGTGGAAGCTCTTATCCTCCGGCATGAAGTCCTGGCCCTGCAGCCCCTTCTCCATCATGGCGTTAACGATGGTATGGAGTTCATCGTTGTAGCGGCCATGCATATTCTCCACCACGGCCTGCGCCTGCCCCAGATCAAGTGCGCGGCGCACCTGCACCACGTCCGTAAGGCACGCCAGCTCCCCGCGATGATCCAACTGGAACCGGAAAAGCACGGAGTTCACCAGCGGCGCCAGTGAAATCTCCCCCACGAAGATGCCCCGGCCATGCTCCACATGCACCATGTCCAGGGCGCCCAGCTGACTGATAGCCTCGCGCACGCTGCTACGGCTAACTTCCAGCTCCTGGCACAGCGTTGCCTCAGACGGCATAGCGTCACCCGGCGCCAGCTGGTTTTCCACTATGTACTGTTTGATGCGCTCACGCACCATTGCAGCCGTGTTCATACGAGACATGCGCTCGAACCTTTCACTCTTCGCCGGCCGTGGAGCACCTGTCCGGTTACGCGCTAGCACACTCCACCCACGGGCATACTCGCGCATTTTATCATGACGAACGCAGCCGTCCCCGGGAAACCGGCGGGAAAGGTTATACCGTCCCGTAGCGGCGTCGTACCGCCGCTGTACGACGCCGCTACGCGCTAGTCCAGGTCCCAGCGCGCGCGGTAGAGGTCCACGAGCTCCAGCTTGGAGGCCGCGGCCTCATCTACGAGTACGGTAACGCTCGGATGAGCCTGCAGAATGGTTGCCGGCCAGCGGGAGGAAATAGCACCCTCCACCAGCTGCTTGACAGCCTCCGCCTTGTTTTCTCCAAAGGCGAGCAGCAGCAGCTGACGCGCCTCCATGATGGTGCCAATGCCCTGAGTGAGGCAGGCCCTGGGCACCTTGGCCTCGTTGTCGTCGAAGAAGCGGGCGTTATCGCGGATGGTTTGCGGTGCCAGCGCGTCCCGATGGGTGCGGGATGCCAGGGAGATACCGGGCTCGTTGAAGCCCACGTGGCCGTCCGCGCCAATGCCGAGGATCTGGAGATCAACGCCACCGGCGTCCTTGATGGACTGGTCATACTCAGCTGCAGCCGCATCGGGATCTGCCGCCTGGCCATTAGGCGTGTGGAGGTTTTCTTCGGTGAGGCCGGTGAAGCCCACCAGCTGGCGGCGCAGCACGTTGCGGTAGGCCTCGGGGTGATCCGGGTCAATACCCACGTACTCGTCAAGTGCAAACGCCTTGGAATCCGCCAGGGTGAAGCGGCCTTCCTTGTAGGCGGCACGCAGGTAGGCATACAGCCCGTCCGGCGTGGAGCCCGTGGCTACACCAAGCGTGGCGCCCGGCTTCTTCTCCAGCAGGCTAATGATCTGCTCGGCACCTACGCGGGATGCCTCCTCCGATGTTTCGAAAATACCAACCTTCATGATGTTCCTTTCCTAGGGGCGCCTCCCGCGCCCATTGCTCGACGCCGCGGCCCTAGCCCGGCGCCCCATGCCGCTCCGCATTGCCTGCGTGCGGCGTATGTGCGCGCTATAGCGCGTTAACGAACCAGCTGGTGACGGACGTGGGGTGAGTGATGGCGGTACCCACAACGGCCGCCCAGGCACCCAGTTCCATCACGTGGTGCAGTTGCTCGGGCGTGTGGATACGCCCCTCGCACAGTACGGGCATATCCCCGTGAGCCTTGACCACGGCTTCGAGAAGCTCGAAGTCCGGGCCTTCCGTCTTTTCGCGTTCCCCGGTGTATCCGGCCAGCGTGGTGGAGACAATGTCGCAGCCGGCAGCGGCGGCGCGGTCCGCATCAGCTTCCGAACCGCAATCGGCCATGACCAGCGTGCCGTCCTCCTTGAGGGCCGCTACCGTTTCCGCGAAGGTGCGGCCGTCCGGGCGGGGCCGATCCGTGGCGTCCAATGCCACGATATCCGCACCGGCCATGGCGCAGGCGCGCGCGTGGTGCAGGGTGGGGGTGATGTAAACGCCCTCATCCCCTTCCTTCCAGATGCCGATGACAGGCACCTTGACGCGGCCCTTAATGGCCGCGATGTCCGAAAGTCCCTGACACCGAATACCTACGGCACCGCCGATTTCAGCGGCGCGAGCCATCTGCGCCATGGTTTCCGGATGCCGAAGCGGCTCACCCGGGTACGCCTGTGCGGATACCACTAGCCCACCCTTGAGGGCGAGAATTCGAGGATCCATTGCTAATTCCTTTCGTTGAGATAGCTACTGAGCCCCACCGCGGCACCTAGTAGAGGGGCATCGTCCCCCAGCGCTGCTGTCAGAAGCGGCGTCTCCCGCGCCGGATCCATGAGCTCCCGCGCGAATCCGCTGCGTACACCGTCCCACCACACGGGGCCGGCCTTGGCTACGGACCCGGACACCAGCACAGCCTCCGGGTCAAATGCGTTGGTGAGCCCACCCAGGATTTCCCCGAGAGCGGCCCCGGCGTCCGCCAGGGTGGTACGCGCCACCGCGTTGCCCATGGCCGCAAGTTGGGCCACCTCTGCTGCCCCCGGCACCCGCACGCCACCCGCACGAACGCCATATAGCGCGGCGATCCCATAGCCGGAAGCAACCGCCTCCAGATGCCCTGTTCGCCCGCAGGAGCACATGAACCCGTTGGCAAGTTCGTGGTGCATGTGGCCAAAGTTGCCGGCGAGTCCGCGGGGGCCCGGAAGTACGCGATGATTCATCACCACGGCGCCACCGATGCCGGTGCCAACGGCCACCATGAGTGCGCAGGAGAAGGGCGCCCCGGCGCCGAGTGTCACCTCTCCCAGCGCATGCGCCTGCACATCGTTGAGGATGTAGGCCGGCACACCGAGCGCGTCCTGCAGCGCCCCGCGAATATCCGTGCCCGCCCACCCGGGGAGTGTGTCCGTGGCGGAGGTGACCACGCCGCGGGAGGTATCAATCACACCCGCCGCGGATACGCCAACACCAACTACCTGCGCGCCATCCGCCCGCGCTTCCGCATATCGCGCGCCGGCCTCAGCCACGAGAGCGGCGAGCGTGGCCGGGCCACCCTCCAGAGCGGGCGTAGGCACCGAGCTTTGCCGCGTGATGGTCCACGTGCCGTCCGCGTGCTGCATCGCCAGACCGGAGGCGATCTTTGTGCCACCGATGTCCAGCGTTATCACCGTATGCGCCGGTTGCGCCTGTACCTCCGCGGTCATTTGGCCCTCGCAGGGGGATCCGTACATTCGGGCGCCTTGCCCATATCACGCACCCCAACTCCATTGTCAGATGTCTGTCATCAATGAGCGTACCACGCTACCCAACCACCCATATCACCCCAAGGGCCATCAGACCACCGAGGAGTACGGGAAGCCAGAACTGCATCTGCTGCGCCCAGCCGCGCCTATCCATAGCTCCCACCCGAATGGGCAGGACGGATGGATTGTTCGCCATAGCCTTCGGATGAGCCCGCAGGTGCTCAATGAGATCAAGCTGCTCCTGGCTGATTCGGGGCACGTTCTCAATCTCACCAAACCCCTTCTCGGATTGCTGCAGCGCATAGAGCGAACCAACCGGCGGATCCTTCGGACGGACCCGATCCACCCCTTTGAGTGCAATGACCGTGCGGAAATCCCCGCTACCGTCCAGCGGCCTGGCCACCACCGGCACCAGGAGTGAGGGGCTCCGCCGCGGTCCCGTCAGCCGCGGCCCGACCGGCTCATCGGTGCCGAGCGTGCGCACCACCACCGGCACCGGATCTGCCTGCCGGCGCGGCCGCACACTCCACGGCACCAGGCACGCGGCCAGCAGAATGAGACACACCACCAACGCCAACGGCAAATGCGCACCGCGCTGCATGGAGAGCACCGCCACAAGCACACCAAATAGAATGCCGACGCCCGCCCCGGCGCCGACCCGGCGTGCCACGTCAATCGGCCGCGTGGCCGGTACGCCCGCCTCCTTGCGAATCTCTGCTACCACACGGGTTTTGGGTGCTCTCATCTCATCCTCCCTATCCCCCTTACCCTAGCGGCCACCGCCGACAAAGCGCCCTACAGGTCGAGCCGGTGCACCAGTTCCGCCCCCACTTTTCGCGACGCCCACCGCGCCCCGAGCGTGGACGCGCTCGGCCCGTACCCCACCATGAAGAGACGTGGGTGGCCGGCTACATGCTGGCCACGCATGGTGACCCCGCCACCGTGGTTACGAATGTGAAGTGGCGTCAAATGGCGGAAATCGGGGCGAAAACCGGTGGCCCATACAATCACCGTGTAATCGCGCTCGGTGCCGTCGGCCCAGCGCGCACCGCGCGGGGTGAGGGCAGTAAACATGGGCATGCGGTTGAGCAGGCCGCGAGAACGCATCTCGCGAATCCGTGGCGTAACGGGAAGGCCGGTATTCGCAACCACGGGCTTGACCGGGCGGCCCGCCTCGACGTCGGCCCGGACACGAGCCTCCACATCGTGTCCCCATTCCCGCGTCAACGTGCGGCTGCCGCGGGTGGAAGCGCGTTCCTGCCAGCGCGGGGGCGTACGTGTCACCCAATCGGTATGGGCCGCCACCCCGTCCAGGTCCGAGAGGTGATCCAGCGCAGAAATTCCGCCGCCAACCACCAGCACGCGTTCCCCGCGATAGCGTTCCACGGCCCCGAATTCACGCGAATGCACCTGCCGCCCCGCAAAATGCCCCGGGTAGGACGGAATGAACGGTGCGTTCCAGGTGCCCGTGCAGTTGATCACCACGCGCGCCCGCAGGGTTCCGTTCCTGGTGGCCAGCACAAAATCCGACGACGCCGGATCGCCCGGCCCCGCCGTGCCGCCGTCATCATCGCTCGGAGCATAGGCAACACTGGTGACGGTAACCGGGCGCAGGATCGGTAGGCGGAATACACGTTCAAATTCTGCGAAGTATCGCGGTACATAGACGGAGGATCGCTCCGTGTTTGTGGCCGGCGGTGCGGCAAGCCCGGGAAGCGCGGCAATACCGTTCACCGTGGCCATGGTGAGCGAGGGCCAGCGATGTTGCCAGGCACCACCCGGTGCCGGGTTCGCGTCCAGCACCACGAATATGGCGCCACTCTCACCGGCATCCGGCCCAATCGCGGGTATAAATCCGCGCCGCAGCAGTTCATGTGCCATAGCCAAACCCGACTGGCCGGCGCCGATCACAGCAATATCCACTCGCTCCGGATTCATGCGTCTAGTCTAAGGTCCCACAGTCTCGGACTCACGACGGCGCCGTACGGACGGACTATCACCACGAGCGTCGGCGGATAGCCGCCACGGCGCGGCCCATCGTTGCTCCCGCATAGACTGCCGGCGTGAACATCGAGGAAGTGGAGATTCTGGCGCGCGGCATCATGGACCGCTTCGGCCTGCTCGACTGGGACTTTGCCTTTGATGGTGCCAAGCGCCGCGCCGGCCTCACAGATTTTCGGCGGCGCCGCATTTCACTATCCCGTCCGCTCATGCAGCAAGCCTCGGATGCGATGATCCGGGACACCATTCTCCACGAGGTGGCTCATGCACTGGTGGGGCCCACGCACGGGCACGATACCGAATGGAAAAAGGTGGCCACAGCGCTGGGGGCCACGCCCCGCTCCCGGGTGGGAAGTGCACCCGTACTAGATCCGAAATGGCGCGGCATCTGCCCGCGCGGACATGTTATTTATCGGTATCGCCGCAGCAGGGAGGAGGTATCCTGCGCCCGCTGTTCACCGCATTTCGATGCCCGATTTACCTTCCGCTGGGAACAACTGCGCTAGCGGAGACCCATCGCACCACGGCGGCGTCGTCCCGGACAGTACCGGACAGCTACGTTGGCCTCCTACGGGTACCGGGACAGTGAGACGCGCGTCTACTCAGCGAGCATGTCCGCGATTCCGGTGGCACCCTTTTCCACCACCGCCATGGTTGCCTCGAAGTCCGCGTTCGTGCCGCCCCACGGATCTGGCACGTCCCAGTCACCCGAGGAGTAATAGAAGTCGCTATGCGCAGAATGACGCCCTCTCGGCACATGATCGTCGCTCAGCACACCGCCGGGCCCGAACGCCCCCGCCGGGGCTACCTCCAGCCCACTGGCATCGAACTCACGCCACAAATGAATACGCTCCACCGGCACACCCACAGCTTCGGCAATGCGCTTGACGGCGCGCGCATGCCCGGTGGTCATGGCCAGGATCAGCCCGGAATTCTCTAGCTCGGCCGTGGAGACACGATGCGCGCGGTGCGCCTCATCGACCTCGTAGCCGTGTTCGTGGAGCACACGTACGGCGGGCGGATACACCGGATGCCCGTCTTCCTCGTTGCTCACACCGGCGGAGATCACCGAAAGCGGGATTTCACGAGAAGCGAATTTTGACCGGAGAACGGCGGCACCCATTGGCGACCGACAAATATTCCCCGTACACACAACGAGGATTTGCGGCCTTTCTTTCAGTTCCTCCCGAATACCCATGTGGACGAGCATACGCGCTGCACGTCCGTTCACCCAGGAAGAAAGCCGCTCGCGTCTCATCTCTTGTCTCTTCACCCGCACCCCGTATCCTTGCCGCATGACTTTTACCCTTCTGCGAGCCACAGCCGCCGACGTTCCTGCCCTGTTCCGCATGCGCCGAGCTGTAGAGGAGCACTTCGCCGCTGCACATATCAACCAGTGGCCGGTGGGCTCGATGCCGGAGCAGGAGGTAGCGGGCTACGTCGCCAGCGGCGAGTTCTACGCCCTACGCGATGAATCCGGCGCCCTTGTTTCGGCCATCCGCGCCATGGACGCGGACCCGCTGTGGGGCAGCATTGGTTTCGAGCCGGCGCTCTATCTCCACACGCTCATGACGGATCCCGTCCACACCTCTCGCGGCGCCGGCACGGCGATGCTTGCGGCCATGGACGGGGTGGCCCGCGAACGCGGCGAAAACCGTGTGCGCCTCGACTGCGCCACGTACATGATTCCGTTCTATGAGGCCCGCGGCTACTCACGTACGGCCCACGAGCGCCCGGCCGCCCCGCCGTACAGCGGCTTCCAGCTCTACCTGCTCGAGAAGCACGTGTAGTTCGACGCCGTTGCCGGCCGGCACCCGTTTTCGGCCGGTTGACGGTTTTCCGCCCGGTTTATGGTCCGTTCCAGCGGCCCCATAACCACATGTGTCACGCCCCGCCCCGCGCGCCATTTTCCGTTCACGAAACTGTGACCGAATTGTGGCCAACGGGGGATTTTCACGGTGGCCATTCGTTTGCCATACTAACCGCCATGATTTCAGAACTGACGCTTTGCACGCGGCCAGATACCCCCGAAATCGTGCGGATTCGTCGCGAGATCGAGGGCAATATGGCCATGCAGGGGAACACTCAGTGGCCCCTCGGCTCACTCACGGCCTCTCAGATCGCCGCGCAGGTGGACGCCGGAGAGTTCTTCGCGCTTCGCGCCCCCTTCGGGGATATTGTCGCAGTGGTGCGCATTCTGGACACGGATCCCTCCATCTGGGGCGCGGATCGCAACGCCGTGTACCTGCACACGCTCATGACGAATCCGGCCTATTCCGGCCAGTCCATGGGCTCGAAGCTACTCCGCCTCATGGATGATGTGGCTCGGCGCCGCGGCGTGGATTATGTGCGTCTCGACTGCGTTCCGGCCCTGCTCAGCTTCTATAAGCGGCACGGCTTCGTGGATACCGGCCGCACGCACACGGGGAATCATTCCCCGCATGTCCACGCTCATCTCATGGAGCGTCGCGTGCCGGCCGCGCGCCTTACGTCCCTGGAGGCAATTGTCCCGCTCACCGCGGAGTTCAGCGTTCGTACCGTTCCCGCGACGCCGTACGCTGCCCTCGAGTCCGCTACGTCGTTCGAGCCGAACCCGTCGTCCACCGCCTCCGGTCCGACGCTTCTCTCGGACGAGGAACCCACGGAGTTCTAGCGGCGCCGTACTCGCGGGCACAGAACCTCGCGAGTACGGCCGGGCGCGGACGTTCACAGCTGATGCCGCGCCTGGCACCAAACCAGAAAGAGGCCGGCACATAGCCGGCCTCTTTCCATAAACAGACTGCTACTCCTCGCTAGTCGCGGAAGCGGAGACCTGAGCGGGCGCAGCGGCGTCGTCGGAACGGCCCATGCGCGTAATCATCCTGTACATACTCACCGCGGCCAGTACGAAGATGATGATGCCCACGACGGGCCCACCACAGTACGTCTCGGTCACCAGGTTGAGCGGGGCCGAGGAGCCGGTGCCACCCACGATGCCGGCGTACACCACACCCCACAGCGATTCGCCCACAATCAGGCCGGTGGCGAGGAGAACGCCCAGGCGCTTGGCGAAATCGGGGCGGCGTCGCCGCGCGGCCCAGCGGTCATAGAACCAGCCAATGAACGCACCGATCGGAATCATGATCGTCAGCGTGACGGGCAGGTACATACCCATGCCCACGGCCAGCGGCGGCAGCGAGAAGCGCGTGCGGGCCTTGAGGATCTCGTCCACGATGACGACGCCAATGCCCACCAGCGCGCCCGTGCCAAGCAGGCTCCAGTCGAGGGAACCGCCGAACACGCCCTGCACCAGGGCGGCAATGAGCGCAGCCTGCGGAGCGGCCAGGGCCTGCGAACCCGCACCCGGCGCACCCTGGAAACCGAAGGAGGTGGCCATGAGGCCCATGATGGGCGGAATGATGAGGGAGCCGAAGGCCACGCCGATAATGAGTGCCACCTGCTGCTTCCACGGGGTGGCGCCTACCAGCTGGCCCGTCTTGAGATCCTGAAGATTGTCGTTGGAAATGGTGGCGATGCCGAACACCACGGCGGAGGTGAACAGCGTATAGGCGATGAGCGCGTTCACCTGATCGCCGGATGCCGCACCCCACACGGCCTTAATGAGCAGGGCCGCGATGAGGGCCACCAGGATACCCACGCCAGAAATTGGGGAATTCGAGGAGCCGATCAGCCCGGCCATGTAACCGCACACGGCGGCGATGAACATGCCGGCCAGCAGCACAAACACGAGGGCCGCCACGATGATGCCGCCTGTGCTCGATGCCAGTGCGGTATCGCGGACAAACATCCAGAGCAGCAACCCGATGGGAATGAGGGTCAGCAGAATCACCAGGCCCACCGCCGGGAACGGGATGTCGCGCTCCTCCAGTGCCACCTGACGGCCCTCCTGCCGGTTACGGCTGGAGCGGAGAGAATCGCGCATGCCGCCGAAGATCGGGCCCATGATCTTCACCAGGGTCCACACGGCCGCAATGGCCATGACGCCGGCGCCAATGAAACGAATGTCCGAGGAGAACGTGTTGTTCACCAGGTCGGAAAGCGCCGTGGTGGCCGCAATCTCGCCATGCGTCCAGATAGGCAGGAACACGAAGTAGGAGAGCACGAGGCCCACGATCATCGCGATACCCACGGCCGGGCCAACCAGGTGCCCGATACCGATAAGTGCCAGGGAGAGGCTGGAACCCACCGTGGTGGCACCGCCCGCAAAACGGAAGAAGGCGGACACGCTTGAGGAGGCCACACCGGTTGAGGAGAGGATTGCGAATCCAGCGGAGGTGCCGGCACCGGCGCCGATCACCTTGAGTCCGCGCGCATTATCCTCGTTAGCGCCATGCGAATCGCCCACGCGGAGCACCTCGGCCGCAGCCACCCCCTCGGGATAGGCCAGCTCCGAGTGCGTCACCAGCGCGCGGCGGAGTGGAATCGAGTACATGACACCCAGCAGGCCGCCCAGCGCACACACGAGCACCGTGGGCCAATAGTCAAATCCGGTCCACCATCCCACAATCACCAGGCCTGGCAACACGAAGATGATGGCCGAGAGTGTGCCCGCCGCGGAGGCGATGGTTTGCACAATGTTGTTTTCCTGCACCGTGTGGTCCTTGAAGAACCGCAGGATCGCCATCGAAATTACGGCTGCGGGGATGGACGTGGCGAACGTGAGGCCCACTTTGAGGCCCAGATATACGTTCGCTGCCGTGAACACCAGCGTGATGACACCGCCGATGATGATGCCGCGAATCGTCAGTTCCTTCACCGGCGACGCCGAGCTTCTTCTCGCTTCAGCCACATTTCCTCCTTGACTGGCTGAGCGCCTAACTAGTTGGGTAAGGCGCACCGGGATACCGTACGCCCGCTTGCTGTGTTTCCTCTTGCTTTCGGCCCACATTTCTCATTTTTCCTCCGACGACGCCGCAGCGCGCAGCCCCTTTCGCGCCACCTCATGTTTCACGTGAAACGCCGGTATAAAGCGCACTTTTGCGCGGATTAGGAGACGGAGCGGCACATCTACCCGGACGCGAGTCACCGTGGGCGACGCAAAAAAGTTCCGCGTGTCTCACATACTGAAAATCTTCCCGGAAACCGTGCGGACCGCGCTACATTAACTCTCACCTTGCATCGCCGGGGACGCCCGGACGCACCCACCACCCGGCAGGGACGGCAAGGACAGCCACCAGCGGCTTAAGACGGTCGATGAGATCCGGCGGCACGGATCGCATCGAAATCTCTTGGGCCGGTCACTTCAGCTCAGGAGGACCGGATGCCTCGCATCAAACTAGCCATGGCCGCACTTGCGGCCTTCACCCTCACGCTCAGTGCGTGTAGCACCGCCACGGCGAGTTCGGACAACCCGCCCGGGTATATCGCAACGGATCTGTCTAATATTCAGAAGGATCCGAAGGTTGCCGCCCTCGTACCGGAACATGTATCCAAAGATGGCATACTCACCGTCGGTGACAACATTTTTTACGCCCCGGCCGAGTTCTACGCATTAGATGGGAAAACACCGCAGGGCTACGACATTGATCTTGCCAATGCCCTTGCCAAAGTAATGGGCCTCAAGGCCGATATTCAGAACGCGGATTTTGACCAGATTATCCCCGGCATTGGCACGAAGTACGAAATTGGAATTGCCGCATTCACCGTCACTCCGGAGCGACTCAAGCAGGTGGACATGATCCAATATGTCGCTGCGGGCTCAGCTTGGACGGTTCAGGCTGGTAATCCCAGTAACTTTGATCCCAGCCATATTTGTGGCCGCCGCGTGGGAGTTCTCACCGGCACCGTTGAGGACGACACGATCAAAGCTGAAGCTAAAAAGTGCGACGATAATCCCGTCCAGCTGCAGGAATTCAGTTCCGAAAACCAGGTAGCCGTCGCCGTAAATGCTGGCCAGCTCGATGCCATGCTCACCGATTCTGTTGTAGGCGCCTATGCGGTCAAGGAAACGGGCGGCGAACTGGAACAGGTGGGCGATATTACAACATATGCGGGCTCCGGCATTGCGCTTACTAAGGATGATCGCCAACTCTCCGAAGCCGTTGCCGCCGCTCTTCAAACCCTCATTGACAACGGCGATCTAGACCGAATTTTCGCCACCTGGGGTGTTACCCAGGGCGTTGCCACCGAAGCCACGATTCTTCCGGAGAAATAGTGATGGCTATCTTCGCAGCCCGCACTGAGCACGGGCGAGTCCGAACATGGACGGCCGCCGTCACCGTCGCCCTCTAATTCCGGCCAATTGACGCGCACGTGATCTACCAGGAGTGGCATCACGTTATTTTCCTTCCCCACAATCGTTAAAGGACTATTTATGGCTTCACACACGCCCACGTCCGCAACAGCGGACGCACACGGCCTTCCGGCCACCAACTCCACCCAGTCATCAAATTCGGCTCCCGCACTCATCAAATCCGTTCCCGTGCGCCACTGGGGCCGCGTGATCGTGGACATCATCATCCTGGCCATCACGGCAATGATCGTTAACCAGCTGGTTACCAACACAACCTGGCGCTGGGATGTGGTGTGGCAGTGGCTCTTCGCCCCTCAGATGCTTGAAGCTGTGGGCTGGACGCTCCTACTCACCGTGGTGTCCATGGTGCTCGGTATTCTGTTCGCATTTGTCACCGTGGCCTTCCGGCGGGCAGAAAATCCAGTATTGCACTGGTGCGCCACCCTATATGTGTGGATTTTCCGTGGCACCCCTGTGTACACACAGCTGATTTTCTGGGGCATGCTGGGCATCCTGTGGCCCACCATCACGGCAGGCATTCCCTGGACAGATATTACGTTCTTCGAGTTCCGCCCCTATGACATCTTCCCGAATCTACAGGACACCATGTTCCTGTTCGCGGTACTAGGACTTGGACTCAATGAGGGTGCCTACCTGTCTGAGATTTTCCGGGCTGGCGTCGACTCCGTAGATACCGGCCAAACGGAAGCGGCCAAGGCGCTGGGCATGCCGCCGAAGCTTATTCGTCGGCGGATTATTATGCCGCAGGCCATGCGCGTGATTATTCCTCCCACCGGTAACGAAACAATCTCCATGCTCAAGACCACGGCCCTGGTATCGGCCGTGCCTTTCACGCTCGATCTGACATACGTGACCAATGCGGTTGGTTTCTCCATGTTCCAACCGATTCCACTCCTCCTGGTGGCAGCAATCTGGTATCTCCTCATCTCTTCGCTCCTCACCATTGGCCAGCACTACATTGAGCGGTACTACGGGCGCGGGGTAAGCACCCACGCTTCTGCTGACGCAGCTAAGAAGAACTCCCGCAAGCAGCTCGCTTCACGTCAGGCGGCCATTAACGCAGCGGGCACTACCAACCCGGGACTCAGCGATTTCGTCGGCTAGCACCGTTGCCTATGGACGGCCCGGAAGGCTAGTCGTAGGCGACGCGCCCCACCACTACTTTTAGGAGAACTCATGACCGCAGCATCCGGCGCCACTAGCGCCACCAATAACACCGCGCCCACACCGAACGCAGTATCCACCGCGTCCGCGCCCGCAATCTCGGTGCAAAATATCCACAAATTCTTTGGCGAAACGCACGTGCTCAAGGGCGTGTCCTTCGACGTGCCGCAGGGCACCGTCACCACCATTCTGGGGCCCTCCGGCTCCGGCAAGTCCACCACGCTTCGCTGCATCAACCTGTTGGAAACAATCCAGGCCGGACGTATTTATGTGAACGGTGAACTCATGGGGTACCGCGAAGAAAACGGCCAACTCCATGACCTCACCCAAAAGCAGGAGGCAGTCCAGCGTTCCCACATCGGCATGGTGTTCCAGCGCTTCAACCTGTTCCCTCATATGACCGCGCTGGAGAACGTCATTGAGGCGCCCGTCCACGTGAACGGCGTCGCGAAGCAGGAGGCCCTCACGCAGGGCAAGGAGCTCCTTGAACGCGTGGGTCTCTCGGATCGCGCGGACTTTTACCCCGCCGAGCTTTCCGGTGGCCAGCAGCAGCGCGTGGCCATCGCTCGCGCCCTCGCGATGAACCCGGACCTCATGCTATTCGACGAACCCACCTCCGCCCTGGACCCCGAGCTGGTCGGCGAAGTACTGGGTGTCATGCAGAATCTCGCCGAGGAGGGCATGACGATGGTGGTGGTCACCCATGAGATGGGCTTCGCCCGCGAGGTCTCCGACCAGGTGATCTTCATGGAGGACGGCCAGATCGTCGAAGCCGGCACGCCCGCGCAGCTATTCGAGCACCCCACCCAGCAGCGCACCGCCGAATTTATCGGCTCCGTCCTCTAGCTCACGCAAGTTCATACCACTCTCCACGACGACGTCGTACGCCCGCGCATCCCTAAGCGCCCCGTACGGCGTCGTCTCCCTATCTCCTCACGTGCGCGACGCACACTACGCCTGAAAATCCGTGGCCGCCCCCTCACCGCGCCGGTGGCGAACATGACGGCCTCGCGCGCCGGCCCGGGCTACGCTAAGATGGCCGGCCCGATGACGCGCTTTCGCCACACGCTCCACTTGCGGGCCGCGAGCCACCGCCGGTTCAATCCATCCTTCTTGAGAAAGAACATCTGTGAAACTGACCAAGCAGCAAAAGCTGATGGTTGCAGTGATGGTGCTGGCTTCCTTCGTGGTTGTCCTCAACCAGACCATCGTCAACCCGGCTATTCCGTCCGTTATGCGGACCATGAGTGTATCCGCGGCCACCGCCCAGTGGCTCATCACCGCCTTCACCCTGGTGAATGCCATCATGATCCCAATCGCGGCCTACCTCTCGGATCGCTTCTCCACCCGTGGGCTCTACGTATTTTCCATGGGCGCCTTCGTGGTGGGGAGCCTGCTCGCTGCCTGGTCCCCCACGTTCTCTACCCTTCTTGCCGGCCGTGTGGTGCAGGCGATTGGCGCCGGCATCATCATGCCGCTGGTCATGACCGTCATGATGCTCACCTTCCCGGTGGAGCAGCGCGGCACGGCCATGGGCTTCTTCGGCATTGTCATTGCCTTCGCACCGGCCATTGGCCCCACCGTTGGCGGCATGGTCATTGACGCCTCAGACTTCCACATCATGTTCTGGGTGGTCACCATCCTGGCCATCATCCTCCTGCTGGGTGCCGGCTGGGTCACCACAAAAACGGCGGGTCAGCGCGAGGACCCCAAGCTGGATGTGCTCTCCGTTGTGCTGTCCACGGTGGGCTTCGGCGGCCTGCTGTACGGCTTCTCAATGCTCTCGTCCGGTGCCGTCAAGTGGTGGGACATCGTCATCACCGTGGTGGGCCTGGCCAGCATCGTCTGGTTCGTCATCCGTCAGCTCCACCTGGAAACGCCGCTGCTGCAGGTGCGCGTGCTCAAGGTGCGCAACTTCAACATCTCCGTCATCATTGGCATGCTGGTGCAGGCAGCCCTCATGGGTGCCGTGGTGCTCCTTCCGATTTATATTCAGAGCATGCGCGGGCTCTCCGCCACCACGTCCGGCCTCATTATTCTTCCGGGCGCCATTCTTACCGGCCTCATGGGTCCGTTCACCGGACGTTACTTTGACCGTCACGGCGCCCGTCACATGGTGCTCCTGGGCACCGCGCTACTCGCCATCGGCACCGGCGCCCTCATATTCTTGAACGATTCCACCTCCACCACGTGGATCACGTTCATCTATATGGTGCGCATGTTCGGCCTCACGCTCATCAACATGCCGATTAACACGTGGGGCATTAATTCGCTGGATAATCGCGTCATCAACCACGGCAATTCGGTGTCCAATACGCTGCGCATGGTGGCCGGCTCCTTCGGCACCGCCATCCTGGTCTCCGTCATGGGCTCGGTGGCATCACACCAGACCACCATGGATGCCACGCACGCCTCCATTCGCGGCGTCCAGATCGCCTTCGTGGTGGCCACCATTTTCGCGGTAGCCACGGTAATTCTGGCCCTGCTCTTTGTCCGCGACGGCGCCCCGGCCACCAAGCTGACGGCCAAAGAGGCCAAGGCGGCGCGTGCCGACGAAGAGCCCGTACAGGCCACCCCGATCCCGGATGAGGCCCTCAAGCACGATGTTTTCTCGGTGCCGGCAGACGCATCCGTTGCCGAGGCCGTCCGCGCCCTCGCCGCCCACCACGTGTCCTCCATGCCCATCCTGTCCAAGGAGGGCAAGCCGATCGGCGTCATTTCCGAAGGCCACGTGGTACGCGCACTCGGGGATCGCAACCAAACGTTCTACGATCCGGTGAATGCCATTGCGAGCAGCGGGTTGGAGCGCGTGGACTTCCGCGACAAGCTGCGCACGGTTATGCACATGACCGTGCGGGAACTCGGTTCGAATTCCATCACCACGCTGCCGGAGGATACCTCGCTGGAGCGCGCGTCCCGGGTACTGGGAAGTAATCGGCTGAAGAAGCTGTATCTGGTGGATCCCGAAGGCCATCTCAGCGCCGTGCTCAACCGTTCCGACCTGCTCAAGTACGTGCTGAGCGTGGCCGAGCACGCCTCGGCCGAGGAAGATTCGGATACCCGCGGGGCGGACGCCTAGACCGCGGGAGCGAGGCCTGACCGCAAGCCAGATACCTGACCAGCCGGTCTCGCGCCTCGCTCCCGTCTAGCCGCACCCGCTTAGGGCAGCATGCTTCACCTGCTCGCTCACTATCACCCTCACCTGGCCCCTCACACGCAGGACAGCTCACACGCAGAACAGCATGCGATGGCAGCGCAAACGCAGGCGGTCTGGGGAACACGTGAGGGGACGTAGGATGGAATGCATGACAGCGCGCTTTGACCTGGATACTGGATCCGCCGCGGACGTGGTGGTGCTTGCTGATACCTCCGGCCGCCCCGTGGGCACGGCCCCGCGGCTTGAGGTACACACGGCCACCACGCCTATTCACCTGGCCTACTCCACCTATCTGCGCCGCCCGGACGGCAAGGTGCTCCTCACCCGCCGGGCACTGAGCAAAAAAACCTGGCCCGGCGTGTGGACAAATACGGCGTGCGGTCACCTGCGCCCCGGCGAAACGGCACGGGATGCGGCGCTGCGCCGCGTGCCGGAGGAAATTGGTGCCACCCCGGAGAATCTAGTTCTGAAGCTACCGCGCTTCCGCTACCGGGCCGTGGACGCCTCCGGCGTGGTGGAAAACGAGTTCTGCCCGGTATTCGTGGGCGAGGTAAACCCGGACCGTATTCTCATCAACCCGGATGAGGTGGCCGAAGTGGCGTGGGTGGAATGGGCGGATCTACAGCGCATTGCGGCCACCGCGCCGGCGCTCATCAGCCCGTGGGCCGTCATGGAAATCGGAGAACTGGGCGATGACCCGTGGGCCGATACCGCGGATGTTGATCCGGAGGCCGCGCCGAGCGCCCTCGCCGTCCCCGGCATCTAAAGCCCCTCACCGCGGCATTTACCGCGTCCCACGCGCAAATATTTCACCAACAGCGTTTCAATCACACATCCGGAATGTGAACGGGCTTCCCATACGTTCAGATTGCCGCATGCGAACCGTACCGGACATGGTACCGGCCCGTATGCCCAGAGCCCGCACCCGCGGCATAGCAGAGGAGAACGTATGAAGATTGCAATTCTTGGTATCACCGGCTTCACCGGCAGCGCCATCGCGATGGACGCGCTCAGCCGCGGCTGGGAAGTCCAGGGTGTTGCCCGCCACGACGCGGGCATCTCGGGCGCCACCACCATCGTCGGTTCCGTCGAGGACACCGCGGTTCTGGACCGGGCAATCGCGGGAGCAGACGTCGTCGTCGGTGCGCTGTCCATCCTGGGTGGCATGCGCGGAAAGCTGACCGCCGTGTACCAGCATGTTGCGGACACCATCCAGGGCAGTGACACGCGGTTCATCCTGGTGGCCGGCCACATGAGCCTCAAGGATGCGGACGGCAACTATCTCGCGGATTTGGCCCGCGAGCAGAACATGGATGCGCCCTGGGCTTACGAGGCGCTGGAGAACGTCCGGATGCTGCTGGCTACCTCGGGCGTGCAGTACACCATCGTTGCGCCGCCGGTCACGTATGGCGCCATGGCTCCCGCACTGCCGGCCACCGGTCGCTACGTGATTTCGAACGACGTCGCCAAGGATCAGCCGGAGTCCATCTCCGGCGCGGATTTCGCAAAGGCGGTCAATGACATCGCCTCCAGCGGATCGCACCCCGGCGAGATCGTGGGCATCCTCGCGGCGGAGTAGCCCCTACTCGCCACGTACTCCGGGAACCAGCTCCTCAATGGTGCGCGCAACGCCGTCGTCCATGTTGGTAGGGGCAATGCGATCCGCGGACGCTTTAATTGCGGCGGACGCGCTGGCCATCGCCACACCGATGCCGGCCGCGCGGATCATCGGCACATCATTGAGGCCGTCCCCGAACGCCAGCACGTTGGCCTGGCTGGCACCGAAGGACTCCGCGTACCACGTGACGGCGGCGGCCTTTGTGGAGGTGGCGGGCGAAATCTCCACCACCCCACCGCCGGATTCGGACACCGCATAGTCCGGGCCCAGCACGTCTGCCACCGGTGCCACCAAACCCAGCGGATTCGTATTGTGGCGCGCCAGCACTAGCTGGTGGACGCCGTCGGCGGGGAATTCGCGGGCGGCGCCCATGTCCGTGTCGCGCAGTACGCGTGGATCCTGCGCAATCTCATTGAATGCGGCATCACCCTCGAAGTGATCACCGAGTTCCCAA
The DNA here is from genome assembly GCF_900604955.1 of Neoactinobaculum massilliense. Lineage (GTDB taxonomy): Bacteria > Actinomycetota > Actinomycetes > Actinomycetales > Actinomycetaceae > Neoactinobaculum > Neoactinobaculum massilliense. Next base: position 58,771 of record NZ_UWPE01000002.1, read on the forward strand.
CCGAAACCGGCGTCCGGGAACACGCCACGAAGCGAGCTAATGACCCGGGTGGCCTCCGCCGGATCCAGTAGATCCTCGTGGAGCGCAGCACCCGTGGCCGCGTCCAACACCACCGCCCCATTGGATACCACCATGACGTCCAGTACGTCCCGCAGGTGTCCCACGGCCGCGAGCGCCAACCGTGCCGGCCGCGCCGTCGCTATGCCTACGCGCACGCCGGCCGCCCGCGCCGCCTGTAGCGTGGTACGCGTTCGTGCTGAAACCGTCTTGTCGTCGCGGAGCAGCGTGCCGTCCAGGTCGCTCATAATCAGTCGAATGGTCACCCGCGCAATTTTAGGGGCATGCGGGTGGGCCGTGAGTGAGCGTGTCAACGCGGGGCGCTACTACGTTGGCTGGCGATAATACCGGCTTCTGCCGGCGGTGGCATACCGGGCTTCTGTCAGCGGTGGGGCGGGCTGCTACCGGTGGTAAAGCGGGCCGCCGGTGGGCGTGCTAGGTTCAGCAAGCAGGGGCCGCCACCTCCACCCAAGTGTCTTGTCACCTATCTTGACACGTTGTACGCTCACCCTGACGCCGGTCCCACCGCAAGGACGCGGACGGCGGCCGCACTACAAGGAGGCAGCATGATCGATCCCGCCACACTCAAGCTGGATATGGAGCCGCGCATTCTCGCGGCCCTCCGCGAGGACATCAACGGTGGCGACGTCTCCACCAATGCCGTCCTCCCCACCGCGCAACCCGGCACGGCCACGCTGCTCGCCAAACAGCGCGGCGTCGTCGCCGGCCTCCAGGTGTTTGAGCGTACGTTCCAGCTCCTGGACCCCGCCACACGTGTGACGTTCTTTGTGGACGACGCCGACGTGGTGGCACCTGGGGACACGCTCGCCACGGTGAGCGGAGATTTACGCGTCATCCTGTCCGGGGAGCGCACGGCCCTGAATTTTCTGCAGCGCATGAGCGGCACGGCCACGCTGGCCCACGCGATGGTGGAAACGCTTGCCGGCACGGGTATCCGGCTGGTGGATACCCGCAAAACCACGCCGAATCAGCGGGTGTTTGATAAGTACGCGGTGCGCGTGGGCGGGGCGGGGAATCATCGCTATAACCTTTCGGACGGCGTACTCCTCAAGGACAATCACATCGCCGCTGCCGGCGGCATCACCGCCGCCATTCAGGCCGCCCGGGCCTACGCGCCATTCGTGCGCAAAATCGAGGTGGAAACGGAAACACTTGCGCAGGTGCGCGAGGCCGTTGCGGCCGGCGCGGACATCATCATGCTGGACAACATGGACCGCTCCACGCTCGAGGCGGCCATCGCTGAGATCGCGGGGCGCGCAGAAATCGAGGTATCCGGCAATGTCACCGCCGCTTCCGTTGCGGCGCTACGCGGACTCAAAATTGACTACATCTCCTCCGGCGCGCTCACGCATTCGGCGGGCATCCTTGACCTCTCGCTCAAAGTGGCGCCGGTGGAACACGAGGCCGAAGAATGAGTGCCACGCATGGCGGCCGGGAGCGGCGCGCGGTTATTCTCCATACGCTCAAGCGCGCCTCCACGCCGATGTCCGCCACACGGTTGGCTGCGCAGTGCGGGGTTTCGCGCCAGGTGATTGTGCAGGACGTGGCGCTACTGCGCGCCGCCGGTCATGAGGTTCTATCAACCAATCGCGGCTATCTCCTCGCGCCCACGTCCAAGCCGCGCCTCGCGGCTGTGCAGGTGTTCAAGTGCCACCACACCTCGGAACAAATCCGGGACGAACTGTACGCGGTGGTGGACAACGGCGGCGTCGTCGAGGACGTATTTATTTACCACCGCGCCTACGGTACGGTGCGGGCAGAAATGAATGTGGCGAGCCGGCGGGACGCGGACGCGCTGGTGGCGGCGCTGGCCACCGGCGCCTCGAAGCCACTCATGCTCGCGACGGGCGGCTACCACTACCACACGGTGAGCGCCGGTACCGAACCGGCCCTCGCCGCCATTGAACAGCGGCTGCGCGAGCTGGGATTCCTGGCGCCGCTGCGCGAATTTGAACCCGACGCCCTGCGTGGCGAGGTGTACCCACTCCACGCAGACCTCCCGCCGCACCACCCCGAGGGAGAATCCCACAAATGAATGCCGCAGAAATTCTGGTGGCCGCGGCCATCGTGGTCTCGATCGGCCTGGGGTATGCGCTCAAACTTAACGTGGGCCTCATCGCGATGAGCTTCGCCTACCTTATCGGCGCCTTCGTCATGGGGATCAAGCCGGCAGACGTAATCGCCTCCTGGCCCGTTTCCCTGTTTTTCGTCATCTTCGCCGTGGGCCTGTTCTACAACTTCGCGGTGGTCAACGGCACCATGGATGCGCTGGCAAACATCCTGCTCTACCGCTTCCGTCGCTTCCCGAACGCCATCTACATCGTGCTTTTCCTCATCGCCGTGATCCTGGCGGGCACCGGCGCCGGGTTCTTCACCACGATGGCCGCGTTCTGCCCGATTGCCGTGCGCGTCACGCAGAAAATGGGCAAGAACATCCTCATCGGCGCACAGGCGGCGAACTGGGGTGCATGCGCGGGCGCGAATCTCATGACCTCCGGCGACGGCGTGGTGTTCCAGCGCCTCATCGCCACCTCTGGGTTTGCCGGACGCGAATTCTCCCTCGGCATCCCGATTTTCCTGTTCACCCTCATTTATCCGCTGCTTGCGCTGTGTTTCCTGTGGGTGTGGGAGCATCTGCGGTCCCGGCGCTTGACCGTTCAGCACGGTACCGCGGGTTCCGCTTCTTTCGCACCTCTGTACGACGCCGCATCCACGCGCGCACAAGCTCTCCTAGCTGCGGGGCCGAGTAGCACCCCAACCGAACCGGCGGGAGCGAACGGCGTCGTACTCACACGCGGCCGCGCGAGCGCTTCACAACCGGACCGGGTGAGCACCGCACCGCCGGCGCCGCTCACGCGGAAGCAAAAACAAACCCTTGGGCTCATCGCGCTCACGTTCGTCCTGGTGCTGATTTTCCCGCTCCTAGCGCTGTGGCTGCCCAGGGTGTCCGTCATCGAGGCGGTGAACGCGAATATCAATATTGGGCTGATCTGTGTGCTCATGTCCGTGGTGGCGCTGCTTATGGGGCTGGGCGAGCAGAAGGAGGTGATCGCCCGGGTCCCATGGAACACGATCATCATGATTTGCGGCATGGGCATGCTCATTGATGTGGCCACGAAGGCGGGGCTGGTGGATACCCTCTCCGGTTTTCTGGGCGGCGCAATTCCGGACTTTTGGCTGCCGGTGGCGTTCTGTCTTGTTGCGGGAATCATGAGTTTCTTCAGTTCCACACTCTCGGTGGTGACACCCACACTGTTCCCGGTGGTCGGTGCACTGTGTGCAGCGAATCCGGCGCTCAACCCGGCGCTGCTGTTTACGGCCGTGGCGGCTGGCTCGCTCTCCACCAACATTTCACCGTTCTCCAGCGCCGGCTCGCTCATGCAGGTGAGCTTCCCGGCCGAGCGGCGCCTCGACATGTTCAATAAGCAGATTTTCGCCGGCCTGCCGGTCACCTTCGCCCTCGCGCTGGTGAGCGTGCTGATCCTGACCGTGGTTGGGTAGGGGTAGGCCGTATGCTGACACCATGAGTTTCGATGACGTGATGCACGATCTCAATGATTTCTATGACGAGCGAGAGTGGGATCAGTTCCACTCCGAAGCGAATCTGGCAAAATCAATTTCTATCGAAGCAGGAGAACTACTCGAGTGCTTCCAGTGGTCAGATACCTTTGACGCTCACGAAGTGATTGAAGAACTGGCTGATGTGCTCACCTACGCCTACACTCTCGCAGCCAAGTTAAAAGTTGACCCCGAAGCAATCATACGGGAGAAGCTTGAGGTCACGCGAAAAAAGTATCCGGTCGAAAAAGCGCGGGGAACGGCGACAAAATATACGAAACTCTAGCGAGCTCCGAGCCGAATACACACATTAGGCGCACCAGCCTCAACGTTTGATCACGGTAAAACATGGCCTACGTGCGATCAATCAATTCGACGAGCCCGTCCCTCTACGGTCCGCCTTCAGAAGAACGTCACGGAGGGCCGGATCCACGGCATAGATGTATAGGCCATGAACCCCTCGGGTCAACAGCACGTTCAGATCGTTCTCCAACAATTCCTCGGCGTGAGAGACCTTGTTACCATCCTCGTGCTTACGTCTGTTCGTAGCCCAATGGTTCTGCGACTTACTCTCGTCAATCACCACATGCCCATCACGGTATGTGATGGAGGGGCCCAAAATGACTCCGGCGTAGTTTAGATCAAAGCCCTGGATGGTATTGGTTGATCCAACCTCGTTGATCGTTTGCGGCTGTTCTGCCCACGGCAAGTTCTTGATAACACGAAGGTCGGTTCTGTTACCAGAAGCAATGCTACCGGGGCGTTGCCGGAGATTCTCCCCATTCCACGGCAATTTCAGACCATCCGCATTCACAAACCAGATGCCCTCAGGATCATTACTGTTTGCGCTCTTACCCGAGTACTTCCAGTCGTAGGTCGCAAGAAGTCGAGACAATCCTCTATTGATGTCACTCGCAGATTCAATATCTCCCAGGGAATTCCAATTCTCATCATTCTTGCGCGCCTTAGCGCCCAAATTGTTCTTTCTTTTAATCGCGGCATACATCTCACGCACCGAGGAGAAAATTCGGAGGTCATAGCGACGATCAGTTGGAACTTGTTTCACGACGCGTTGATTGACAAAATCATGAACCCACGAGATTGTGGGCTCCTCAGCATCCATTCGCATCTGATTCTTGAGAAGAATCGTAGTCTTATGCGACCCAATGTAAGAATCGACTTCTCTGCGGATACGAGGCTCAACCACTTGGTTATAGTCCCTAGTCTGATTCTCGTCATACACAGCTACTACAACACGTGCTCGCTTAAGTAAATCAAGCCACTGATTGTTTCCTTGATACGACTGCTTGCCGGTGGTGAGTAGCAAGTGAGCCTCGTCAACCAGTACTACATCCACTTTGCTATTCTCTGCATGCTTCTTAATGAAAGGCGTCGGCTTCCATACGCGACACTCACCACGCTTCAGCAACCCGAGTTTCCTAATAACCCCCTGATACACTTTCAATTGATCGTTCTGATTCACAAGAATGTGGGCGTCTAGCGACGCATCGTCTGATTCCGCAGGTAGGTCTTGAGCAGATTCCTCATCATCCTTAGCCTTCCTGCTGCCATCCGCCCCCATCTGCAAGAGATCAAGGAACAGCGTACTCAGGAGAACAGTTTTTCCACTTCCAGCTTCTCCCTTAACAAGGATTAAATGCCCCGATTCATCCGACTCAAGCGCCTCTTGAATACTCTCGAGTATCCGTTGTCGGGCGTCCAGCTGTTCTTCCGTAAGCTTGTGAAATGGCGACGCCTTGAATAGGGCCGAATCACGGATTAGCTGCTCAGACGGAAACAACTTCGGATTAAGCGAACCCAGCTTCTGCCAGATTTTCGCGAAAATCTCATCAAGCTCATCTCGCGTGTAGTAGTTTCCCTGCGGATTTAGCCTACGGTTGTTGAGGCTGGCTACGGCATCATCCGCAAACAGATAGAGGATCAGCCTATTTTCTATGTCCAGGGTTAACGACTTGTTGAAGTGCGGATTGGCGATCACATGCATCTTTGTATCCGCTGCCTCTAGGAAGGCACGCCAGTATTCCTTGTTTGGTGACTTGGGATCGTTTTTAAGATGCTGCTTAGTACGGGAATAAATATCGCTGGTCTCTCCTACATACACAGAATATTTCGGTGACCTCCGATGGTTCGCGCCCCTGTTAAAACCACCATCATCTTCCCTTGCAATCACATAAACGGTCGGGTAGTCGAATATGTACTTTCGCCGGCCTTCGCGAGGTTCCCGCTGCTTTTCCCTAAGCCCAATAAGCCCAATAAGCCCAATAAGCCCATCCTTATCGAAGGGCACCTCCACAATTTGCGACCTAGGAATTCGCGATGTGCCTCGTGTCATTTCTGCTCCCGTCCACACTTTTACCCATTATGCGGTCCCCAGCCCACGCATTACTAACACATCCAGCCAGCGGACGGCTGCCGGCTCCTACCCCGCCAATGCGCACATACGCCTCGCGATCACCCACGTCCTCAGGACTTCCCCTTATTACTACGCGCACTGACGCCATACCAAGGCGGCGTCGCACACGGGGGTCGAAAAACTCACAAAAGATTGGATGCCAGTGAACGAGCATCAAAACGCGGATGCCTGGCCTGGAGACATTGAGTATTTCCGAATGCCGTGGATGAATTGGCGCCTCGGTCCCCAAGCATGCTTCCTATTGCACGGATCCATGAATCGCTCGACTATTCCACCGGACCAGCCCGCACACAGTAGGTCCGTTAGATCCTCCCACACTCGCGACTCGGCTACCTCGACCCGACAGAGTAAAATCGAGGATGTACGCAGCTGTCAGACGATGTGGAATCGACCTCCAGGCGAAGTTGAGCTTCCCCGTGCAAAAGCCACCTATTCACAACCCGCCCGCAAAACAATAGTTGCGACGCGAGAAGCACGTGTAGCTCAACCGGGCACAAAAGAATGACCGGGGAGATCCCCGGCCACTCGTCAGCATTCCTTACCACCCGCAGCGCCTTTCGGAAGCCGCGAGCGGGTGCCTATCAGCGGAACACCATGCCACCGTCGGTGAGGATCGTCTGACCCGTAATGTAGTCAGAATCCTCGGACGCCAGGAAAGACACGAGAGCGGCCACGTCCTCAGGCTGCTGCGGGCGGCCCGCCAAAATACCAGCCGTGAATTCCTCCCACGCCTGCTTCGGCTTGTAGCCCTTGTGCTCAACGAAGGCGGCGTCGATACGCTCCCACATCGGGGTGTCCGCCACGCCCGGACAGTACGCATTCACGCGAATGTTGTACTTAGCGAGCTCCTTGGCCGTCGAATGCGTGAACGAACGCACCGCATGCTTCGTGGCCGAGTACAGGCTGAGCATCTCGTAGGACTCGTGACCAGCAATCGAGCAGGCGTTGATGATCTTGCCAATCGAATCCTGCTTTTTCATCTGGTCCGCTGCCGCCTGCGTACCCCACACGAGACCCTTGACGTTGATGTTAAACAGGCGATCGAATTCGTCCTCGCGGATGCTTTCAAACGTGCCGACGGACTCCACGCCCGCGTTGTTGACCCACACGTCGATCCGGCCGAAGGCCTCCACGGCCTTCTTTGCCGTGTTGAACTGGCTCTCGCGGCTGGACACGTCGCCGACCACCGCGATCGTTTCGTATCCGGCGGCGTCGAACTCCTTCTTCGTTTCGTTCAAGCGATCCTCCACGACATCGTGAAGAACAACCTTGAAACCATCTTTAGCGAGCCGGACGGCAATCCCCTTACCAAGTCCACCTGCCGAGCCGGTGACAACTGCAACCTTGCCGTTTGCCATAAGAACCTCTTCTCGTAACAGTGTCGGGAAACTCCCATATTCAATTTTACTGACACCATGTCACGGACCTGCCCCGAACGTCCCTATCCGCTCCATGCCGCAGTGCCATGCGGACAGGCAGGCGACCGCACCGGACAACTCCCGGCAACTTCCCGGCCGCCCGCGTCCCCGCTTCTAGCCTGAAAGGGTAGTTTCCGGGGCTGGACCCGCGGTGCCACACGGCGTCGTATCCACACCCGGGCCGATTCCGGGCCGAGCGCATGGCGCCCACGGCCCCACAGAAGCAAGGATGCTAATGAGCGAGAATCAGAACGCGGGCACGAAGCCTGAAACGTCGAGCGCTTCCGAGCGCCCCTGGATGAACACGTCCCTCAGCCCCCGCGAGCGCGCCGAAGCGCTGGTGGCGGCAATGACGCCGGAGCAGAAGGCAAACCAGCTGGGCGGCGCCATGGAGACCATCAATATTTACGATCTGGACATTAATGATCCGGAAACCCAGAACCTGCACATGTGGCGTCACGCAGATGCCGTGGAAAAACTGGGCATTCCGCGTTTCAACGTGACCAACGGTCCGGTGGGCGTGGGCCAGGGTGACGGTACGCCGTCGCCGGCAGCCACCGCGCTTCCCGCCACCATGGGCCTGGCGGCCACCTTTGACCGTGACCTCGCCTACCGCTACGGCGAACTGGCCGGCAAAGAATCCCGCGCACTCGGCCAGCATCTGCTTGAGGCGCCGGGCATGTGCCTGGCACGCGTCCCCGTGGGCGGCCGTAACTTTGAGTACTTCTCCAAGGATCCCTACCTCTCCGGCGTGATGGGCGTGGAGGTCACCAAGGGTGTCCAGGATCAGGGCGTCATTGCCGAAGCCAAGCACTTCGTCCTCAATGATCAGGAGAAGGAGCGCTTCCGCTACGATTCGCGCGCGGACGAGTTCGTGATGCGCGAGCTGTACATGCTCCCGTTCGAGATGACGGTTAAGCAGGCCGCGGTGGGCTGCATCATGGCCGCCTATCAGCGCCTGAACGGCACCTACGCCGCCGAATCTTACTGGCTACTCACCCACGTGCTGCGCGAGCAGTGGGGCTACGAGGGCTACGTCCAGTCCGACTTCTGGGCCACCCGCTCCACCGCCGGCGCGCTCAATGCGGGCCTTGACCATGAGATGCCGGATCACAAGTGGACCAACAAGGCCGCCCTCGATCACGCCATCGCCGAGCGCATCCTCGAGCCGGCCACGATCGACCGCGCACTGGTGCGCCGCTACACGCAGATGTTCAAGTTCGGTCAGTTCGACGAGGACCGCACGGCCACCGGGATTGAGGTGGAGGCTGGCGGCAAGTTCGCACGCGAAGCTGCGGCGCGCGTAATCGTCCTGTTAAAGAACGACGACGTCGTGGCGGGCAAGGCTGGAACCGCAGCTGGTGAGGGCGCGGCGAGTAACGCCGGGGCACCGCTCCTGCCGCTCGATGCAGCGGGCGCCGGGCGCATCCTCATTGTTGGCCTGGACCAGTTCGCCAACCACATTGCCAATTGTGGCGGTGGTTCCTCCCAGGTGATCCCCACCTACGAGGTGGCTCCGAAGCCGGGCATGGAGGATGTTATTAAGGAGCTGGGTGGCTCCGCGAGCGTGGACGTGTTCACGGTGGCGGCTGATCTTTCCAACCTGGACGAGGCACGTGAGGCCGCCCGGCAGGCGGATACCGTGGTGGTCATGGCCGGCCTCATCACCACCGAGGGTGAGGATCAGGAAGGCGTGGATCTGCCGTTCCGTCAGAATGAGATGCTGGACGCCGTGCTGGATGCAAACCCGCGCACGGTGCTGGTGCTCAAGGATGGCGACCCGGTGGCAATGCCGTGGCGCGGTAAGGTCTCGGCCATTCTTGAGGCCTTCAACCAGGGCCAGGAGGATGGTCACGCGGTGGCGGATGTGCTGTTCGGGCGCGTCACCCCCTCCGCGAAGCTGCCGCTGTCCTACCCGGAGAGCTGGGATGACACCTGCGTGGCGGGCCACGAGGACCGCTACCCGGGCGTCAACGAGGGCGCCGGCTACCCGGTGATGCACTACTCCGAGGGCCTGGAGATGGGCTACCGCTGGCACCAGGCGCAGGGGATTGCGCCAATGTTCCCGTTCGGCTTTGGCCTCTCCTACACCACGTTCGAGCTCTCGGATGTGAGCGTGGATACCAGCGGTATCACCGCCGGCGCGGAGGCCGGCACGCTGACCGTGCACGTCACCGTGACGAACACGGGCGAGCGTCAGGGCGCCGAAGTGGTGCAGGTGTACGCCGGCGTTCCGGCGAAGCATGAGCCGCCGAAGCGTCTCATTGATTTTGCGCGCGTGGAGCTGGAGCCGGGCGAATCCCGCCAGGTGGAGATTGCCATTCCGGTGGATTCGGCTTTGCACCCGCTCGGCGTGTGGGACGCAAACGAGCAGTCCTTCGTGGTGCCCGCGGGTGACTTCCGCATCTTCGTGGGTACCAGCTCCGAGGACACCCCGTTCGAGTCCGAGGTGACCGTCAAGTAGCCACCCGGTCGCGGCCGCTTAGTCGGCAACCGCCTAATGCGCGGACCAACCGTCTAGTCAGTGACCGACCGCCCAGTCAGCGGCCATAATTCGGAGCGTGTGCCCGGGGAACCCTGGGCACACGCTCATATACGGGCTCGCGGGCTCTATTACCGCTTGGAGCAGACACTCGTGCCCAGGCACCGGGCGCCCCGCTACGCGGCCAAGCCCGAACCCTGCCCTATCGCGCTCCTTGTGGCACGGGCTCGATGTCGATCATCCCGGGGATGCTGGTACGCGAAACGGTGCCCGTGCGCGCGAAATCCGTCCATATTTTCCGCAGCGGCGCGCCGATCTGCTTTACCTTCGCCGGCGGCAAACCCATGAGTGCTGCCGCGTCCGGTTGCACTTTCCCTGCGTCAAACAGCAGCACCGTATCCAGCGCGTGGCATGCACCGAACGCGGATTCGGCGTCGTACCAAGAAAATACGTAACGAAACACCGTGCCACCGTGCGAACGGTAGTCCCGCGCGAAGCGGCGCGTCCCGGTGCCGAAGATTCGCTCGCCGTAGCCGCGCAGGACACGTTCGAACAGCGGACGGGTCAGCGGGAAGCGATCGAGCGCGATAAGGGCCGGCCTGCCCGCGATGTACGCGGCCAGCTCGCGCGTGTTGGAACCGATGAGGAGTTCGTGCGCGGGGGCAACCTCGTCCCAGCGCGCCGATACGTCTGCAGCGGCAGGTAGTGGGTCCACGCCAAGGTGCGGGCCAAACACCATGTGACGCGCAATCGACTTTTCGGGTACATGCGCAATGATGTCCGCCTGGGCGCGGCGGAGTTCCGCCACACTGGCATCCACAGGCACCCGATTGAAGCGTTCCAGGACTTCGCGGTCCATATGCTCCCGGCCCGTCATGAGGCCCAGCGGGTCACTCTCCATGATGGCGCGGCGATACAGGTGATCCGTGCCGCGTGCGAGCATGAGGCTGCGAACGGCGTCGGCCCCGGCGGACTGTCCAAAGATGGTCACATTCTCCGGGTCGCCTCCGAAGGCGACGATGTTCGCGCGGATCCAATGCATGGCCGCGATGAGGTCAAGCAGGCCCAGGTTGGCAAGGTTTCCTGCGCGGTCTCGGACGAAGCCCAGTACGCCCAGGCGGTAGTTGGCGCCCACCACGATCACGCGTCCCTCAGACACCAGCGGCATGCGGCCGTACTGGTCGCACCCGCCGTCCCGATAGGAGCCGCCGTGGATCCAGAGCATGACGGGAAGCCGTTCCCCGGGCCGCACGTCAGCCGGCACCGTGAGCGAAAGGTACTGGCAGCTCTCCTCCTGCGCTACCTTCGAGTAGCCGGTACCCAGCAGTGCCGCCACCGTAGGGGAGGGCGCCTGAATGGCCATGGGTGCCGGCACGGTCATGGCGTGCACGCCCGCCGGATAGGTGTAGGGAACGGGCGGCTGGTAGCGGGGCGCGGCGGCGTAGCGGATCCCCAGTAGATGGATCACGTTTCCCTCGACGACGCCGGTGAACCGGCCCGCGTTACACTTCCAGACCCGTGTATCACTCATCGTGTGTCCTCCTGTGGGCGTGGCATGCTTTCTCTGGCTGTCAGCCGGGACGGCCGCCGGCTAAGAAAGCGCGCCGCCTATCGGAGACATCCTGAGCTTCACTAACCTGCCGCCTGTTATTTCATGCTCACCAGGATCTTTACCTCCGACGGGTTACCACGGAGGCGCTCGAAGCCATCCTCCACAATGCGGTCCGCGGTGATCTTTCCGGTGACGAAAGGCGCCACATCCACCTCGCCACTCTGGATGAGGCGAATGGATTCTTCGTGGTCATGCGCATAGCCAACGCAGGATCCAATAATGTGATCACCCAGCGTTAGCTGAGCCAGAATATCGAGCGGATATGACGCACCATGGAGCGCAACTACTTCGATACGTCCGCCCGGGCCCAGCACGCTGAACAACTGATCAACCACCGCGCTGACGCCTGCAGCATCAATGGCAATGTCTGCCATGAAGCCGTTGGTGGCCTTCCGCACCACCTCGACCAGATCTTCCTTCGCGGGATTGACGGCGATCTCCGCAACGCCGGTGTCCAGTGCCTTCTGGCGGCGTACATCTGCCAGCTCGGAGATGATCACCCGCACGCCGTATGCCTTGAGAACGGCCGCTGCGGTGAGGCCGATTGGTCCGGCACCACCCACCACCGCAACCTTGCCTTCGCCGTCGTCCCTGCTGCGGATGCCCGCGTGACGAATGGCGTGGACACTGACGGACAGCGGCTCAACCAGTGCGGCCTGATCGAGCGGAATGTTGCCGACGGGGTGGGCGAACGCCTCGCGGATGACCATGTGTTCGGAGAGGCCGCCACCGCCGCCCGAGATACCGATGAAACCCATCTTCTCGCACAGGTTGTACTTGCCGGCGCGGCAGGCCGGGCACTCGTCGCACACCAGCAGCGGTTCAACGGCCACGTGGTCACCCACGGCCACACGCGTGACGCCCTCACCCACTTTTTCCACCACGCCGGAGAACTCGTGGCCGAACACCACCGGAAGCGTCTCGCCTGAGAGCGGGTGCGGCTCCGTGGTGAATGGGGCGGGCGGAATCGGTCCGTCGAAGTACAGGTGCAGATCGGAACCGCAGATGCCATTCCACGCGGGCGCAACCTTCACCTGACCGGGGCCCACCTCCGGCTCCGGGGTGTCGTCGAGGCGCACGTCCTCTTTTCCGTAGTAGCGAACAGCCTTCATCATCAACCTCCTTGTTGTGAGTAGCTACTTCGGAGTCTATCGGCGGGCTCCGACAGGTTTTCTGGGCTCTCTGGGTGGTGTGTTACGGGAGGAGGCGCTGGGCACAAGCGCTGTAAGTGCTCAGTGGCGCGCTTGCGACGCCCGCGGGTGCCGCAAGCGACGCGCCACCCGCGTGGGGGTGCGTCGGCAATCGAGTCAGAAGCCCACCTCAAACCTGAAAACCACCCTCAGCTAACTTGCGTTGAAGCCGCATTTTTCCAATAAGCGCACCGGAATTTCACGCGTATTGGAAAGATCCGCCGGCGGAGTACAGTTAGCGCACCGGATTGTGAGGTGAAAATGCCAGATTCGCAGTACCAAGCCGATGCGCCTACCAACGCCGCACCCACTCCGGCCGACGGCGTCGGCACATCCGCCGCGCACTACTCCCCCAGCCACGTACCAATAGCGCCCACCGGCGTCGTTCGTACCTCAGAGCCGTACGAATTCCTCAGGAAACTACGCTACGTGGATGCGGACGGCGGCAAAGCCGCCTACGAGCGGCGGATCGGGGCGCCTGGTACTCGGCGGATCAAGATACCGGGCCACTCCATGTTCTACGTGCCCCTCCCGCAAACCGAGGCGGCGGTGGAGGAGATTTACGCCCGCGAGCGCACTATTAACGCCACGTGGCGCACGCTGCCGCCGGTGGCCACCACCAGTTTTATTCAGAGCCTCATTATCCATGAGGTGATCTCCACCAACAACATCGAGGGTGTGCACTCCACGCGCCGTGAAGTGCAGGAGGCGCTGGCGAAACCGAACGTGCGGCTGTCGTCGTTCGTGCGGCTGTTCCTTGAGCTCACCGGTGATCACCCCGCGCGCATCGCCACGCTGGAGGATATTCGCGCCGTCTACAACCGGGTAACCGAGGGCGAAATCTCCCGCGACGACCTCCCCGATGGCCAGCTGTTCCGGAAAGAACCGGTGCTTATCACCACGGGTTCGCAGAAGATTGTGCATCGCGGCGTGTATCCGGAAGCTAATATTCGCGCTGGTTTGGAGACGATGCTGGGGCTGTGGAAGCGGCCGATCAGCTCGCGCCTGGTGGCTGCAACGCTCTCGCATCTGCTGTTCGAAATGATCCACCCGTTCTATGACGGCAACGGCCGCACAGGACGGTACCTGCTGGCGCACGCGCTGCGGCAGACACTCTCGATCTCCACGGCGCTGGCGGTCTCGCCGCAGATCAGCGACGACAAAGAGGCCTACTACCGCGCTTTCATCGAGGTGGAGGACGCACGCAATCGCGGCGAGTGCACGCAATTCGTCACCACCATGCTCGATTTCATCGGCCGCGCGCAGCGCTGGGTGCTAGGCACAATCGGACCGAAGAGCACATCGCTAGCCCGCGCGCACGAGCTGCTCCAGCACCTCGCGCCCACCATCCGTTCCAAGGCCGAACGCAATACGCTGTTCGTCCTCGCGCAGGCCTACCTCTTCGCCGAGGACCACGCCACGGATCTGGACACGTTCGTCGCCACCTATGGCTCGTCTCGCCGCACATTCCGCGACGCCTTGCGCGAGCTCGAGGAGCAGGGCCGCGTGGTGACCGTTCGCCGGCGGCCGCTTCGGTTCGCGCTGTCCACCGCGGAGGCGGAGCGGCTCACCCTCGACGTCGATTAGTACGACGCCGCTGGGGTAGCCGGATAGCACGCGCCGATTGGTACGACGCCGCCACGCGCGTACCTGCACAGGCAAGGTGGAGGTGTTGCGATGGAAGTGGAATGGCCGCGAATGAAGCGGGAGCACACGCCTACTTGAGGCGCGTCTCAGCTTCGACGACGCTGAAGGGTGCGGACTGCGAGCTCACGGCCACAGTACCCGGCACCTGGTAGGTGGTACCCATGGCCGTGAACGACGCTGACCAGGTGACGGTCAGGCCCACACTAACCCCGGTGGTTGGGTGCGCGTAGGTGTGGCTGATGGTGCCATTAGGCCAGGCGCCGCCCGGGCTGGTGGAGGTGAAGGACGCCGAGCCGTCGCCCGGACTCCACGTGTAGATGACCGGCGTGAGGTGAACTGTGACCGGCACACCCAGGACGGTGAGCTCAGCGTTATGGGCTGTGGCGTCAGTGGAGTAGTAGACGGGTTTATTGATGAGGACCTCTGCGCGGGCGGGCGAAATGCTGATAGTTCCCCGCTGGGCGGCTAGCTGCGCGACATCGCGTTGGGTGATAAGCGTGGCAGGATCCGGCGCCTGGGGTGCTGACGCCGCCGGTGCTGGTGCGGAAGCAGCCGGCTGTGCCTGGCCCGGAACGCCGAGAGTCATGATGCGACGTCCGTTTTGGTCAAAATAGATGAGTTCGTTTTCGCCATCGAACTGCACGGATGGCGGAGCATCACTGGCAGCACCGCCCACGCCGTGGGAAGCCCCGCGCCCGCGCGCGGTCCCGCTGGAATGCCCGCCGGTGGCAGTGCCGGCCTGACCAGTCACTCCGGAACCCGTATCCTTCCCTGATACTTCTCCAGAGATATTGAAACTTACACCTGATACAGACCCACCCCAGGAAAATGTGGAAGATCCAGGGAGCGCCGTACTATCCAGCCGAATCGCTCCGGCGGCCACCGCCAAAAGTACCGCTGAACTTGAGAGCATGACTTACTCCGTCGCTTCTGGACTGGCATTTTCATCAGCTTGAATCGCGCCATCAAGCATCTGCCACCCGCCAGATTCTTGCGCTGCATCAAAACCGATCACAGCGTCTTGAGAGCCAATCGGTCCGCGAATTCCCTGCGGGTCAATCACCTCTGCCTCACCACGCCTGACAGTTAATTCCACATGGAACGCACCGTCGTGCTGCTCGCTGGGGAATACATGCGTATCAAGTACATCAACATCCGGGATTTCAAGCCACTGACCACGATTCTCATCGTGAACACGATCCACAAAATACTGGCATGGCTTGCAGCCCGGCCCCGACATAGCTTGAAGCTCCGAGTCATCGCCTGTCGCCTCGGCGTAGAGGCTCTGGCGGATGTAGTAGGCGACCGCCGCCGCGGCTCCCTCTTCCGTGTTGTTATCCATGACCGCCGGCCGTTCAGGCGGCGCCGCACTAATCCGCCCGGCAGCGCTCGCCGATGCACTCGGCGTGGCCGCCTCGCTCTCACTGGAGGATTCGGACGCACCCGGACTCGCGTGGCCGCTGCAACCGGCCAACATCATGACGGCCGCAGTAGCGGCCACACCCCATCTCCTCATAAGGCAAAAATACGGGACCGGGGCGCCCAGCCGCAGACCACATCCACACCCTGTGGAAAACCCGCTCCGCTCATGAACTGCGCACCGCTGCGCGCGTAGTACTGGGATTAATGGCCATTAGACCCAGTGGGGGATGGGCGGCCGGGCGATTCCACGTTCGCAGGTGATTAGGGTCGTTCGAAGGTGCACTCACCACCTACCAAGTGCATTAAAGGCCATTAAACCCGGCCAGTGGGAGAGTGGCCTGCACCTCCCGCGCTGGTTCGCAGGTAATTAGTGCTGTTGCCAGGTGTATAGACCACCTGCAAAAAGCTTTAAAGGCCATCAAACCGCAGAAGAGCGGGGCGGACACAATTGCCCATCCCGGCTCAAAGGTGGTTAGTGCCGTTCACTGGTGTACAAGACACCTCCAAACGGCATTAAAGGCCATTAAAACCGAGGGCGGGTGGTCGGCCCCTCCACTCGGGCAGTCACGCTTGCTATGCCGCGGCCCGATTCTGCATTCGCAGGTGATTAGGGTCGTTTAGAGGTGTATAGACCACCCGCAAACAGCTTTAAAGACCATTAAACCGCAGAGGGGAGGGGTGGCCATTAAAGCCGGCAGGGAGAGCCAACAGTTAGCCGAACCGACCAACGCAGGTAAGCCGAGGCCGGTAGCCCGCCGCCCCGGCCGGGTAGCCGGGCCGGCGTGATAACCTTCCCCGGCCCGGAACACCGCCAGCCTAAATCCCGAACCACCGGATCTCGCTGGCGTCCAGATCCAGCGGGAAGCTGGAGCCGTCGCCCCGGTACACGGTGGTGGATTGCGGCTCGTACGTATTGTTCACCACGCAGTACTTACCGCTCTCCAGGTAGGCATGCACCTCCACGTTGACGTTGGTGGAGAACCAGGTGTGAAGCTCATTTTCAGCGCCCGCGGCCCACAGAATCGCCCGGTACAGCACCCGGCTATTCAACGCGCTGTAAGGCAGTCCGGAAATGTACACGCCGCGCCCACGCCCGTACTGGTTCGCGGCCATCTGCACTTCGCGGTCCTTCTGTATGAGCACATCGGTGCCCTCCAGCGCATAAATGGACTTCTTGCCCTCGCCGAAGTTCACCCCGCCGGCAACAACCTGAGGCCCGAAATCACCAACGGCACCGGCACCGCCGTCAGCCCCAGCTGCGCTCGCACCAACCGTCGTGTCCGAACCATCCCCACCCTGGCAATCCGCCAGAATGAAGTGGTCCCGGTGCTCCTCCCAGTTGTACTTGTCGTAATTGAGGGTGAACCCGGTTTCCTTCTCCACCCCCAGCGGCGCCGCGAGTTGCAGGAACCGCCCCTGGTACTGGTGTCCGCCGGGTTCGCCCACGCCAATCAGTCCGCCCCCGTTGTGAACGAACCGCTTAATGGCCGAGGACACCGCCGGATCCTCCCACACCGCACCACCTGTGTGAGCCGTGTCGGCATCCCCAACGTTGATGATCACATCCACGTCCTCCAGGGCGGACGGGGAGGCTACGACGTCGTCGAAACTAATGAAGCGCACATCAAACGGCGCACCACTGAGCGCCTCAATCACGCCGGCGTAAGAATAGTTCTGCTTCTGGTAGAGCGCGTGATGGACCATGTGCGCACCCCAGGACCGCATCTTGCCCCAAGAATTGAGCACCGCCACCCGCTTGAAGCTGAAGGGCTTAGCCCCCTTGATGTTCGCGTAGAGCTCGCGGAACTCGCCGGCCACGCTCTCCACGTACGCCACGAAGTCCGGGAACTCGTAAGCCAGCTTGAGGTAGCCGCCATAGCCGATGCGGTCGATGGGGCTACGTAGAATGGCGCGCCGCGCGGTCACCCAGTTTTCCCGGGCTTCCTTCACCGGATCCGCGCCCTTGTAGAAGGAGTCGGGGAAGAAGTAGGGCAGGAAGCGCCCCTCCGTGTACTTGACGCCCTTGATGTCGGAGATGAGGCGCAGTGTGGAGCCGTTCCCCACGCTCCCCACGATCGCGTCCACCCCGGACTGGCGGAATTCCTCCATGTACGGCTCGGTACCAATCCAGTGGTCGCCGAGGAACATCATGGCTTCCTTGCCGTACTCGTGGCAGATGTCGGTCATTTCGCGCACCAGCTTGGCCACCTCGCGCCGCTGGAACGCCTGGAAATCCTGGTACTCCTTCGAGGGCACGCGGTACTGATTATTGTAGTAGCCCTGATCAATGATGAATTCGGGGCGGAAGCGATAGCCCACCTCGGACTCGAACTGATCCAGAATGTAGGGGCTCACGGAGGAGGAGTAGCCGTACCAGTCCACGTATTTTTCCCGCCGCAACTCGTCGAATACCAGGGTGAACTGGTGGAAGAATGTGGTAAACCGCAGCACGTCCACGTGCGGATTGTCCTCGATGAACTTGCGGAGCCGCTTCAGGGACCAGGCGTGAGTTTTGGGCTGACGCACATCGAAGGTGATCTGGTGCTCCACGCCGGTCCAGTTGTTCACCACGGCGTTGTACATGTGCACGGGGTCCCAGATGAGGTAGGCCAGGAAGCTCACGGTGTATTCGTGGTAGGGCGCGGGCTTCGGAATCACGACGACGCCGTCTTCCGCCCGGTACTCCCATTCCGCCGGATCGAGGGGCTCCCCTGTAGTACGGTCCACCACCTCCCACCAGCGTTTGATGTCATCGTGCGTATTGGGCTTCATGAGTTCGGGGCTGATGCCCTTCATGAGCGGAATGGCCAGGGGCTCCTCGGTGGCCGTGTGGAATGCGGTCATGATGTAGCTCTGCTGCACCTCGTCCGGATTCGCCTTGGCCCACTCGTTGTCCTTGCGGGTGGTGTAGTACGTCTTGTAAATCTTGGCGTCCACACCCCGTAGTTCCTTGGGGAATTCCGCGCCATCGCAGTCGCGGATGGCATCGGCTCCCCAGCGCTTCATCAGCTCCAGGGTTTCGGGAACAACGTCAAGATCAGTGGGGATGGTGAGGCGGCCGCGCATGAAAGTTCCTTCGTCATTGATGGGACAAGCTGGCCCGGGGAGCGGCCCCGGGGTACTGCTAGCCCGGATATGTCCGGGGTACTGCTAGCCCGGAGGCCACGCGGCTCCCGGGGTATACCAACCCGGAGTCCCGGCCTCACGGAAACCGCTCGGCATGCAGCACGCCCGGGTCACTACCCGCCCGGCCTGCGCCGGCATGGGTATGCCGAAAGTGTAGCGCGGAAATTACAGGCATCTTGTCCCATTGTCAGACATGCGATGGCATTACCATGGGACCTAGCGGCCTAACGCACAATGAAAGTGAGAGTCATGTCGCGAACCACAGAAGAAATCCATAGCCAGCCTGAACTTTGGCGCCGTGTTGCCAGCGTAGACACCTCGGCGCTTCCGGCCCCCGACCAGCGTATTGCCGTGATCGGATGCGGCACGTCCTGGTTCATGGCGCAGGCCTACTGCTCCATGCGTACCGCCGTCACCGGCGCCCCCTCCTACGCCTACACGGCCACGGAGTTCCCCTACTCAGACGTGGATACGGTTGTGTGCCTGTCCCGTTCCGGCACCACCACGGAAGTGGTGGATGTCCTCAAGAAAACGCGCGAGGCCGGCATCCCGAACCTCCTCATCACGGCCGTCTCCCCCGGCCCGGGCACGCCCTTCGCGGATAAGGAAATTGTCCTCGATTTCGCCGACGAGCAGTCCGTTGTTCAGACGCGCTTCGCCACCACCGCACTCGCATTCCTCCTCGGTTCTCTGGGGTTCGACGTCGAAGCTGCCGCCTCGGATTGCGAGCGGGCACTGGCCACCGAAATTCCGGAGCGCTGGGCGAAGGCCGAGCAGATTACCTTCCTGGGAACGGGGTGGACCATTGGGCTGGCCAACGAGGCGGCGCTCAAGTGCCGCGAGGCCTCCCAGTCCTGGACGGAGGCCTACCCGGCCATGGAGTACCGTCACGGCCCCATTTCGATCGCGCAGCCCGGCCGGCTCACGTGGGTATTCGGCAAGGTGCCCGAGGGCATGGCGGACCAGATCGCGGCCACCGGTGCCGAGCTGGTTACCTCCGATCTCAACCCGCTCGCCCAGTTGGTACTCGCCCAGCGCGTGGCTGTTGCACGCGCTGAGGATCGCGGGCTCAATCCGGATACGCCGCGTCACCTGACGCGGTCCGTCATTCTCAAGTAGCATGCGTGCCATCGCCGTGGACGTGGGGGGCACGTCCATCAAGGGTATTGTTGCCTCCGATACGGGAGAGATCCTGGCGCGAGCCCGCCTGTCCACGCCGGGTGCCGGAAGTCCGGCGACGCCGGGAACTGCGACGACGTCGGAGCCGCACGTAACGCCCCCGGTCACGGAAGTGGGTATGGGCTCTGACGAGCCCGCACGTACCCGCGCCGCTTCTTCGGAATCTGACGGGAATGCCGCTTCTTTGAAACCCGCCGGGAATCACGGCGTCGCCATGCCCGGAGCTGACGTGGCGGCCGCTATCGCCTCGGTGGTGGAGCAACTTCGCGCTACGGATGCCGGGCGGAACGTAGACACCGAGGCCGTGGGTGTGGCCGTCCCCGGCATCGTGGATGATGCCGCCGGCCGCGTGGTGCTGGCCGTAAATCTCGGGTGGGAGAATGTGCCGTTACGTGCTCTCATCGAGGAGGAGTTGGGCGGACCCGTGGCCCTCAGCCAGGATCTCCGTTCCGGCGCCCGTGGTGAAGCACGCTGGGGCGTGGGCCTCTCCGATTTCATTTACCTGGCCGCGGGAACGGGCCTGGCCTCCACCGTTGTATTGGATGGTGAGCCGTTCGCACCGAACCCGTGGGCGGGGGAAATTGGTCAGTTGCCCTATCCCACCCGGGAGGGCACGGTACGGCTGGAGGAGCTTGGCTCGGCGCGGGCCGTCGGCGCGCTCTACACGCGTCGGCACCCGGATAATCCGTTGGATACCGCGGCCGTGGTGCGTGCGGCGCTCGATGGGGACCCGGCCGCGCTGGATACGCTGACCACCTCGCTTACCGCCCTCGGTTACGCCATTGACGCCGTGCGCCACACGGTGGGCGCGCTTCCCGTGGTGATCGGCGGAGGCCTCATGAACGCTGGGCCGCGGCTGCTGGACATGCTCGCCCGAATCATGGCGGACTCGCCCTCGCCCATGCCGGCGCCGATTCTTCACGCCGCGGCCCTGGGGGACCAGAGCCAGGCACTGGGAGCGGCGGCGCTGGTTATGCCGGCCGGCTAGCCGGCCGGCCCCGCGATCGTCACCACCGTTGACGTCTCCGGGGTCCCCACACCCCGCCACCGTTGACCGTCCGCGACCATGTCCGTCCCCGGCCAGGTCTGTCCCCGGCCAGTCCCCGGACCTTCTCCGCACTTGTGCGCCGTTAAGGCTTGTTGCGGGCCGCTAAGCGGTCCGCAACGGTGCATAACGGCGCACAAACACCGACCACCGGCACCCCGCCGAACCACCCAGCCCACATCCCGGCCGAACCACCCAGCCCACCAACACCGGTCACCGACACCAAGCCGAATCACCCGGCCTATCAACCATCCGCCGTCCCCGAACGGCGTCGAAAAGGAGTGCATCATGATCTGGACGCTGACACCAAATCCCGCCATCGACACCACCTACCAGGTGCCCACCCTCACCGTGGGTGGCGTGCACCGTGCGGCGCCCCCGCGCGTCGTCGCCGGTGGAAAGGGGATGAACGTGGCCTCGGTGCTGGCTCAGCTGGGCGTTCCCACCACGGTCACCGGCTTTCTGGGCGGCGCGGCGGGGCGCGAGTTTCTCGCCCTGCTGCAGGCGATGCCGGGCGCGGACCTCATGACACCGCGCTTCGTGCACACGGGCGCCACCACCCGCCGTACCATCTCCATCACGGATTCGCACGGCGGCACGATCATCAATGAAACCGGGGCGCCCGTAGCCGTGCAGGATTGGGATGCGCTCACGGAGGTGTTCAACGACGTTCGTGCCGGCGACGTCGTAGCCATCTGTGGCTCATTTCCGCCGGAAACTGCACCCGGCCGGCTCACGGCGCTCATTGCCGCGATCCATGAGCGGGGTGGCACCGTGCTGGTGGATACCTCGGGCGCGCCGCTGACGGAGGCGGCCCACGCCGGTGCGGACGTACTCAAGCCGAATGAGGCGGAGTTGGCGGCCGTAACCGGCACGGATGATGTGAATGCCGGGATGGCGCAGCTGCTGGCCGGCGGGACGGGGCTGGTGGTGTGCTCGCGCGGCGAGGACGGCCTCATGGCGCAGCTCGCCGGGCAGGAGCCGCTGACGGTGCCCGCACTGACACGTACCGCTGGTAATCCCACCGGCGCCGGGGATTCCCTGGTAGCCGGGCTGGTGCGCGGCATCAGCCCGGACGGACTCGCGGCGGCCAAAAATCCGGACCAGCTGCGCGCATGGCTGCGAGACGGGCAGGCGCTGGCCGCCGCCACCGTCGCCTCCCCGATTGCCGGGCGGTTCGACGCCGATGTGTACGCCCGCCTGCGTGCCTAGCGGCGGCTGACCCGGGGCTGGCCGGATGGCGGCCGGCCCCACGCAGGCCTGCTCGCCGACCGGCGTCACGCAGGCCCACTCGCCATTCGGCCCCCGCAGGCCCACACTCACTATCCGATTCCCCGTTCGCAGGCGCCTAGTGCACCGGCCCCCGTTCGCAGGCGGTTAGTGCACTTGAAAGGTGGCTAATACACCTCCAAACAACATCAAAGGCCTTTAAAGCAATATGGAGCCTCCTTAATGGCCATTAAACCGGTGGGGGAACTGCATTAACGGCCATTAAAGCAACCATAGGAACACCGAACCGGCGAACTACTGGACTACACCGGCGTCGTACGGAAACAATGGAATAAAAGAAAGGACAGCAATGCTTGCAGATACTGCTGAGCTCGCCCGCAAAGCTGCGGCGAAGCGCGAAGGGCTCGGGGCGTTCAACGTGGTGCTCCTCGAGTTCGCAGAAGCATTTGTGGACGCCGCCGAAGCCGCCGGACGCCCGATCATTTTCCAACTCTCCCAGAACGCAATCGCCTATCACGGCGGCCGGCTAGAACCGCTGGGGAAGGCGCTGCTGGATCTGGGCGCCTCGGCGCACGTGCCCGTCGGCGTGCACCTCGACCACGCGGAGAGCGTGGACCTGTGCCATCGCGCCGTGGACATGGGCTTCACCTCCATCATGTATGACGGCTCCAAGCTGCCGGATGCGGAGAACCGCGCCACCACCGCGGCCGTCGCCGACTACGCGCACGCGGCCGGTGTGTCCGTGGAAGCAGAGTTGGGCGAGGTGGGCGGCAAAAACGGCGTGCACAACCCCACCGCCCGCACGGATCCGCAGGATGCGGCGAAGTTTGTGGCGGACACGGGCGTGGATCTGCTGGCCGTGGCGGTGGGTTCCTCGCACGCCATGGCCACACGCGACGCCGTTTTGGACACCGGGCTCATCTCCCGCATCAAGGCGGCCGTCCCCGTCCCGCTGGTGCTGCACGGCTCCTCCGGCGTGCCCGACGCCGGCATGGTGGACGCCATTCACGCCGGCATGACCAAGATCAACGTGTCCACGCACCTCAACGTGCTCTACACGGCCGAGGTGCGCCGAGTGCTCGCGGCCGATCCCGCCGTGGTGGATCCGCGTAAGTACGGGAAGCCGGGGAATGCTGCCGTGCGCGCGGAGGTGGAGCGGTTGCTGCGGCTCTACGCCGGGGAATAGCAGGGGTCAGGGTGCCCGGGAGCAACACTTCGTTCAGCGCTGGGGCTCCCAGGGCGCACGACGCCGTTCGGGCCCCGCACTAGGGTCCGGGAAAGCTCGGCGGCGGCTCAGAGAGGCCCGCAAAACGCGGGCCTCTCTTTGCTCTCACCCGAGCCGGCCATCACCTACGACTGTCCTAACCGGGGTCCTCCCAGCCGGGGTCCTCCCAGTCACTCCTTAGCCCAGTCGCTCCATGCGGATCGGGATGCCGGCAGGCGCGTGTACGCCGCCATTCGCGTCCAGTTCGAGCGCGCTGAGTGCCGCCCGAATCACCACGGATATCTGTCCGGCCCCGCCATTTGGTACAGCCTCACAGTTCGATCCGCCGTCACGGGTTGTTCCGTCCTCACGGCCCGGTATGTCCCTGCCGTTTCGCGCGTCGCCGCCAGCATCACCCACTACCGTCGCGGTCCACTTCTGGCAGTTGTCCTCAAAAATGGCGCGTTCCTCCGGCCGGATCACCTGATTCCAGGGCAGGTCACCCTGATCCTCCTCACCGGCAAGGTTGAGATCACGGCGGAACCCGCGCGCCGCCCGGACGGCCGCAGGATCCGGGCCATCCGCCAGTTCTGGCCGCCCGTCCTCATCCATAATGACGCCCAGCGAATTCCGGCCGCGCCGCAGCGAAAGATACCGCCCCGACCGAGCTTCCCGCAGCTTGATGTAGTGGTCCTCGGTCTCCTCCAGACACCAGGCATCCCCCAGCGCCGCGAGCGCGGGAATGCGCCAAAGTGCCGCCTGCCCCACCGGCGCCCCAGCCGTCGCGGCCAATCCGCTACCGGGTGCCGCCTGCGCAGCCAACTGCGCGGAGGCCAGCCCCGCGGAGGCTGGCGCGTCGGACACCAACCCCGCCGACACCAACCCCGCCGGAGCCCGCACGGCCGGACGGGCCGGTACCTCGCGGTCCAGCATCTCCCTTACCTCCGCCCAGGTGTGCCACGGATGCGTGTGGCTCCAGCCGGCCTGTGCGGTGACGGCGAGGCCATCTCGCACCTCGTCGGCCACCTGATTTTCCGTCTCCATCCACGCTCGATCCGGCCAGATGGAGCACCGGAGTCCGGCGACTCCCGCTTCTCGGTAGGTTTCCCCGTCGTCGAAACGGTCCTCCAGCCGCTCCTCGTAGATAGCACGCGCATCCACCGCAAACGGTTCCGAGCGGGACCAGTAATACTGGATCCCCGTGTTCATTACGTGGAATCCGGCCTGGAGCAGGGCTCCCGGCGCAAGCGTCTTGTAATACCAGTACTCGATGGTGATATCCCGGTCCAGCTCCACAATGTTGGGGACCACCACGCCGTCGTTCCAGATGCGCAGGTGCTTCCCACGCGCCTTCATGCCGTGAGCTACCTGGTTAATGAAATCGAAGAACATGTCCCGCGGCTGGGCGCTCGGCCCGAATTTACGCCGCGCCGCCTCCCCGATCTGCGGGAAATCCGCGTAGGTAAGATTCGCGTATTCGAACTCGTCGGCCCCCATGTGCCACCACGACGAAGCAAATACATCCGCGTAGGTGTCCACGATGGACAGGTAGAAATCGGCCGCGTCCTCCCGCGTGAAGTCCAGCCGCTCGAGGTCCGGTTCACCATCCCCGCCGCGCCGCAATGCCCGGTCCGGGTGGGCGGCCAGGAACGGGCGCATGTGCGATGGAGCGTTCACCTCCGGGACGACGTCGATGTGCGCACTCCGGGCCGCTTTCACAATCGCGGCAATTTGGTCCCGGCGCCAGTATGGCCAGGGGGAGCCCGGCTCGGCGATATTCGCTTCCAGGAGTAACTCATTGAGCCGGAGCTTGCGCATGCGGGCAAGTAGCTGCGAAATGAACGGCTCACTGTAGGTGAGCGTGGAGGCGGAAAGCGTCACGCCGCGGTGGGCGAAATGTGGCGCCGCCGCGACCCGCCCACACTCGAGGGAACTCCGCCCCGCCGCCCGTGCTTCGCGCTCCAGCATGCCAAGCGCATCCACGCCGTACATTAGACCGGTCGGATCCGCCGCCGTCACCGTTGCCACATCCGGCGTGATCGTCAATACGAACGCTTCAACGGCCCGATCCCCGAGGTCCCGACGTTGCCCCGCGCCCCCGGCCGCCGCGCCCTCACTATCGGAGCTCTCTCGAACGCGGGCACCGGCGTCGAACTCCCCAAGCAGGGTGCCGCGGTCCACCAGCTCGGTACGCATGCGGCCGCCCACCTCCCATTCGCCGTCCCACCGTTCTTCCGGGGGCAAACTGGGGATAATGAGCGGCCACATATGTACGCCTTTCGGGACTATTTAACTGCTACTGCTTAACCGATTGCCGCGGTACCAAGCGGGCCGCGGCGGCGTCGGAAAAACCCGGCCCCTATTGCTTCACCGAACCCGCAGCCAGACCGGCCTGCCAGTACCGCTGCAGGAAGACGAAGATGAGGATCAACGGGATCACACCGAACAGGGCACCCATCATGAGCACGCCACGTTCGTTGAAGGTGGCCAGCGACACCATGCCGTACAGACCTAGCGTGATGGGCTTGAGGGAGTCCGAGGAAATCATCATGAGGGGCAGCAGGAAGTTATTCCACGTGGCCACGAACATGAACAGGAAAATTGTTACCAGCGCCGGCGCCAGGATGCGCAGCACAATGGTGAAGAAAATCCGGGACTCAGAGGCACCATCAATACGCGCGGCCTCAAGCAGCTCCGTGGGCACCGACGTTTCGGCATACACGCGCCCCAGGAAGAAGCCGAATGGGGACACGCAGCACGGGATAATCATCGAAGCCATCGTGTTATCCAGCCCAACGGACTGGAAAATCGCGTACTGCGGGATGGTCATCAGGGCCGCGGGCATGAGCAGCGCCGCCATCACGATGCCGATGGCCACGCCCTTGCCGCGGAACCTGAATTTCGCCGTGGCGTAACCCGCCATCACCGAGGTAATGGTGCCGATTGTGGCCGCCACCGTGGAGTAGAGCACCGAGTTCCCTACCCACTGCCAGAAGTATCCGCGCGTCTGGTTGAGCAGCTCCTGATAGTTGCGGGCAATCGAATCACCCAGCTGATCCAACGGAACCGCGAACCAGAGGCCGGAGGAGGACACCATCTCGCCCGGGGTTTTCGTGGAGGAAATGAGCACCCAGTAGATGGGGAAGAGGAAGTAGATGAGGGCCAGCACCATGATGCAGATGGTGAGAGCCCGGATGCCCGCGGAAGCCCGCATGGACTTGGGCTGCTCCGGAGCCGCGTTCGCGGCGCGCTTGAGAGCCCGCTGCCGACGCCGCTCGGCACGCCTGCTGCGTGTGCTTGCGTTCTTTGCGACACCCGTGGCGCCCTTTACCGCGCCGTTCGCTACGTTTTCCGTGACGCCCCCTGCCGTGTGCTTACCGCTGTTCTCCATTGCCACACTCATGCCTTATTCACCTTCCGATCAGCCAAGAAGTAGGCCACGGCCAGAATGCCGGCGATAATGGCCATCACGATGGAGATGGCGGAAGCCGGGCCGGCGCCCTGCGGAGACATGGACCCCTTCATCGTGTTGAGCGCCATCATCATGGGCGTGAAGTACTTCGGGATGCCCGGATCAGCCGTCTGCATGATCTGGGGCTCGTTGAACAGCTGGATGGTGCCCACGATGGAGAGGAGCATGGCCAGCAGCGCCGCGCCGCGCACGTTCGGGATCTTGATCTTCGTGGCAATTTGGAATCCCGTGCAGCCGTCCAGGCGGGCGGCCTCATAGAGGTCATGCGGGATGGCCTGGAGCGCAGCCAGGAAGATCAGCATGTTGTAACCCGTGAATGTCCACGTGGTGATGTTTGCCATGGAGAGCAAATTCCATCCGTCCGCGAAGAAGTTCACGTCCCACCCGAGCGCCTTCAATCCCTTGACGATGGGGGAAAGCTGCGGGTTATAGAGGTACACCCACACGATTGCGGCCACCACGCCGGGAATGGCGTAGGGGAGGAAGTAGGAGAGTCGATAGAAAGAAACGTGCTTGACGATGAAGGAATCAATAAGCAACGCGAACAGCAGTGCCAGCCCAATCATGATGGGCACCTGGAACAGCGTGTAGAGAATTACCCGTCCGATGCCCGTCCAGAATTCGGAGGACGTGAGCACGTACTGATAGTTCGCGAATCCGGCGAATACGGTTTTCAGCTCGCCGCCGCCGTACGCGCCTCCAGAGGACTGCTGCTTAAAGAATGAGGAGTAGATGGCGTAGAAAATGGGGAATAGGAACACCACCGCGAACAGAATCATGAACGGCGCCATGAATGTCCAGCCGGTACGTGCTTCCTTACGCGCGCGCCGAGAGCGTGAGTTTTTCTGGGCCTGGGTGAGTTGCGCTCCGCTCCCCGAGTCCTTATTTTTTCTAGCCATGCGTCAACCTCTATTGATGGGTGAGGGCCGGCGGCGCACGGCGCCGCCGGCTCAATCAACTTAAGTAGCTCTAGTCAGCCACTAGTTTGCTACCTGGAGGCCAAGATCCTTCAGCGTGGTCTTGGCCTGATCGCCAGCGGAACTGAACACGTCCGCTACCTTGGCCGAACCATCAATGGCCGCGTTCGCCTTATCAGTCATCACCGGGGTGACCGAGGACCAGCCGGGCATGAAGATGAACTTCGAGGACATGTTGGCGGATGCCTTGGAGAACACCGTCATCGGATCCTCGCCGGCGGCGAAGAACGGGCCGTAGGAATCCGGCGTTGCGGGAACGCTGGTGGAAGCAGCGGTCACAAGGCCCTGGGTGGCCAGGTCATCCACCTGGGTGTTGAACCAGTTGTTGAACTCCATGGCCTCAGCCGGGTACTGGCAACCCTTCATGACGGCCACACCGGAACCGCCATCCGGGCCGGTGGCACCGTCTGCATTACCGAACCAGTTCGGCAGTTCAGCCACGGCCCACTTGCCGGCATCCGCGCTATTCGCGCCGTCACCTGCGATGAGCGGAGCCTCCCAGGCGGCACCGATGGTGCCGATGAGGGAGCCGTCAGCAACGGCGGCGCTCCAGGATGCGTCCCACCGCGGCTTGGTGAACACAGCCTTGTTATCCAGCAGGTTCTGCCACACGTCGGCCACGGCCGTGGAGCCGGTGCCCGTGGTGTTTACCTTCCAGGCATCTCCATCCAGCGTGAACCAGGAATCGCCGGCTGCGGCCGCCTGAGCGGTGAGCGCGTTGCCGGCTTCATCAGCCTGGAAGGAGAGGATGTACTTGCCCTGGGCGGCAGCCTTCTTGGCCGCAGCCTCAAGTTCCTCGGCATTTGTGGGTACCTCGATACCCAGCTGCTTGAATGCCTCCGTGTCATAGAAGTACACGAGCGGGCCGGTATCCTGCGGCAGGCCGAAGATCTTGCCGTCCACGCCCATTAGGTTGTATTCACCTTCGGAGAAGTTGTCCTTGTACTTCTCGGCGTACTGGGTGACGTCCTCCAGCAGGCCCTTGGTGTAGACCTCGGGTACTTCGGCGTAGCCCACCTGCGCCAGGCAGGCCGCGTTGCCGGCCTTAACATCCGTCTCCAGCTTCTGGATCATGTCCTGGGCGGCGCCGTCAAACTTGACCGTCTTCACCTGGATATTCGGATGCTCCTTGTTCCAGCGAGACACGATATCCGCCACCTTGGTCATGCCCTCGGCATCCTGGAGACGGTGCATGTAGGTGAGTTCCACAACCTGGCCGTCGCTCGTGGTTGCTTCGGCAGCGCCCGTTGCCTCCTTACTGCTTCCGCCTGACGAGCATCCCGCCAGTGCGAAGGCGGCGGCAGCGAGCATCGCGCCGGCGCCCATGAGGCGCTTCTTGTGCGTAGTCATTCGAATACCTCTCCCTTGAGGTCCCAGAGACTGGGATTTGAATCGAAATATGCGAAAAACATCTGATATTTGATGTCTTACGCATGCATTGTACGGTGCGCTTCCTCACGTTCCTAGGACCCTTTTAAGAATCCGAGGCACGCTCCGCAGGTGCATCGACTATCGTCCCACATCAGTTTCCGGCAGAGTCTGGGGCTTCCCGTCAGGTTCCGCCGAATCGTGAGACAGAATACATTTTTGAGAGAATGTTCACACTCGCGGTTGTGTTCATTCCCGCCGCGCGATGACGACGTCGTTCCGCCCCGACACCCCGAGGCGCCCGCTCTACCGGGGATTCCGAAGTACCCACACGGGCGACCGCACCACTACGTATGATGTTCTTAAGCATATTGGACGTCCGTCTCCACGGCGGGCGTCGCTCATTCGTGCATTAGGAGACGAGGAAGTCCATGACGAAGAGCACAGACGCGCAAAGCGTGAAGTCATACTTTGCCCGCGCGTATGGGCGTAGCCCGGACCGTATCTGGGCCGCGCCGGGACGCGTCAATCTGCTCGGTGACCACACGGATTACAACGGAGGGCTGGCGCTTCCGTTCGCGCTGGCCCAACGCGCCTACGTCGCCCTCGGCTGGCGCGAAGATACCGCTGTTCACCTCAACTCCGCCGGTTTCGAACCCTGGGCCGGCACCCTGGACCACATCGGTCCCGGCATGCCCGCCTCCTGGGCCCAGTACGCTGCCGGCACGGCGTGGGCGCTGGGGATAACGCGGGGGTTCGACGCCGCCATACTCTCCGATGTTCCCCTTTCGGCGGGGCTCTCCTCCTCGGCCGCCATTGGCTGCGCCATGGGTGGCGCGCTGGCCAATCCGGAAACAGTCGGGGAACGGCACAACGTGGTCAACGCATGCGTGCGCGCGGAAAACCAGGTGGCCGGTGCACCCACCGGCGGCATGGACCAAACGGCCTCCATGTTCGCCGCCGCCGGCCACGCCCTTCTCATCGATTTTGGGCGGGACTCCATGATGCACGTACCGCTCGATCTGTCCCCGCGAGGGCTCGCCATCCTCATTATTAATACGCGTGTCACCCACGCGTTGGCGGATGGACAGTACGGCCGACGGCGCGCTGAATGTCAGGAGGCCGCCCGACAGCTGGGCGTTACCGCCCTGGCGCAGGCCACCCCGGAAGACGCCGAGCGCCTGGACGGCATTCTCGCGCGACGCACTCGTCACGTCACAACGGAAACTGAACGCGTGCGCACCGCCGTCGGCCTTCTAAATGCCGGCACCCCCGAGAAACTGGGGCCCGTACTACTCGCCTCCCACACCTCCCTCCGTGACGACTATGAGGTATCCTGCCCCGAACTCGATACGGCGGTGGAGGCGGCCATGGAGGCCGGTGCTCTCGGCGCACGCATGACGGGTGGCGGATTTGGCGGCTCCGCCCTGGCCCTCATCCGGGAGGCAGACCGCCCAGCCATCACGGAAGCCATTAGGATCGCCTTTGCCCGGCACGGATTCACCGCACCGGAAATGTTTACTGCCGTTCCGTCCCAGAGCGCAGAAAGGATTTCACTATGACCGCCCTCGAGGAGTGCCTAGAAAAGTTGCGCGGCGACGGTGCCAGCCCGTTGGCCATCAGAAAATTCACCCACTACTGGCATCAGGTACAGAGCGGGGCCACCGGGCTTATTCCAGAGGACACGATCGAGCCCATCGAAAGTGTGGAATCACTGGGTGATACGCACTTTGACGAGGCCGAGGTGCGCGACGCGCTGGGTAAGACGGCCTTCCTCAAGCTCAACGGTGGGCTGGGCACGTCCATGGGTTTGGACCGCGCCAAGTCCCTCATTCCCGTCCGCGATGGTCTTCGTTTTATTGACATCATCATGCGGCAGGTGGAGTACGCGCGCGCCACCACCGGCGTGAATATTCCGCTGCTGCTCATGGACTCGTTCCGCACCGCCCGGGATATGCACGAAATTATCCCGGATGATTTCAACGGCGATGTTGATTTCGAACTGATGCAGGGGCGCGAGCCGAAGATTCTCGCGGACACCCTGGCACCCGCCACGTGGGAGAAGGATCCCGCCCTTGAATGGTGCCCGCCGGGACACGGCGATATTTACACGGCCATGTGGGACACAGGCCTGCTGGACAAGCTGCTGGAGGCCGGCTACCGCTACCTCAACACGTCCAACGCGGATAATTTGGGGGCCTTCCCCAGCGGGGAAATTGCCGCCTGGTTCGCCGCGAGCGGTGCCGATTACTGCCCGGAGGTGTGCGTGCGCACGCTGGCGGACGTCAAGGGTGGACACCTGGCGCGGCGCAAAGCGGATGGACGCGTCATCCTCCGCGATACGGCACAAACCCCGCCGGAGGACATGGATTACTTCACGGATCTTCATCGCCATCCGTATTTCCACACGAATAATCTGTGGTTCAACCTGGAGTCTCTCCGGGATCTGCTCAAGCGCAACGACGGTTTCATTGACCTGCCGCTTATCCGCAACCACAAGACGGTGGATCCCCGGGATCCTGAATCCCCCGCCGTGGTGCAGATCGAATGCGCGATGGGCGCGATCGTGGAATTCTTCCCCACGGCAATCCCACTCAATGTGCCGCGTTCCCGCTTCCTCCCGGTGAAAACCACCAATGATCTGCTGCCTCTCCGCTCGGACGCCTACCGTTTCTCCCCGCATTCCTCCCTGGATTTGCTGGCTGAGGAGCCGCCGGTGGTGTTCCTCGACAAGCACTACTTCAAGAACATTGCGGATTTTGAGGACCGCATCCCCACCGTCCCCTCGCTGCGCGAATGCCACACGCTGACGGTGACGGGTGACTGGCGTTTCGAGCAGCCGTCCACCTTCCGCGGCGACGTCACCATCACGGGAAACGGCGTGATTTAACCATGTTTGCCCCGCCTTCCGTCCCCAGCATCCCATCGCACACCACGGGCGCCACGGCGCCCTCACCCACAGAAAGGCAATCATGAAGGTTCTAGTTTCGGGCGGGGCCGGCTATATCGGTTCCCACACCGTTGTGCAGCTGGCGGAGGCGGGGCATGAACCCGTCATTGTGGACAATTTCTCCAACTCCAAGCCCACCGTCATTGATCGGGTAGAGCAGATTATCGGCCATCACGTGACCTGGTATCGCGCGGATCTCACGGATCGCGCCGTCACCGAGCGCATTTTTCTCCGCGAGCGCCCGGACGCCGTTATCCACTTTGCCGGATTTAAGGCCGTGGGCGAATCCGTGGCCGAGCCACTCAAGTACTACGAGAACAATCTGAACACCACGTTCTCACTCATCCACGGCATGCAGGCCTCCGGCTGCCGACTGTTCGCTTTCTCCTCCTCCGCCACCGTGTATGGCATGGCGCCGCTCCCCTTTACAGAGGAGGAAACGGACCTGTCCGCGCTGTCGCCCTACGGCTACACGAAGCTGGCCGGCGAGCGCATTCTCACGGACATTGCCGCCGCCACCGACATCAGGGTGGCACTGCTGCGCTACTTCAACCCGGTGGGCGCGCATCCCTCGGGCCTGATCGGTGAGAATCCGCTGGGTATCCCCAATAACCTCATGCCGGCCATCGCGAATGTGGCCACCGGCCGGCAGGATATGCTCCACGTGTTCGGCAACGATTACCCCACCCCGGACGGTACGTGCGTGCGCGATTATCTGCACGTGGTGGACCTTGCGGACGCTCACATTGCGGCCGTGGAGTGGCTCTCGGAGCACGACGTCGCCACCCGGATTTGGAACCTGGGTACGGGACGCGGCACTTCCGTACTAGAACTGGTGCACGCGTTTGAGCGTGCCTGCGGGCACAAGCTGCCGGTAGAGTTTGCGCCGCGGCGCCCCGGCGACCGCGACGCCTACTGGGCCTCCGCCGAGCGGGCCCGCGACGAACTCGGGTGGGTAGCCAAGCGCAGCGTGGACGACATGTGCGCGGACACCTGGCACTGTCAGCAGGGGAACCCGGACGGTTTCCCCAACGGAGAACCGGCCTCGCAGCCCTCGCAGGCATAGCTAAAGGCGGGCCGGTAGCCGTCCTGCTCCCGGCCCAACCGCTCCGGCTCGGTGCGCGTCTTGGACGCGCACCTTTTGCCGCGCCTGTGGGCCCAGCGGAATCCATTCCGGCCTGCCTACTCCGGGATGCTCCGCCTATTCCGGGCCACTCCCAAGCTTATCCAGCGTCCGGTGCCACGCCTCCTATCGCCTCGCGAGCCCTAGGTGGTCACGCACCTAGGACGCTCCCCGGGACGGGTGGAGGCGGCGTCGACTTACTTCTGTGCCTCGCTTAGCGTGCGAATCGCGTCCAGTACCAGGCCCCAGAACCGCTCACGGTCCAGTTTCGTGGCCACGCGGGAGCGGCACCCGGCCGGGGCGGGCTGGCGCATATCCACCACCGTGCGGCCCATGGTGAGCGCACCCTGCGTTTCCACATCCACCGGCGCGGCCACGGTTTCCACAACGGTCGGGTCGATGAGGTAGGCAACGGTGCAGGGATCATGCACCGGCGGATCGGTGAAGCCCTGGTTGTCCGCGTAGGACTTGCGGAAGTAGTTCATGAGGCCGATGAAGAAGTTGGCCAGCGGGCTGCCGATCTCGCGCGCTTTCTCCTCCTCCGCGGCCGTGACCAGCGCCTGGTGGGTAAGGTCCAGCCCCACCATCACCGTGTCCCATTCCTGGGCGAACACGATCTTGGCGGCTTCCGGATCCACCCAGATGTTGAATTCCGCCGACGCCGTCCAGTTGCCCTGGCCGTAGGCGCCACCCATCACCACCACCTGCTGGGCGCGCTCCACAATGCGCGGCTCCTTGCGCACCGCGAGCGCCACATTGGTGAGCGGGCCCGTGGCCACCAGCGTGACCGTACCAGCCGGCTCGCTCATGAGCGTGTCGATAATGAAGTCCACTCCGTGCTTATCCCGGACAGGAACGGTGGGCTCGGGCAGCTCCACGCCGTCCAGCCCGGATTCGCCGTGAATCTGCGGTGCCACCTCCACCTGGTGCACCAGCGGGTGGGAGGCGCCCGGATACACCGGCACATCCTCGCGTCCGCACATCACCAGCACGCTCTGAGCATTGCGGGTGACCTTCTCTAGCGTCTGGTTGCCACCCACGGTGGAAATGCCCAGCAGTTCGATGGCTGGGCTCCCCAGTGCAAGCATGATGGCGACGGCGTCATCATGCCCCGGATCGCAATCAAGAATGATCCTCTTTGGCGTCATCATTCACCTTTCGTTGCGGGACGTTACCCATCCCTATTATGACGGGACGTTGCCGGCCCCTACTGACAGCTACTCCGACCGGCCCGGCCCCTACTGACGGAACCCGTCGCCCTCGGCCAGCCCCGCTCTCTTGCCGTTTCATCCTAGACGCACGCTCCGACAAAACGCGGGTCCGCGGCGGCCCGTGCGGGACGCCGCGGAGCACCCAATGCCCGGCGCCCAACCCTATCTAGGCGAATCCGCGCCGAAAGCGGCAGGAGCGCCAGGCACGCGGGCAGCGTCGTACCAACGGAACGGTCCTCTACCAACACCGAACTGCCGGCGCACCTGAACGGCGTCGTACCCAACGGACCTACCGGCCTAGCTGTCCCATCAACGTACCCAACCGGCGTCGTACCAATATCCACGAAACGACACACGTTCCTACCGGACCGCTCACGCCGATACACTCTCCGTTGTGTATGCGATCATCACAACCACGGGCGCCGATCACCCGGGCATCGTAGCGGCTCTCACCACCGCGCTCGCTGAACACGGCGCCAACATTCTGGACATTTCGCAAAGCATCATGGGGGACTTTTTCACCATGATCCTCCGGGTGAGCTTCGATGAGCACGCCCATCCCATTGCTGACCTTCAGGCCGCCGCGGAAACAGTGGCCACGGCGCAGCACCTGGTAGTGCGCGTGCAGTCTGAACAGCTGTTCACCGCTATGACGCAGATTTGAGGCTCGGATGAAACCCAATGCGCAGGCGGTGCTGGACACCGTGGAGATGATTGAGCGCTACCGGCTGGATATCCGCACGGTAACGCTGGGGATTTCGCTGCTGGAATGCCGCCGTTCCACTATGGGCGAAACATGCGAGGCTGTTTTTCAGCGCGTCACCCGCCTGGCCGAGCATCAGGTTGCCGTGTGCGAGGGCATCGAGCGGGAACTCGGCATCCCCATCGTCAATAAGCGCATCTCGGTCACCCCGATTGCCGTTATCGCCGCCGGGTTGGACGGTTCACCCGTGGAACTGGCGCGCACACTGGATCGCGCCGCAAAAACCGTGGGCGTCAACTTTATCGGCGGCTACTCGGCGCTGGTGCAGAAGGGCGCCACCGCGTCCGATCGCGCGCTCATCGCCTCCATCCCCGAGGCGCTCGCCACCACGGATGTGGTGTGCAGTTCGGTTAACGTGGGCTCCTCCCGCACCGGCATCAACATGGACGCCGTGGCGGCCATGGGCCATGCCTTCACCGAGGCGGCCCGTCTCACGGCAGATCGCGGCGCCATCGCGTGCGCCAAGCTGGTCACCTTCTGCAATGCCGTCTCCGACAACCCGTTCATGGCGGGCGCGTTCCACGGCGTCGAGGAACCGGACGTAGAGGTGAACGTTGGCGTGTCCGGCCCCGGCGTGGTGGCCCGCGCCATCGAAGGTATGGAGGGCGCACCCCTCAACGAAATTGCCGAGGCCATCAAAAAAGCCGCGTTCTCGATCACGCGTGCCGGACAGCTAGTCGGCAATCTGGCCGCCGAACGTCTGGGTGTGCCTTTCGGCATCGTGGACCTATCCCTCGCCCCCACCGCCGAAGTGGGCGATTCCGTGGCCGCCGTACTCGAGGCCATGGGGCTGGAGCAAGTGGGGACGCACGGCACCACCGCCGCTCTCGCGCTTCTCAACGACGCCGTCAAGAAAGGCGGCATGATGGCCTGCTCCCGCGTGGGCGGACTATCCGGCTCGTTCATTCCCGTCTCCGAGGATCACGGCATGATCGCCGCGGCCGCCGCCGGCACTATCACGCTGGGCAAGCTCGAAGCCATGACGGCCATCTGCTCGGTGGGTCTGGACATGATCGCGGTACCCGGTGATACACCCGCGGAAACGATCGCCGCCATCATCGCGGATGAATCTGCCATCGGCATGATGAACCACAAGACCACCGCGGTGCGCGTGATTCCGGTGCCCGGCGCCACCGTTGGGGACGACGTCGACTTCGGTGGCCTACTAGGGCACGCCCCGGTGATGCCGGTCAAGCGGCAGAGCAGTGCGGACTTCGTCCATCGAGGTGGCTTCATCCCCGCCCCGATCCACGGCTTCCGCAACTAGCGGCATGGCCCAGGTTCGCGGGTGATTAGTGCCTGCCCGAGCCAGTTCGCAGGTCAGTAGGGCCGCCCTAGCCAGTTTGCAGGCCATTAGCGTACCGGCCGCACCGGTTCAATGGCCTTCAATGCACCACCCCACCGGGTTCAATGGCCATTAATACTGTTTGAAGGCCATCAAGGCAGATCAAAATCAGTTCGCAGGCCGTTAGTGCACTTGGAAGGTGTCTAAACCACCTGCAAACAACACCAACGGCCATCTAACCGGGAAGCACCCCGCACCCACAGCGGCGTCGTGCCTTTACAAATGTGCAATCTAGGATCATAGTCCGCACCATTTCCCACACAGAACATAGAATGGGACCTGTCGTGTAACCAAGACAACTAAATTAGGAGGATCCAATGTCGGATCTCAAGGTTTTCGGTAGTCCATCACGTTACGTTCAAGGAAAGAACGCTCTCGCATCCCTGGGTGAGTATCTTGCTCACCTGGGGAAGAATCCGATTCTGCTTGCCGACGACACCGTTTGGGGAATCGTCGGGAAAACAGTCACGGACAGCCTCGAAAAGGCCGGCCTGCCGGTCAAACGAGTCCGCTTCATCAAGTTTGCCACCCCGGAATCGGTGGACGAACTGAGCGAAGAAATCAAGAAGGGCGGTCACGATGTAGTGGCCGGCATCGGCGGCGGCTCAACAATCGACGTTGCGAAGGCCGCCGGCGTTGCAACCGACATCTACTTCGCAAGCGTTCCAACGGCCGCATCTTCCGATGCGCCCACATCCGCTCTCTCCCTTATTTACAACGACCACGGCGAATTCCTCGAGTACCGTTTCCTGCCACGCAATCCTGACCTGGTGCTGATTGACACGCAGGTGGTAGCTAACGCCCCGATCCGCTTCCTCCGCGGAGGCATTGGCGACGCGCTCGCCACCTGGATTGAGGCTCGTGCGGTGGGTCGCGGCACCGGCGTCACGATGATGGGCGGCCGTCCCACCCGTAGCGCGCAGGCACTCGCCAAACTGTGCTGGGACACGATTCACGAGAACGCGTTCCTTGCCCTGGACGCCGTCAAGGCGCACACGGTCACCCCGGCGCTCGACGCCGAGGTTGAGGCGAACACGCTGCTCTCCGGTCTAGGCTTCGAGTCCAGTGGCCTGGCCGCCGCCCACGCCATTCATGATGGTTTGACCCAGGCACCGCAGACCCACGGCCTCATTCACGGCGAGAAGGTGACCATTGGTACCCTCACACAGCTGATCATGGAGGCTGCTCCTGAGAAGGAGATTGAGGACTTCATCGTGTTCACCACGAAGGTGGGCCTACCGAACACGCTGACCGAGATTGGCCTCACGCGCGACAACGAGAAAGAACTGCGTGGCATCTGCACGGCTGCCACGGCCGAAAACGAGACCATCCACGCCATGCCGTTCCCGGTAGACGCGCAGTTGGTCTACGAGTCTCTCGTTGCTATCGAGGACGTGTCTCGCCGCGTCCGCGCCGAGCACGGTCTCCCCGAACCCGTCTTCTACAAGGCTCCGGAGGCCTAGGGATCTCGTCCCGGCGGCTGGAAGCTCACACCGGCCGCCTCGAGTTCCGAAGCACGAAAAAGCCCCGCTTAGCGGGGCTTTTTCGATTAACGATGCTGCGTCCTAGGCCTGCGTATCCGCAGCCTGC
This sequence comes from Neoactinobaculum massilliense, assembly GCF_900604955.1. Classification (GTDB taxonomy): domain Bacteria; phylum Actinomycetota; class Actinomycetes; order Actinomycetales; family Actinomycetaceae; genus Neoactinobaculum; species Neoactinobaculum massilliense. The sequence goes on from NZ_UWPE01000002.1 coordinate 97,195, forward strand.
GGATCCTCGGAGGCCGGAACAGTTGCGCTACCCGCCAGGTCCACGGCGGTAGCACCGGCAACCGCCGTGCCCGCATCCGCTACGCCAGCGGCAGCCGGCTCACTAGAGAGGATCGGAGCCGGGGCATCGGCGTCGAACTCATCGTCCTGGAGGCCGGATTCGTGAGTAATGCGGAGCAGATCAATCTCCGCTGTACGAGCATTGAGGTACCGGGTAAGGGCAGTACCAATAAAAATGATGACAACGGCGGCCACAAGGAAGAACAGCGGCTGGCCGATCGCGGACAGAACGCCAAGGACAATCTGCCAAGCTGAAGTGGTCTGCATTAAAACTCCTCAATAGGATCTCGGGCCCATTGGTCCATAACACAGTAAGCCTACGGCAACAGTCTGAATAAACCCTGCGATTTCAGTGCGTGAACAGGACGTCCGCGCTAGCAGCGCCCAGCGCGCACCTTTCCCCGCACCCACGCAGCACCGACCTGCGCCTCCCCACACTCACGCTACCCGTACAGCGTCGACCGGGTCCTACTCGTCCGCTGTGAGTCCACTCCTCACCGGGCCCACTCCTCACCGGGCCCAACCATCCGCCCGGGTCCCACTAGTCCACCGTAAAGCCACTCCTCACCCACTCAAGCAGCTGTGAAACAATGGTGAGCGGTGCGGCGTCGTAGAACGGACATCTCGGGTCACCGTGCGAACGCCGGAAAGGGGCAACGATGGCGGAACCGCTGAAGCTTGTCAGCTCGGTGCAGGCAATCAACTGGAACAAGATCGAGGATGAGAAGGACCTGGAGGTGTGGGATCGCCTCACCGGGAACTTCTGGCTGCCGGAGAAGGTGCCGCTGTCCAATGACATCAAGTCCTGGAAGACGCTCAACGAAGCCGAGCAAACCATGACCACCCGCGTGTTCACGGGCCTCACGCTGCTGGATACGATCCAGGGCACCGTCGGCGCGGTAAGCCTCATTCCGGACGCTATCACCCCGCACGAGGAAGCGGTATACACGAACATCGCATTCATGGAGTCGGTACACGCGAAGAGTTACTCCTCCATTTTCTCCACGCTCATTTCCTCAGAGCAGATTGAAGAGACCTTCCGGTGGTCGGAGAACAACCAGTACCTGCAGAAGAAGGCCGCGATCGTGCTGGATTACTACCGCGGTGACGATCCGGAAAAGCGCAAGGTAGCCTCCACGCTGTTGGAGAGCTTCCTGTTCTACTCCGGCTTCTACGCGCCCATGTACTGGTCCGCGCACGCCAAGCTGACGAACACGGCGGACCTCATTCGCCTCATTATTCGCGACGAGGCGGTGCACGGCTACTACATCGGCTACAAGTACCAGAAGGCGCTGGAGAAGGCGGATCAGAAGCGGCGCGACGAGCTCAAGGAGTACACCTTCGATCTGCTCCAGGACCTCTATGAGAACGAGGCCGAGTACACCGCCACCCTCTACGATCCGCTGGGGCTCACGCCGGATGTCAAGAAGTTCCTACGCTACAACGCAAACAAGGCGCTCATGAACCTCGGCTATGAAGCCCTGTTCTCCGCGGACCAGACTGACGTGAACCCGGCTATTCTCGCGGCGCTGTCCCCGAACGCGGATGAGAATCACGATTTCTTCTCCGGGTCCGGCAGTTCCTACGTGATCGGCGAGGTTGAGGACACCACCGACGACGACTGGGATTTCTAGAAGCTGACCTGCCCGGGCGTGGGTGGCGGGACTGCTGGAACTGTGCGATGGCCGCGTACTCGAGCCGACCTGCGTGAGCGTGGGTACCCGGGTTGCGGGCGTGGGTGCCGGGGTTGCGGGCGCCGGCACGTTTCGGCCTGGGCCGTGTCGGGTAGCCGCAGTCCCGCGTTCGGTTCCTGACGACGACGCCGAAGCGCGGCTGGTAAATAGCACGGTCAGGTTTCCGAGTATGAAGTAGAGGGACGGACCCATACTGAACTGTTCCTTGTTTGTTGGACTGAGTAATTTGGTTCTGATGAGCGGGGAGCAGTTTCGTGAGGAATGGTTCGTTGAGTATGGCCCAGCGTGAGGTGCTGCTGGGATTCTTTGAGCAGGGGCTGGAGGTGTCGCCCTATTGGCGCGAACGATGGTGAGCACAGCCTGCGGCTGGCCGAGCCGCACTCCCTCTCTTTTCAAGAGAGACTGGGAGCACCACTCGTCTTGGTGAGCTGTTAGGGTTTTCAATCTCCTGGACAATCATCTCTGCGGCCCGTCGCGCCTTCAAGGGAAGATCCTGATGCACCGTAGTCAAACTTGGCGTCACTTCAGTTGCGATCGGGAGATCATCAAACCCGATTACTGAGGCGTCCGCCGGGATACGGACGCCCGATTCTTGAAGCCCCTTCATAACTCCAGCAGCTAAGCTGTCGGCGGTGCAGAACAAGGCGGTTGGCGCTTCACCGGCCGGAAACGAGTGATACCAATCACAGACTGCGCGCCCCTGCCCGAAGATTGATTCAACCTCATAGAGGAATCGCCGGTCGTAAGCATCACGATCGCTACCAATTCCGTCAAGAAATCCGGCGAATCGCGTAGCAACAACACCCTCACTTCCGAATTTGGGTGCTACAAAGGCCACCCGCTCGTGCCCAAGCGACTTCAAATACGAGCCAGCTAAATAACCTCCCCGTCTATCGTCACTCACTACCGTCGGTAGCGGCACCGAACTGCCGTAATTGTCGATAAATATTATTGGCGTTTCATACGTACCCCGAAAGTTTGCAACTTCATCCGCAAAAGTGCCGTAAAGAACAGTTCCAGCCACATTCCAGGACTTCATCTGAAGAGCAGCCGCAAAAATGTCATCTGCAGCATACAGAATAAGAAGATAGCCCAAGTCATCTAATGCAACCTGAAGATCACCAACAAGAATTGCATCATGTGTGTTAACTAATGGCGATTCTCGATACTTTGGATATACAAACGACACAAGATTGGTACCTCTGACGGACAAGGCTCGCGCCGGGGCACTTCGAACATATCCAAGTTCCTTCACGGCTGCCAACACCCGCTGCCTCGTCCGTTCTGACACGCGGGCGTTCTTTCCGTTCAGTACATTTGACACAGTCATCTTGGAAACACCAACTCTGTTCGCAACGTCCTGGAGAGTCACCATTGCTCACCCCGCGATCCGACCGTGATTGACTTCGCGAGTCTACACAAGTATTCTGACACCATCGGTATACCGATAAACCTCTGTTTAACTAAAGCGAGCTTGTAATGCGCTTTTAAGACAGTTCTGATGACAAGGAAGTCAACATGAACAAGTTGCAGAAGCGGGCCGGCAAGTGGCTCGGAATCCTGGGGGCATTTTCGCTAGCCCTAGCAGGTTGCTCCTCTTCAAGCGGGAGCGTTGGCGACGCAAAAACCGACACCAACGCGGACAAAGGTCTCCCTATCGCGGGACAAGCAGTGCAGTACGACCCAAATACTCTCGTCAACGACGGTAAACCAATTCAGTTACAGTGGTGGGCCTGGCAGGATGTAGAGCAATATCAGCAAATCGCAGACGATTACCAGAAGATTCACCCGAACGTCGATATCCAAGTAGTTAACCAACCATGGGATGACTATTGGACGAAATTACCCCTAGAGCTAAAGGGAAGTAACGGGTCAACCCTGTTCAACATCCACAATTCTCAGCACAACAACATCAAGTCATTTCTGGAACCCTATGACATCCCCGTTGACAAACTTAAGGCTGACTACGAAGGAGTCGCAACCCACATAGATGAGAACGGAACCGTACCCTACATAGACCTTGGCTTTATGTCGGGAGCGATCTATTACAACACAGACATGTGGAACGCAGCCGGTCTCACCGAGAAGGACATTCCTACAACGTGGAGCGAACTTCGTACTGTTGCGAAGAAGCTTACGGAGCGTGATAGCTCCGGAAATCTCACTCGCGCCGGATTCTCATTTAATGACGAAGGCAGCGCCTTCCAGATGGGACTCGCATACCAACGCGGTCAAAACCTGTTCAAATCAGACCTGAAGACACCAGACGTTGACAATTCTGCCAATCGAGATGTCATCACCACCATGCTCGCCATTTATGAGGATGGCTCCGGGGATAAGGACTTTGGCGCATCGGGCACTGACTCCTTCGGTCAAGGCCAGGCGGCCATGACCTACGCCTGGGGCTGGTTCTCAGGCACACTGCGGAACGATTACCCCGACATTAATTGGTCAGCATTCCCAACCCCGGTCCCGGACGACACCGATACCCCATACGCGTACGATCGTTATAACGGAGAGTCCACTTTCGGCATTAACGCAAATGCGTCGGACGAGCAGAAAGCCGTCGCACAAGACTTCCTTCGTTACTTCTTAACCAACAAGGAAGCCCTGCTGCAGCTCTCCAAGGATTATTCAGTCTTCCCCTCATACAAGCCCATCGCCGATGACCCATCCCTACAGGAAGATCCGGCAATTGCCGCATTCAGAGGCCTTGATCGTTACATCTGGCCAGGAAACATCCCAGCCACGTTTGAGACCAATTACGGTCAGATGTGGCAGGACATCCTCTACAACGGTGTTACACCAGCCGACGGCCTCACATCCGCCCAGAAGAACATCGAAACAGATCTGAAAAGCACAGAATTCACCTCTGTTGAGAATCGCTATGAGCACTACCAACAGAAGTAGTTAAGTCCAGATTTAAGAGAAAGTGAGTACGGTGGCCCGCCTCGTCGGGCCACCGAAGCTACATAATGCTGACGAAGAAAACCAAGGATGTAGAGGTTGCACCCAATCCTCGGCCCAAAGTGCCACCAAGCGAACGTCGCTTCAGAAATATCGTCGTCGGGCTAATCATGACCGGTATTCTGCTATTCACTTTCATTCCGATCGTTATCGCCATAGCTGGTTCGTTCCACAATTGGAATCCTCTTAACGGCACGTGGCAGGCTTCCGGACTCGAGAACTATACAAGGCTGTTTCACGATCCCGTCGTAAAGACGTCTATCTGGAATACATTAATCTTCTGCGTTGTCGCTATTGTTGGTCGAGTCGTCCTCGGTCTCGGACTTGCATATGCGCTCTACTCGAAAATGGTTCGTTTTCGCGGATTCTTCCGTGCAGTCTTCTACATGCCAACCATTACGCCGATCGTGGCCGTCGCCTACGTCTGGCAACTCATGTACCATCCCCAATTCGGAGCAATCGACAACATATTTAACCTAGACATTAATTGGCTCCGAGACCCGAAATATGCACTTGCCTCCATCATTTTCATGACCATTTGGAAGGATTTTGGCTACGCCGTAATACTTTTCTTGGCCGGCTTGTACTCAATTCCCGAAGATGTTCTGGAGGCCGCCCACGTCGATGGCGCCAACGCATGGAGAACTTTCCGGCATGTCACTCTTCCCCTCCTGCGGCCAACAACCATTTTCGTGGTGATCACGTCACTAATCGCATATCTACAGGCGTACGTACAGATCATGGTCCTGACAGAAGGTGGACCAGGGACGTCAACTTATACCCTCTCGTACCTCATATACGAGGAAGCATTCGAAAACTACAACTTTGGATATGCATCCGCAATCGCATTGGTGCTCCTCGTGATCACAGCACTACTTACGGCGCTCTCCTGGAAGATACAAGACGACAGCGGCATGCCGCGCAAGGCTAGGCGTAGGAATCGGACACAGGCCACCGCCGCGAAAGCCGGCGTCGCACCAAAGACATCAAAGCAAAGCATGGTTGTCCAATGAAACCCACAACATATCGAATCAATCGATTCATTCTACATATCGGTCTCATCGCGCTGGGAATCATCACCGTATTCCCGTTCATTTGGATGCTTCTTTCATCCTTCAAGCCCAATTCTGAGATCGTCTCCGCTAATCCATCACTGCTTCCACATGTATGGACTCTCGAGAATTACCTGTCCATCAGCGATAAGTTCAATTTCTTCAGGCTATTTGGCAACTCTCTCTTCCTAGCTCTAATAATCACCGCGCTCGTCATTTATACAAGCCTCCTAGGTGGTTACGTATTCGCCAAGTACAGTTTTCGCGGTCGTGGAACACTCTTTGCAGTAGTCCTATCCACAATGATGATCACGTGGGCCGTTGTGATCATTCCTCGCTACACCATGTTCGAGTCAGCTGGCCTGCGCGGGTCCTACTTGTCGATTATCCTTCCAGCGGCCTTCTCTGGTTTCGGAATCTTCATGATGAGGCAATCTATAAGCACCATTCCAAACGAACTCCTCGAAGCAGCACGAATCGACGGTGCATCAGAGTCCCTAATCTTTCATCGGATAATCGTTCCCCTGAGCGCTAACAGCATTTCCGCGTTAGCGATCTTTCAGTTCCTATGGGTCTGGGAGGATTATCTCTGGCCCTACCTCATGATTACAGACCAAGACAAGCAGGTTCTCTCCGTCGGCCTTACGACCTTTAGCGGTCAATACAGCACCGATTACGGAGGCCTGTTCGCTGCAACATCCATTTCAATCATTCCGGTGCTTCTCGTTTATGTCATTTTCCAGAGCCGGTTCGTCGCGGGCGCTTCTAGCGCCGCAGTGAAGGGATAAGTTCGTGGCCACAAACATCCATCCAAGTCCTGAATCCGTCATTCAAGGTGATACATGGCGCATCTCTATACTGACGGACCGACTCATTCGAATTGAATGGAATCCGACAGGAGCATTCGTTGATTCACCAACACAAGTCGTCGTCAACCGGTCCTTTCCTAAACCTCGTTTTAGCCTCATAGACCGTCCTGACGGGCTCCAGCTCGATACCGCATTTGTAAGCCTCTTCTATAACAAAAAGCCATTTACACCGGCTGGTTTGCGCTACGCCCTCAAAAAGGGAAGTAGCCGTCCCTATGGCTCGACGTGGACCTATGGTGAACAGCCCACACTGAATCGAGCCTCAGGCAACCTCGGAGGTACAGCACGAACACTCGATGGGGCAGATGGAGCGGTTGATCTCGAACCTGGACTCCTCGCCCGGAACGGAATATTTGTAATTGATGATTCAAAATCACTCCTAGTGGACCCCGACGGATGGGTCACCCCGCGGGCTACGAGCAGCAAGGACCTTTATCTATTCGGCTACGGAGATGACTATCAGCAAGAACTCCGCGACTACTTCATGCTTACCGGCTCCTCGCCAATTATCCCCAGGTATGCACTTGGGAACTGGTGGTCCCGTTTTTGGCCATATACGGCCGACGAGTACCTCAACCTCATGGATAGTTTCTCTCACCGTGGCATTCCGCTATCAGTAAGTGTCGTAGACATTGACTGGCATCTCACTGACATAGACCCCTCAATCGGTACAGGGTGGACAGGCTACACGTGGAATCGCACTTTATTCCCAGACCCAGGAGCATTTCTGTCGGCCCTCCACGATCGTCATCTGAAGGTGAGCCTCAATGTCCACCCAGCGGCTGGCATACGCAGACATGAAGAGCAGTATCCAGAAGTCGCTCAAGCACTAGGTGTCGACCCAGAAAGCGGCGTTCCGATTGAATTTGATGTTACCTCTCGCTCCTTCATGCATGCATACTTTGATCTCGTTCATCATCCACTCGAAGATGAAGGCGTGGACTTTTGGTGGATAGATTGGCAGCAGGGCAACACTTCAAAGGTACCCGGTCTCGATCCTCTCTGGATGCTCAATCATCTGCACACCTATGACGCACACAAACGGCACGGGAGCGACGCGATCATCTTCTCCCGGTATGCCGGTCTTGGATCACACCGCTTCCCACTGGGCTTCTCTGGCGACTCGGTTGTCTCATGGAAGTCACTAGCATTTCAGCCTTACTTCACGGCTACGGCCGCGAACGTCGGATACTACTGGTGGAGCCACGATATTGGTGGCCACATGCTGGGCACGTCCGATCCTGAACTCGAGACACGTTGGGTGCAGTTCGGTGTATTCTCACCAATCAATCGACTTTATTCCTCCCGGTCTGAGTTCTTCAACAAGGAACCTTGGCATTACGACGAACCACACGCCTCAGTTCAGGCAGCCTTCCTAAGGCTTCGTCATGCGCTGATTCCAATGCTCTATACGGCTATGTGGAACAGTCATCTTCACGGTAAGGGCCCCGTGCGCCCTATTTATCACGATTATTCCGGTCGAAACGAAGCCTACGAGTTCGAGAACACGTACTTCTTTGGAGATCTCTTCGCAGCCCCGATTACTAGCCCGGTGGACAAGACCACCCGGCTCGCCACCTCAGGCGTATGGCTACCGCCAGGGCGCTGGACGGATGTCTTCACTGGGACCTCCTACCTTGGTAACAGCGAATTGACGCTTCATCGTTCCCTGGATAGCATTCCCGTCCTCGCCCGTTCGGGGAGCATCATTCCCCTCGCATCCCGGCAGGCTCTTGACGATCAGCCCAGCCACATGATTCTGGCGGTGACAGAAGGATCTGGAACCGGTGAACTCATTGAACTTGATGCCAGCGGCACTCCGTACCGAATCAAGTTCTTCCTTAACTGGATCGGCTGCTCTCTATCTCTCACATCCCGTACCAGATATCTTGGCGCCGCAACGGACGCCGATTTCTCCCGGATCGCACAGGTTTCGATAGAACTCGTAGGTATACGGGCCAATTCGACAACGTCGATACGAGGTGCATACAAGCCTAGTGGAGATCCTTCCTATCATTCGCCCTGGCAGCAGGTCACGCTCGGTACCGTCGACTTGACCTCCCTTAATGTTCATCTTGATCATCTCCCGAGCGATCCTAACCGCGCAGCTGACCGCGTGTTTCATCTGCTCGACCAAGCAAACGTTAAGTTCGAAGCGAAAGATCGAGCTTGGAATATCTTGAAGCCACTGCTAACTGCGAGACCGGCAGATGAAGAAAGGAACTCACGAAGTTCAATTAACGCAAATCAGCACAGCAACTCTTCATCACTATTGGCAGTTCAATCCCTTGCAACGCTGGGTCTCCCTACCGGACTAGTCGCTGCAATCGCGGAGGAGCTTGCCGGCTAACGCATCTTCTAGATGGCCATTGCTTCCTCCTGTGTGCATGTTTACTCCAAAGCCGCCGGAAATCTTCCAATGGAGGTCGGGGGCGCGATGGGGCGACGCACCACCAACCGCCATCGCCCCACAACCGCCCCAATTGCAACGAATTGCGAGATTGCCCGCAGTTGTCGCCCTCGGCCACGGCGGGCATATCATGAAACGATGGCCAGCAGGATTGAACAGCAGATACGGCGGCTCTCGCCGGAGGAATTGACGTACCTATTTGGGGAGCAAACACTGGAGCGAGGCCGCACGTTGGCTCGCACCGGCCACGTGGGCAAAGTGGAGGAGGATGAGGGCACTCTCCGCTCCTCGGTGATGGGCACCGGCACCACCTATACCCAGCACCTCACCAAGATTGATCCGCTCACCGGCTACTGCTCCTGCCCTGTGCACTTCTCCTGCAAGCACATCGCGGCCGTACTCGTGTCCCTCGGCGCAGGCGCGCAGCAGTCCGCCTGGCGCACCATTCTGGAAACGATCGCCCCGCGTGACGACGCCACGGATGCCGAAAACCTCGGCCTCCTACTGGATCGTGGCGGCTCTTCTTTCGTATTCAAGCCTCTTCATGAGGTGGCCGGGCGTCCGGCAGGTCGCAAGGAGGATCGCCGGCACCGCCACACCCGCTCCGCCCATCACCGTGACCGCGGCTGGACGCCGCACGGCATTGGCTGGCAGGACATCATGCACTCCTCCCGCAATCGCCTGGCCACGCGCTTCTACCCGGCTCAGTTGGAGGCCATGCGCTCCTTCTACCAGGCCACCGCGCACGTGGAGGGCTTCCAAACGGTTCAGGCGATCGACGTCGAAACGGCCGGGCCGTCCCTCTACACGGAATTGAATCGTCTGGCCGGGGCGGGTGTGCGCCTGTTCTTCGATGACCCGTCCACGCCACTGGTTCTCTCCCGCCTGCCGTGGGATATCCAGGCGAATATTCGTATTCAGCGCTCCGGTGATCTGGCCGTGCTGTTTGTGCCGGAAGCCCCCAACGGTTCGCGCGCCGAGGCACTCCCCGGCACCGATCCGCTGCTCGCCGTCGGCCTGCTCCCGGACGGCACGGATCTCAACGCATTCGGGGTGGACGGAACCACCCTGCCCGCAACGGAACCGTCCGCCACGGAGGCGAGTGGGTTCGGGCGCGGCGGCGTCGTCGAATCGCATCAGGCTAAAGCGTTCGTGCTGGGGCGCGTCAACGCGTCCGTACCGGCAGAAGTGATCCGCATGGCCGGCGCCCACGATTCCTTCGAGGTGCCCGCCGCCGAACAGCTTGAGTTCGAGGCCTCATTCCTCCCCGCGCTGGGCGGGGCCGTGAAGGTGGACAGCTCGGACCGCACATTCACGCCGCATAGGGTGGGCCCGGCGCGCCTCCACCTCTCCGTCACGCGCGAGGGGGACGGACTCACGCTCACGTGGCGCGAGGCGCGGGAAATGGAAGGCCAGGAGAAGCCGATTCTCACGCCGTTGCTGGCTGTTTCTCACGTGTCCGACGACGTCGCTGCCGCCCGGCACGCCTGGAAGCGCGCGCGAATGGGGGTGCCACTTTCGTTTGCAATTCCCACCGGGCTGGATTTGAGCCTCTATGGCAAGCTGCGCACGGAGTTTCTGCCGGCGCTGGAGAAGGCCGGGATCGGGGTGGATTTCGCGGCGGACGCGGATATCGACGTGCTCACGGCGGCACCCGTCATCACCACGATTGCCACGGATAATCATGACTGGCTGGACCTTGAGGTTGTGGTGGAGGTGGAGGGGCGCCAGATCGCGCTCTCGGACCTCTACCGCGCGCTGATGGAGGGAAAGGATTTTGTCACCGTCGGCGAGGTGGCCGTACATCTCGGGCCTCAATTCGACAAGCTGCGCCAGCTCCTCAAGGATGCGGCAGCACTGGGCGAGGTGAAGGCGGATTCAATTTCCGTGCCCACGCTTCGCGCCCACGCGCTGGAGCTGGAGAATCTGCAGGCGTCGGCGGAGCTCCGGGCGAAGCTGCACGAACTCGATTCGCTGGGCGAGGAGCTGGCCGAACCGGAGCACTTTGACGGAAAACTGCGCCCCTACCAGGTGACAGGTTATTCGTGGCTCACCCACCTGGCACGCGCCCAGTTCGGCGGACTGCTGGCGGATGATATGGGCCTGGGCAAAACGGTTCAGCTGCTCGCCATGATTCAGCACCTCAAGGAGGCGGATCAGCTGGATGCGCCGGTGCTCATCGTGGCACCCACATCCGTGATTTCCACGTGGAAGAGCGAGGCGGAGCGGTTCACGCCGAAACTGCGCGTGGCCACCATTTCCGGCACCTCCAAGAAGCGGAACCGGTCCATCTCCAACCTGGCCGAGCGTACGGACATCATTGTCACCTCTTACACGCTGGTACGCCTGGACGCACGCGAGTACCGCACGGTGAAGTGGGGCGGCATTGTGGCCGACGAGGCGCAGAACATTAAGAACCCGTCCACCGTGGGCTATCGGGCTATTTCTGAACTGGAGCGGCCATGGACTTTCGCCGTAACCGGTACCCCGGTGGAGAATTCGCTCGACGATTTGGCGGCGCTGCTCTATTTGACGTCGCCGGGGCTGCTGCCCACGCACGCCGGGTTCGCGGAGAAGTTCCGCAACCCGATCGAACGCTCCGGGGATAAGAGCGCCGCCGATCTGCTCACGCGCCTCATCCACCCGTTCATGATGCGCCGCCGCAAGAGCGAAGTGGCCCGCGAGCTGCCGGAGAAGATGGAATCCGTGGTGTCCATCGAGCTTGCACCGCAGCATGCCCGCCGCTACCGCGAGCAGTTGGAGCGGGAGCGGCAGGAAGTGCTGGGTCTGCTGGACAATGTCAGCAAGAATCGGATTTCCATTCTTGCTTCGCTCACGCGGTTGCGGCGTCTGGCCATCGATCCGGCTCTCATTACCACCGACGACGAGCGGGCCGCGCTCACCGTGGACGTTCCATCAGCAGAAAAAACCGATTTTTTGGTGGATTCGCTGGAGCAGCTGCTGCCCGCCGGCCACCAGGTGCTGGTGTTCAGTCAGTTCACCACGTATCTGCACCGGATCGAGGTGGAATTGCATCGGCGCGGCATCGGGTTCGCGTATCTGGACGGTTCCACACGGGATCGCGACCATCAAATCGCCCAATTCAAGTCCGGCGACAAGCCCGTGTTCCTTATTTCCCTCAAGGCAGGCGGTGTGGGCCTCACGCTCACCGAAGCGGACTACGTGTACATCATGGATCCGTGGTGGAACCCGGCTGCCGAAGAGCAGGCCATTGACCGTGCGCACCGCATCGGCCAGGACAAGCCGGTAAACGTGTACCGGCTCGTGTCCGAGGGCACCATCGAGGAGAAGGTCATCAAGTTGCAGGAGAAGAAGCGCGCGCTGGCCGGCATCGTCGACGCCGGTGCGGGCGTCCCGATTACGGGCGCGGACCTGCGCGATCTGTTCAAGTAAAGCGCCAGGCATGGAGGAGGGGCCAGTTCATTCGAACTGGCCCCTCCTACTTACCTACTACCCGTGCACCGAGCTCTTCGGGCGGCAATACGGCGGCGTCGTACCCACTTCGTGCGCGGGCAGGGCGCTGAGCTACGGCGTCGTCGAAACATACTGCGCAGAGCGCCGGTTCCTAAATCCCGCACGCATCGCGAACACCCCTACAGCATGCAGGAGACGCAGCCCTCCACCTCGGTACCCTCAAGCGCCTGCTGGCGGATACGCATGTAATAGAGGCTCTTGATGCCCTTGCGCCACGCGTAAATGTAATTCCGGTTGACGTCACGCGTGGTGACCGAATCCGGGTAGAACAGCGTGAGCGAGAGGCCCTGATCCACGTGCTGCGTGGCCACCGCATAGGTGTCGATGATGGCACGCGGGCCGATCTCGTAGGCGTCCTGGAAGTACTCCAGATTGTCGTTCGTCATGTAGGGCGCCGGATAGTACACGCGGCCCAGCTTGCCCTCCTTGCGAATTTCGATCTTAGAGACGATCGGGTGGATGGAGGAGGTGGAGTTGTTGATGTAGGAAATCGACCCCGTGGGCGGCACGGCCTGCAGGTTCTGGTTGTACATGCCGAACTCTGCCACGTCAGCCGCGAGCTGCTTCCAGTCCTCCTGCGTGGGAATGTGGTGCTTCGCGAACAACTGGGCCACCCGCTCCGTTTGCGGCTTCCACTCCCGCTCAATGTACTTGGTGAAGTACTCGCCGCTCGCGTACTTGGAATCCTCGAAGCCGGCGAACTTCACGCCGCGTTCCTTCGCCAATTCCATGGACGCATCTATGGCGTGGTAGGCCACGGTGTAGAAGTAGATATTGGTGAAATCCAGCGCTTCCTCGGAGCCGTAGTAAATGTGCTCGCGGCCGAGGAACCCGTGCAGGTTCATTTCGCCCAGGCCCACCGCATGGCTCATGTCATTGCCGCGTTCAATCGACGGCACCGAGGAAATATGGGTCTGATCCGAAACGGAGGTGAGCGCGCGAATCGCCGTATTAACCGTGTAGCCAAGCGAAGGAGAATCCATCGTCTTGGCGATATTTAGCGAGCCCAGGTTGCAGGAAATGTCCTTGCCCACGTGCTTGTAGCTGAGGTCCGCGTTGTAGGTGGAGGCCTCGGACACCTGGAGGATCTCCGAGCACAGGTTGGACATCGAAATGCGACCCTTAATCGGGTTTGCACGGTTCACGGTGTCCTCGAAAAGAATGTACGGATAGCCGGATTCGAACTGAATTTCGGCAAGAGTCTGGAAGAAGTGGCGCGCATCCAGCCAGGACTTGCGGATATTCGGATTATCCACCATCTCCTGGTACTTCTCGGTCACGGAAATCTCCGTGAACGGCACACCGTATACCCGCTCCACATCGTAGGGGGAGAACAGCGCCATCTTTTCCTTGCGCTTAGCCAGTTCGAAGGTGATATCCGGAATCACCACACCAAGCGACAGCGTTTTAATACGAATCTTCTCATCCGCATTTTCGCGCTTGGTATCCAGGAACCGCATGATGTCCGGGTGGTGCGCATTGAGGTACACCGCGCCGGCACCCTGGCGTGCACCCAGCTGGTTCGCATAGCTGAAGGAATCCTCCAGCAGCTTCATCACCGGGTTCACGCCGGACGACTGGTTTTCGATGCGCTTAATGGGTGCGCCCTGCTCGCGCAGGTTCGTGAGGTTAAGTGCCACGCCACCGCCACGCTTGGACAGCTGCAGGGCGGAATTAATGCCACGCGCGATGGACTCCATGTTGTCCTCAATGCGAATGAGGAAGCAGGACACCAGTTCACCACGTGCCTTCTTACCCGCATTGAGGAACGTGGGCGTTGCCGGCTGGAAGCGGCCGGTAATGGTCTCCTCCATGAGATCCGTGGCCAGCTGCTCATCACCATTACCGAGCGCCAGGGCCACCATGCACACGCGATCTTCAAAGCGCTCGAGATACCTGGTGCCATCAAACGACTTCAGCGTGTAGGAGGTGTAGTACTTAAACGCGCCCAGGAACGTGGAAAAGCGGAAATGATGCGCGTAGGCACGCTGGTACAAGCTCTTAATAAATTCGGGGCTGTACTTTTCCAGCACCTCACCCTCGTAATAACCCTTCTCCACCAGGGTGTGCAGCTTTTCCTCCAGCGAGTCAAAGCGCACCGTATTCGGGATGACATGCTGCAGGAAGTATTGGCGCACGGCCTGCTTGTCCGCGTCGAACTGGATCTTGCCATCGGCGTCGTACAAATTCAGCTGCGCGTTAAGCGAGTGGTAGTCGAGGTCCGGGTTGAGGGCCGCCGTTTCCTCCGCCGGGACGGACGACGTCGTGTTCTCCGGGTTCAGCGCCGCACCGTTTAATGCTTCGGTAGTGTTTTCCAAAACTCCTCCAAGCCTTTCTGGCACGCCTCCACGTCCGCCGGGAGGCCCAGTAGTTCAAACCGATAGAGCACGGGCACGTGGCATTTTGCCGCCACCACGTCACCCGCAAGGCCGTATGCCTGCCCAAAATTCGTGTTGCCGCCCGCAATGACGCCACGGATGAGTGAGCGGTTGTGGGGATCGTTGAGGAAATGGATGACAGGCCGCGGCACCGCACCCGCCGGATGTCCACCGCCGTACGTGGGCACCACCAGCACGTAGTCCTCGTTTACCGTGAGAGGGCCATCCGCCTTATGAATAGGAATACGCTGCGCGGGGAACCCGAGTTTCTCCACGAACCGCTTCGTGTTGCCGGTTTGCGAGGAGAAATAGACGATGTGGACCACGGCGCGCCTACGCAAGCACGCTGGCTGGTTCTTCGGCCTGAGTGGACTCCTCGGCTACAGCCTTGATGAGTGCCTTGAGTTCATCCGGACGATACCCGGACCAGCTACGACCGTTCGCCACCACCACGGGAGCCTGCTTGAAGCCCATCGCTTTGACGGCCGCGAGCGCCTCAGCATCCTGGGTCATGTCCACTTCCGCATACGCAACGCCAGCCTTCTTGAGCGAACGCTTCGTAGCATTGCACTGCACACATGCGGGCTTCGTGTAAACGGTGACCTTCATTTCTCTCCTCTGTGGACATCAGCTTCCGCTGAGACTGGCCTACTGGCCGCCCGAGCGAGGATACCGCAGATCACCGCCCAGGGACGTAGATCCACACTACATGTTGTGGTTACGTGGTAAAAGGATCCCAACATTTTGTGGTGGACAAGTTTGTCACACGCCCCGTTTTTCGCGCCCTGGTGCGGTTTCATTCTTCCTTTCGACGACGCCGTGGCGTGCCCACTTGCATCATCGCTTTCGTAGTGGGTGGGAGGGCGTTAGGCGTAAGAAAGGATCGAATGCTGCCTGCCGCTGGGCCGGATCCGCGCAACAGGAAGCGCCACCTACCCTTCCCTATTCTCCTCTACCCATACGGGAAACAGCTCCGGCCCACCCTTTGGGACGAGCGTGGCGGTTTCTCCCCTCCTCGCACGAAAAACAACCTACAAACAATATTGTTTTGGCGGAATAGCAACGAAAACTACGGATTTCAAACAACTAGTTGTTTGCACATTGTTTGCAACAATATTGTTTGCTTCCGTCTCTATAGCCACGACAGTTACCTCGCCACACACCAAGCAACCACTACTGTGCGCAGGTGAACGACGTCGTGCAGAGCGGCTATAGGTTACGGCTCCGTGCTCAGCACTCAACAACGTTGACGGCCAGGCCACCCTCCGAGGTTTCCTTGTACTTCGAGAGCATGTCCACACCCACCTGCCGCATGGTTTCCACCACCGTATCGAAACTGACCGTATGGGAACCATTGCCCCACAGCGCCATGTACGCCGCGTTAATGGCCTTGACCGATGCCATCGCATTACGTTCGATGCATGGGATCTGGACCAGGCCGGCCACTGGATCGCAGGTGAGGCCGAGGGAATGCTCCATGGCCATCTCCGCTGCGTTCTCCACCTGGTGCGGGCTGCCGCCCAGCGCCTCGGCCAGTCCGGCGGCAGCCATCGCGGAGGCGCTCCCTACCTCGCCCTGGCAGCCCACCTCGGCGCCGGCGATGGATGCGTTCCGCTTGATAATGCCGCCAATTGCGGCCGCAGCCAGCATGAAGCATTCGAGGCCACGGCTCGTCGCACCCGGAATGTGCCGCATGTAGTACGTGCTCACGGCCGGAATAATGCCCGCCGCACCGTTCGTGGGCGCCGTGACAATACGGTGGCCGGCCGCGTTTTCCTCATTCACTGCGAGCGCGTAAAGGTTCACGTAGGCCAGATCGCGCAGGCCGCCCGGAAGCCCCGCGCCCGGGGCTGTGCCTGGATTCGCACCTCGACCGGCAGCACGTGAACCGGCCAGCCCAGAAACAGCGTCCCCCGTATCCGAACCCGCTTCTTCACCCGGAGTGGTGGCTGCGACGTCGTCCAAAACGCTTCCACCGTGCGCCAGCTGCGCCGCCAGTCCCGGGGCGCGGCGCTGCACGTGAAGCACCCCCGGCAGTACGCCCTCCGTGTGCGTACCGGCCTCAATCGCACCCTCCATAACGCGGTAAACCGTGTGAATGTGGGATAGCACGGCCGCCCGCGAGTGCACGGACTCTTCGTTCGCCAGTGCCACCTGCGCAATGCTCATGCCCGTGCGGTCGCAGATTTCCAGTAGTTGTGCCGCATTCTGGTAGGGGTACGGTGCCGCGGCCGCCTCCGGACCGCCAGTGGTAGCGCCGGATGTTTCCGACGCCGCCGGGAGCGCCTCGGTACCTGCCCCTGCAGCCGGGGCAGCCGAAGCGTCCGGACGTGGGGCATCCACACCTGAAGCATCCGAATCCGAAGCATCCAGCACCGCGGTCTCAATCGCGACGGGCCGCGGATGGTCCGGTGTGAAGGTCTCCTCCATGACGAAACCGCCGCCCACCGAATAATAGGTATGGGCAAACTCAGGTTCGCCGCCCCGCATGGCCGTAATGGTGAGCGCGTTGACGTGGTACGGCTTAATTTCGCGTGGGAGGAAGCGAATGTCGCGAGCGCGGGAGAATGGCACGGGACCATATCCGGCCACGTTGAGCGCTCCGTCCCTATCCACGGCCGCTTCAAATCCGTCCACCACCGGGATATCCACCGTTTCCGGCGCATATCCGGCTATCCCCAGCATGACGGCCCGGTCCGTATTGTGTCCGCGCCCGGTGGCGCCCAGCGAGCCGAACAGCTCAATACTCAGCCCATCCACGTCCGCCCCGGTGGCGCGCAGGTGCTTCGCTAACAGACCGGCAAAGTGGCGTCCCGCTCGCATTGGCCCCACCGTATGCGACGACGACGGACCAATACCCACCTGCAGCATGTCCATCACGCCCAGCGGGCGATCCGGAGTTACCGGCGCCTCAGAAGCGGACGAGGCCGAGCTACCAGACGCGACGGAGCCGGTAGCCGGCACGGACAAAGTTCCGGAGCGTCCGGATGCGGCCGGGACAGGTACGCCATGGATGCCGTGGGTGCCGGACGGCGCTGAGGACCCACGTTTGCCGTGGGTGCCATCCACCTCTTCCTGCCAGGAAGCTGAATCACCGGTCAGTTCTATGTGACGCATCGCGTCTCCTCTCGTGGCCGGCGCGGACCTCACTTTGCACCGATGCCCCAAGCATAAGGCCACGCGAGTGCACCGGTACATGTCGCGGCGAGCGGCGTGCGTCGCCGTGCGCACGGAACTCTATTCCCTCATCGGAGCCTTCTCCCACACACAAAGCACGACGTGAAACCACGCGTATAAAACACGTACGAAACCCCCGCATATAAAAAGGGTGGCCAGGGATCCACGCTTCCCTGGCCACCCACCGCCTTGCGACCACCCGAAGGAAGACCGCAAGGCGGCTATAGGAGGCAATCCATCACTCGGCGGGCCGGGTCCACGCTCCCAGTTAGCCCCGCTGACAACAGATATATAACCCGATCCTCCTGTGTAATCCACGGCTGTACCCTTGGAATACCGTGGGAATTGATTGCGGTCTGGTACCACCAATCTGTCCCATATTCGCCCAGCATGACGCCCTGTTGTAGCATTCATGCCAGGTATATCGTGCGCGAGCATACGGCGTCGCACCCGCACGCCGGCCCGTCCGGTGCGTGGGGCGGCGCCGGTTGCGAATCGTAACCCCGGGGTTATGACGCGAACGACATCGTTGAAAAGGATAAAAATGGCACGAATGAACGTGGAATCGTTCAATCTTGACCACCGTAAAGTGGTAGCTCCTTACGTTCGTATTGCAGACGTCAAGCATCTGCCCCACGGGGACACGCTCACCAAATATGACGTCCGTTTCACCCAGCCGAACCAGGCTCACCTGGACATGGCTGCCGTGCATTCGATCGAGCATTCGTTTGCCGAGCATGCGCGCAATCACTCGGACGCAGTAGTTGATTTTTCACCTATAGGCTGCCAGACCGGCTTCTACCTCATCCTCGCCGAGGAGCCAAACCCCGAGAGCACGATGGAGCTTGTCGAGCAGACGTTCCGCGACATTCTGGCCGAAACCGAGGTGCCCGCCGCTAATGAAATCCAGTGCGGCTGGGGTGCGCACCACTCGCTCGAGGGCGCACAAGCCGCGGTGCGGGAGATGCTCGCACATCGCGCGGAGTGGGCGCAGGTTATGCGCGACGACGCCGAGGTCGGCTCAAGCACCGGTCACGTGAGTATGAAAGCCCGGGGTAACGTCGAAGGTGACACGGCCGTCGGAACTCGCCAGGCCACGAACAACGGCGAGGCGACGCCGTCCAACGCAAGCCCCGATACGAACGGAAGCGAGGAGTAGATGGCGCGCCTGAAGATCGCCGCCGTTGTCATTGCCGCAATGCCGGAGGAGGCCGCACCGGTGGTGGCCGAACTTGAGCGCGTCTCCGGCGCTACAGCCGAACTTTTCGACGCACCCGTTCCGGCCGCCTGGACCATTACTCCGAGGGGTACGGGCGTCGGGACCACGGGCGTCGACACCGCTGTAATCGGGGCCGCTGGCATCCGGACCACGGCCACCCGGACCGCGGATGCCACCGCCACACCCTCTACCGCCCTCCTTCCCGGCACCATCCTTGTGATGCAGACCGGGATCGGACTGGCGGGAACGGCGGCGGCCCTCGGATGGCTGTTCGCGCGTACAAAACCGCGCTTCGTCATTTCCGCGGGCACCACGGGCGGGCTGGCGAAAGGCATGACGGTCGGCACCCTCGTGGCCGGTACCAGCTACGCATACGGAGCGGCAGATGCGACCGCGTTTGGCTACGTGCGCGGACAAATTCCGGGCCGGCCCGCCTCATTCCCCGGTTCGGAGGCATTGCTCGCCGCACTGCCCAAGGATGTTCAGCAGGGCCAGATGCTTTCAGGAGACTCGTTCGTCACCGCGAAGAACGTGGGTGACATGCGCACGGCCTTCCCGGATGCCCTGTCCACGGATATGGAATCCACCGCCGCCGCGCAGGCCGCATGGCAGTTTGGCATCCCGTTTATCTCGCTACGCTCGGCCTCGGATCTGTGCGGCCCCGAAGCCGGCCAGGATTTCCACATGGATGCCGCTCGCGCCGCCGAACTCTCCGCCCGCGCCGTGGTGGAAACCATCATTAACTGCCACAGTGGCGCCACACCAGGGAAATCCCCTCGTTTCGACGACGCCGCGTTGCGCGCCTCCCTGCTCTACGTATTCGGTGAGGTGAAGAACGTTGAGGGGGACCCCGAGGCAGTGCCCGAAGAGTTAACACATGCGGTTCGCGCCCAGTGCCGCGGTTTGGATGTGGCTCACGAGGCCACCATCTTGCGACGGGTGGCTGGGGCCCTGGCTGCCATCACTGCGGATTCAACCGTTACGCTCACCGCCAAGCAGTATGATTCCACCCGCGCCCGCCTGGTGGGAGCACGCGGATTGGCGTCCGGGCGCGGAAAACTGGCCTGGCCGCCCACCTCGCAAACTATCATTAAGCGCTCCGGCGGCTACTGGAATGACGCCCTCACCTCAATCGGTCTCTCCGTGAAGAGTGGCCGCAAACGAGGTGGGCTGCGCTTCGACGCCGCGGATTATGTCAACGCGGTGCGTGCCTACGTGCGCGCGGCGAACCGGGCGGGGCGGACGGCGTCGTTCAACGGGTACCAGAGTTGGGCGCACCAACCCGAAAACCGGGGCGTGTTCCCTAGCGGCGCGGCTGTACGGCAGAACTTCGGTTCCTGGAGCGGAGCACTTTCCGCCGTACGCGACGGAGAATAGGAGGCGTGGCCGGGTCTTATCTCCCCGACCGGAGCTTCCCTCCATACGCGACGGGGAATAGGCGCGGGCTAGCGCCCGGACTATTGGTTCGGGCGCCCGGCCAGCCCGTTGGACAAGCGCCCCGGTCAACCCGCGCTAACCCGCCAGGCCGGGGATCCGAGCAGTGACCAAACCGGCACCTCACGCCAGACCCCGCTAGGTCGGACACCCAACCTGCCCGCCAGTCGCATTAAATCCGCTCTGTGGCACCAATCTGATCGAGCAGCCAGCCGAGCTCATAGGCACGCTGGTTCCATGCGTCCGTGCGGCCCGTCTTCCCGAAGTGCCCCGCGACCATCTGGATACGTTCAAGAATGGGACGGTCCGAACCGTTGGTGACCGTGGCGCGCAGAAGCTGAACCCATTTGGTGGGCTCCACATAAAACACGCGCACATCATTGAGAGAGGTGGTGGCCAGAATCGCCGGGTACTCCACCGGGCGAATATTTTCCGTGGGCGAATAGCTCTTCATGTAGCGGTACACCTCCTCGGATTCAATCGGATTGCCCCATTCCTCCCATTCGCCGGCAGTGAGGGGAAGGCTCGGGTTAAGGATAGTGGTGAGCGCATCCACGAACGGCACGCCTGCCAGAATCGCGCGGAATGTTTCCGGCGCCAGGTTTGCCACGGCACCCATGAGTAGACCGCCGGCGGATCGCCCCTCGGCCGCCAGCCGATCCGGCGCCACCCACCCGTTGTCGATGAGCCAGTGGGCGCTGTCCACAAAATCGGTGAACGTGTGCTTCTTGTCCAGCAGCTTGCCGCCCTCGTACCAGGCGCGGCCCAGTTCGCCGCCGCCGCGTACGTGCGTCCACCCAATGACCACGCCGCGATCCAGGAGAGCAATACGCTGCGGACTGAAAAACGGATCATTGGACACGCCGTAGGAGCCGTAGCCATAGATGTAACCGGGATTCGTCCCGTCAGGTTGGACCTCACGACGCCGTACCACCGTCATCGGTACCTTCGTACCGTCCTGCGCGGTCACCCACACCGCATCCTGCACATACGCGCTCGGATCATAATCGGGCACCTCGGTCCGCTTGATAAGCACGGACGTACCGGCCGAGGTGGCCCCATCCGCCGTCGTGGCCGCCGCGGCCGGTGCGTATGAATAATAGGTACGCGGAGTGAGTAGCGACGTGTACACGTAGGTGATCTCTGCCGTATCCCAGGTTTCATTGGGTGCCAGCGACGTGGCACCGCCAGCGGGCGTGTCGATAGCCACCGGCACCTGCCATTTATCGACATTATTGATAGTGGGAGAGCCTGCGTTATCTCGCACGGAACCGCCACTTGATTCGGCCTGGTCCCGCACCATAACGCGCAACTGCGTTTCCCCGCCCGAACGCATGGATATCACCGCGAAATGGCGGAACGCATCCACCCCATCCACATGTTCGCCGGCGGCGGGCACGAAAATGCTCACCCACTCCGCCGGATCAGAGGGTGCGACGGGTGCCGTGGACACCTCGAAATCCGCGTGCGCGGCATTGTGCGTAATAAGCAGCTGGTCCCCGGCCGGTTCTACCTGATATTCCAGCTTCGCCCGGCGGGGCGTCACCACGAAACGCTGCGCCGGATCCTCGGTGGATACAAGCATCACCTCGGTGGATGTACTGGACTCCGAGGTAATAACCACCCAGCGCCCGTCGCGGGAGGCTGCGTGCCATAACTCGAATTTTTCATCATTCTCCTGGAAAATCAGCTCATCCTCCGCCGAGCCAATCCGGTGCAACCACACCTGCCAGGTGCGCCAGGCATCATCCACACGCGTATAGAAAACGCCGGTGGAATCCGCCGTCCATGCAAGCCCATATCCGAGATTAGTGACCGAATCATCAATCACCTCGCCGGACTCAATGTCAAAAATACGCAGGGTGAAGTGCTCGTTGCCGGAAAAGTCCACACCCAGCGCTCCCAACTTTCCATCCGGCGACGGTGCAAAGCCGGAAAGTAGGAGAAATTCCTCGCCCTCCGCGAGCGCGTTTGCGTCATACACCAGCTGCTCGGCCGGTCCCCCGCGTTCCGCGGCACCGCCGGCCGATTTCCTACCCTGCGCCGCGCTCGCCGCGCCGCCAGTAGCAGTGCCTGCGTCAGATGACGCCGATGCTTCATCGGGAACCTTGAGATTCGCGCCAGCAGTACCATCCAGGGCGGCGTCGTCCGACGCCGGTATCGGGTACACCGTGGGGCGCACACCCCGGTCCGGAATGCGATAAACGGCAGGATACTGCTGGCCCGCACGCGTGCGGGAGACATACCACCACGCACCTCTACGAACAGGCACCGAGACATCCGTGAGCTTGGTGTGCGCAGCGAACTCTGCGGCGAGAGCAGCGCGAACGCCGGCAAGATGCGCCGTCTGCTGGTCGGTGAATGCGTTTTCCGCGTGGAGTAGTTGCTGCACGTCCGGGCTGTTCTTGTCCCGCAGCCACTCGTAGTTATCTATGTACGTATCCCCGTGGAATACGCGTTCGGTGGGTACACGCTTCGCCACCGGTGCCGTGAGAGGCGCGGCTTCGGTGAACTGGGTGGCCGCGGCGGACCGGCGCGTACCGGCGGGCTGGGATTCATCCTTCATTGCTGTTACCTCTTTACTCGCAGGTGCAGTGGCTTAGAGCCACCCTTGCCGGGCGGCCATTAACCACACTGGCCACACATCCGGGCTTTTAAGCTTGACGCTACCAGCACGGTCCACCTCAATCCTTGAGCAGCCACGGGCTGAACACCCACGTACTCGCGCCCGCGCCACACTGACGGTCGTGGCGGTTCGAGTTGGCGGTCACCTCACCACGTACTCGCGCCTCCGCGGCGCTGACCAATCGGCATAGTGCCCCGCTATTACGCCGCTCAAGTGCGCACGCCCACGCGTCACGTACGCACCCTGCTGCCGGCACCGTAACGACGTCGTACAGCACGGCCTGCCCTATCGGTGCTGCTCCGTCTGCTTCACGGCCATCGAGTCCACCAGTTCATTCGCCTCATCTCCTGCATGTCCCTTGACCCACACCACGTCCGTGCGGCCCGTGCGTGCCTCATACAGCTCGAGGAGCCGCGCCACCAGCTCGCGGTTCGCCACGGGCTTACCATCCGCCTTCTTCCATCCTTTCTTCCGCCAGCCACGCGCCCATTTGGTCATCACGTTGATCACGTACCGCGAATCCGCCCGGATCAGCAGATCCGAGGCGGGCCCCACGTGCTCCAGCCCCTTCACCATCGCCGTGAGCTCCATGATGTTGTTCGTGGTTCTGCGTGCGCCGCCGGAGTCCCGTTGTCCCGTTAATTGTTCTACCCACGCCCAACCGCCGGGCCCGGGATTACCGGAGCAGGAGCCGTCCGTTGCCAGCACCGCGTCATATCCCTTTGGGGGATTCCCGACGACGCCGGTGGCCGCACCTTTCTGCGCTGCTCGCGTCGAACCGTACTGCGCCCGCCCCTCCTGCACCGCACTTTTCGGTACCGCACCGGCCCGCGCAGCATTGACCCGCGCAGCACCGACCGAATTGTTTTCACCGTAAGTGAACACCCGTGGTTCCACGGCGGCGTCGAACCCATAGGCGCGCGCGACACCCGGATCAACATACTTTTCTGGCCCTTCTACCCCCTCAAGCTCAAGCAGTTCCTGCTGCGCCTCAGCCACGCTGTCCCCCCGATCGCTCTGAGCGGAATTAAGTAGTGGACCGACAAGCGCCGCGACATCCGGGTGCCAGAGCGTGCCACCCTCCCTCGTATCCGCCCCAAGATCATGTGTAACAGCAAGCGGCGCAGGCCCCGACCCCTGCGCAATACCCTGCGCCTCTAGCGCGCGCAGCAACGCGGACGTGTTTGTCCCAAGTTGCGCGGCGAGGTCTGCGGTAGTTAGCCAATCTGTCATGCGGACAGCCTATCGAGAAGGTCCGACACCACTTCGGCACTGGCCGGCCGGGTTCAACGTCGATTATGCCGGAAGCGAACGTAAAGGGGATGTTGCGGCGGCGGAACAGCGTGGCACCCCGCTTAAAACCGCGGCATTTCGCCGGATTATTCGGTGCTACCGAGACCTGTGCGGTGCTGGCACAAAAACAGCGAACTTCGAAGGGATTTCGTGTCGGAGGCCGCTGCTGGAATGGGAACAAGAAAGGAGGGGTAATGAGTGTTCAGGCAGAAGTGATCCGAGATGCAGCGGCCACGCCACTTCAGGCCGTACATGCCGTGCGTGATGCTGCTATCGCGCCCACCGCGAGAGCCATATTGCGCACTGTCATCGGTAAGGCGGAGGCAGCACTGCGCGAAGCATTCACCATCAACTTCTCCTTATTGTCGGTGGCGGACCTACAGCAGCTGGTACGATCTACCGCGCTTACTCGGGACCGTCTTGAGGCGCTAGCGGCAGGAGCCCTGGCGGAACTATCCCGAAGGCGTCAGGAAGCACAGTCACGGGCGGACGCCGGTAAGCGTCCCGACCCTGCGGTAAAAGGGCCCGCGCGTTCACCGCAAGAAGTATTAGTCGGCGCCGGTCAATCCACGCGGGAAGCAAGGGCAGCCGTGCGACGCGCCGTGCAGGTGACGGATACACTTCCACTTTTTGCCGCCGCGTGGCGTGCTGGCGAAATCTCGCAAGCATATGTGGACGTCATGCGGCGCCTAATATGCACTCATCCCGAGGTTTGTGACCGCCTTGAGGCCGGTGCCGAGGCTGAGCTCCTGGCATTCGCACACCAGGCGGACTCCGTGGACCAGTTCAGTAAACGCGTGCGGTGGTGGCTCATTAAATACTTCCCGCGGCACATGGAGCAGCAGATACAGCGCGAGATCACTCGTGAAAACATTAATCTTTTCCCTCTCTCAGAGCAGGCGGGATGGAAGATTTCCGGCACACTATCTGCACTCCACGGGCATATTCTCAATGTCGCTTTGGACCACACGATGGGGCGCAAAGCTGCCGAGGATCATCGCCGCATTAATGAACGTCGAGCGGAAGCACTCATGAAGTTGGCGGAGGATCGTGCCGGCACCACCACGAATGGGCGTCCCCGCATTGGCACACAAATTCTTGTGACCGTACCGGTGACGGCGCTGGCGCAGGCAGAGCACCTAGCAGGCTCGGGATGCCTAGTGGACGCTACGGATCAGAGCGCCGAAGCAAGAAATGGGACAGGTGCAGGCGATCACCACTGCTCCGGTCCTATGCGCGCCGAGGGGGTTAAGGAGACCGAGAGAGCCAAGGGCATCGGGAAAGCCAGGGGCGCCGAGAGAGTCACGGGCGCCGAGAACGTTGCTGGAGCTAGCCGTCATGCCACCAATTGTTCGGTGGTAGGCACGGGACTTGGCCGGCAGGGCGCCTGTATGGCCGAGGTGAAGCGAGATCGTGACGTGCTTCAAGGTGCGCTTGGGAAAATGGGCGCAGACGGAAAAGCAAGAGACATGCTCGGCGAGATGACCGGACTGATCCGCGGCGGCCCGCCCGCCGATGTCATGGCGGGCATCACGCCCGCTACTCTCTCCGATGGCACTGCGTTATCACCCATGCAGTTCCGAAAACTGCTCTGCGAATCAACGCTGGCCCGAGTGGTGCTGTCTGCCAAAGGAGAAGTGCTGGATGTTGGCCGCCGTGCCCGGCTCTTCACTCCCGCGCAGGTGCGTGGGGTTGTAGCTCGGGACCGCACCTGCCGATACCCGGGATGCACGGAGTCCGTTGAACACTGCGAAGTTCACCATGCGATTCAATGGGAGAAAGGGGGCCGCACAGATATCGACAACGCCATGCTGCTCTGCTGGCACCACCATGCCTACGTCCATGCGCAACGGATCACCATTGCGCATCACCAGGGCGGATTCATGTTCACGCTCCCGAACGGCAAGGAGGTGGGATATAAGCTCAATCAGCGGGAATGACGGAGGCCGGGCAGAGGCGGAACGCCGCGGTTAACCCGGACCCATGGATTCCTCATCAGTACGGAGTTCGACCACCCGAATACCTCCGGGCCGTAGTTCGGCCACCCGAATACCTCCGGGCCGGCATCACGCGCAATAACTCCGAGCCGGCAAGGCGTAACCCGGGCCGATAACGTGTTCACGAACGCTGCCAGGTTTCCCAGAGCGACGCATACTGCCCGCCACGGGTGACCAATTCGTCGTGCGAACCCAGTTCCACCACGCGGCCGTTTTCCATGACCGCCACGCGGTCGGCGTCGTGCGCCGTGTACAACCGGTGCGCAATCGCGATCACCGTGCGCCCGCGCAATACTCGCGCCATTGCGCGCTCCGTGGACCGTGCCGCCGTCGGGTCAAGGAGGGACGTGGCCTCATCGAGCACCAGCACCTGCGGATCCAACAGCACAATTCGCGCCAGCGCCAACTGCTGCGCCTGCGCCGGGGTCAGAATCCTGGCGCCGCTTCCCAGCTGCTCGTCAAGCGCCACCTCAAGTTCCACCGTGCGCAGCGCTTCCCGCATCTCCACCTCAGTGGCAGCCTCGTTAGCCAACCGGAGGTTATCCGCCACGGTTCCCACGAACACGTGATGCTCCTGCGTTACTAGCGCCACCTCACGATGCAGCACGCTCTCCGGGATCTTCGATACATCCGCCCCACCAATCTGAACCCAGCCGGCACTGGGCGGATTAATACCGGCAATGAGCCGGCCCAAAGTGGATTTCCCCGCCCCAGAAGGTCCCACGATTGCCAGCGTCTCGCCGGGGCGAATATCAAGTGTCACGTGGTGCAGCACCTCATCGGATGCTTCCAGTTCGGGACCCGCAACCTCCGCGCCGGGCGCAGCGAAATCCTGCTCAGACGCGGCAGAATCCGGTGCGGGCTCACCCATAGCCTCCGGTCCAGCACCACCGCGCAGGTCATTCCGTTCCGCCACCTCGTACGTGAAGCACACGTCCCGGATTTCCAAGTTCTGACCCGCGGGCATCTCATCCCGCTCCGGTCCCCGGTCCGCGTTGTCCACCCCGAAGATACGAGCCAGCGACGCCCCCGCAAACTGCGCCTCGTCCATGAGCCACGAAATTCCCTGCAGCGGCCCCGCAATCTGCAGACAGTACATCACCACCGTTGTTGTGGCGCCCAGTGACACCGCGCCCGTACCGGTCAGATATCCGCCCCACAGCAGCGCAATCACCACCGGCGAATACACCGTGGCCAGCACGCCCCAGTTGAAACCGATCCGCAGGAACGACGTATATACCTCGGAATTCACGGTCTCTGCCACCAGTGTGTCCAGCCGAGACAGCCGGGTCCTCCCCAGCGACAGGGCATCCACCGTCGTGGCCTGCTCTACCGTCTCGGATACCACGCCATCCACGGAGGCGCCGATCGCTGAATTTGCCAGGTACGACGGCGTCGCCCGCCGCAAATACCACCGCAGCACCAGCGGGAGCGGCACCGCCACCACCAGGATCACCACGCCCACCTGAGGTGAGGTGACAATCGCGGCTGTCAGCGTCACCACCACCGTCGTCACGGCCACGATAAACCGTGAAAGCCCATCCTCCACGAAGTACCGGACGCGATCGACGTCGTTCGTGGTGCGTCCGAGCAGATCCCCGGTACCGGCCGCCTCCACCGTTTCCAGCGGGAGATGCGTCACCGAGTGAATAACTCCGTTACGCAACTGCGTAAAGACCTTCTGCCCGAAAATCTGTGCCCGGTAGGACGCCACATATGTGAGCGCCACCTGCACACCGGCCACCGCCAGCACCGTGATAATGGTGGACACAATAAATCGCACGGTAGTACCGGCGCTCACCGCGTTGATAGCGCGCCCGATCATCATTGGCGCGATCACACCCGCGATCGCCGCGGCCAACTGGAACACCAGCAGCCATACGAATTCGCTCCCGTGATCCTGAAAAATCCCGAGCAGCCGTCGAATAACGGTGCGAGTAGACGCAACGGGCAGTCTCATTCGTTTACTCCCTCCGCGGGCGACGCCGATCGGTGCGGTGCTGCGGTGTCACGCGGCCCCGTGGTTTCCGCATCAATAGTCCGCACACCGGATTGGTCCGCATCCCCCACGGCCCGTGCCACAACAGCGCGATAGGCGCCATTGTTCAGCAGATCAACATGTCGCCCGGCCGCCACGGCGCGCCCATTTTCTACGAACACCACCGTGTCCGCCCGATCCAGCACCAAGGGAGACGTGGTAACCACAACGGTGGTGCGCCCCGTCCGGAACCTCGCCAGGTTGTCGGCAATGCGAGCCTCGGTGTGGGAATCCACCGCGGAGGTGGGCTCCACCAGGATTTCCACCGGCGCATTATGAGCGAGCGTCCTTGCAAGCACCACCCGCTGCCGCTGCCCGCCGGACAGGTTGCGGCCGCGCTCCGAGAGCTGCCCGGAAAGCCCACCGAGCGATTCCACGGCGTCGTGCGCATCCGCGGCATGTAGCGCATCTAATAGTCGCGGGTCATCCGTATGGTCATGTGCATCGGCGGGCTCGGCGAAAGCAGCACGCGTATCACCCTCATAGTTCACGATGTCATCGATCATCTGATAGATGGACCGCGGCGGAATATCTGGCGCCTCGGCGCCCAGCATGTTGGACCGCAAAGAGCCGGTAAACACCTCGGCTACGGGACCGGAGTAGAGAATCCCGCGCCGGCGCTTCGGCGCGCGCATCATCAATACGCACCCGGGCCTCATCGATCCGCGCCAGCCGCCGCGCAATATCGCCGGATGCGGCCGGATCCGCGGACACGATTGCCGTCAAACGCCCCGGTTCCACGGCGAGTCCGGAGGTTTCGTCCACCAGCGTGACGCTGGACCAGTCGGGGACGGGTGCAGTGCCGGCGTCGGAAATAAGGGGAGTGGTAGCCAGTGATTTCACGATTCGGCCCGCGGACACTCGCGCGTTCGTCCACGTGCGGATAGTTTGCGAAATGATCTGAATCGGCGTGGCGAGGTAGCCGGTGAGCGCCCAGAATCCCACGAGCTCACCGGGCGTAATGGCACCGCGATAGGCGAACCAAATGCCCGCGGAGGCGACGATCGCCGCGAACAGAAGCGGACCACCGCTCACCACCGTGCCGAGCAGAGCAATTGGGCGGGCGGCGCGGAACCCGGCGGCTTGGAGGCGCTCAGACTGCGCCCGGTAGCGTCCGTTGTAATAATCCTCGCCGCCAATACCGCGCAGCACACGCAGGCCCACAGCCGTGTCCGTGGCAACGGTGGTTAATTTGCCGCGCTCCTCCCGCACCTCGGCGGTGGCACGGGTGAGCGGGCCGGCCACCAGCGTAATGGCCGCCAGCACAATGGGCAGCGCCACGGCCACGAAAATACCCAGCGCCACGGACGCCCGGAACATGAGTACCAGCATCACGGCGGTGGCAATCACGGCGCCCAGCAGATGCGGCACAAATTGGGCGAATACTCCCAGTCGGTCCGCATCCCACGTGAGTGCGGACACCACGTCGCCGGATTGCATAGAAAGGTTGGTACGGCGCGGAAAAATGGTGCGCGCAGAGCGGCGCATAGGCCCGAAGGACGCATTACGCCACAGCCCTGTTTCCAGCAAATCCATGGCCTGCATCAGCAGGATCACCGCAATGGAACCCACCATGATGCCAAGCGGCCCCCACAGCGCCGCTGTCACCCCGTGCTCCAACCCCGCATCGACGGCAAGGCCGAGCCCCCACATGAGGGTGACGCCGGCGGACCATCGCAGTCCCGACATCACCGTCAAGCCAAGCATCAGCCCCCACTGCCGCCACGTCACCTCACGCAGAAGCGCGTGCGGATTCGTGGAGAAGGTAGGTGGAACCGAGTGCGGAGGCCGCAGGAAATACGGCAGCGATTCCGGAGCCGGCGTGTGGGCTACGGGTACGGGGCGCCTACGGCGGGAATGACGCATCATTACTCCTCGAGAGAAACGCGCCGGCCTCGGGGCGTGAAACGGCCGCAGCGCTTACACGCCGTCACATTAACATGTGAAAATGGCCCGGGTTTTGAGATTTTAAGGATTGGACCGGAACGGGGATGCCGGGGAAATATCGTGGTGCTCGAGGGGGGACTTGAACCCCCATGCCCGTTTTAAAGGCACACGGACCTGAACCGTGCGCGTCTACCAATTCCGCCACTCGAGCTAACCCGGAGATGCTATCGCGCTGCGGGCCGCAAAGTCCACCGCCCAAACATGCGATGCTGCACACATCCACTAGCCATACCGGGGCCATACCAGAGCCATACCGGCCCAAGTCCGCACGATCCGCCCCACTCTTCCGCGCCTCCCCGCATTCCCGGGTAGTATCGCGGGGAGTAGGGGCGCGCCTCACGCGCGCCCGCCGAGCGGCACGTGTAGCCGTCCGGGTCATAGCACGCGGAAAGGATAACGATGGGCGCTTTCGACCGGTTCGAAAAGGGCGTTAACAACGCCGTTGCCGGAGCCTTTCGCGCCTTCCATTCCCGCCTCAAGCCGGTGGAAATCACTTCCGCACTTAAAAAGGCGGTGGATCGCGACGCCGTCGAACTGGACCGGGATCGCACAATCGCAACAAATATCTACACGGTGAAGCTCAGTCCCGAGGATACGGACCTGCTGGAAAGCTGGGGGAGGGACGCGTTTACGGCCGAGCTCGCCGCCACCCTCACCACCTACGCCACGGAGCAGGGTTACGTGTTCGTCGGGCCGGTGGAAATTAACTTCGCCTCGGATGAGGCGCTACGTGCAGGTAACGTGACCGTCACATCCACCACCCGTAAGGGTCCGGTGGCGCCCGCCACCACCGCGGAGCCCACCACCGCCCATCCCATGATCCAGGTGGACAAGGATCACTACATTCTTACCGGCGCCTCGACGGTGATAGGCCGCGGATCTGATTGCGACATCACGGTGGAGGATTCCGGCATTTCCCGTCATCACCTGCGTCTGGATGTGACACCCAACGGCGTCATCCTCACGGATCTGGGCTCCACCAATGGTACGTTCGTGGAGGGTCACCGCGTTTCGGCCGCCACCCTGGTGGACGGCAACACCATCACGGCCGGACGCACACGAATTTTGTTCTGGACGGGTGAGGAGCGCGCGTGAACCTTCTCTACGTCATTCTCCGCTTCGGCTTCCTGCTCCTCCTGTGGGTATTCGTGGCCGGCGTGGTGCTTACGGTCCGCCGGGACACCCGCGGGCCCATCGTAAAGGAGCGTCGCGTACGCCGGAGGCGGGATGCCGGGTACGACGACGTCGCCAGCAGTCCGATGCCGTTCGACCAGGGCGCACCCGCTACACCGGTGGCGTCCCCACCGGCCCCGAGCGTGCCCGCCACGCCCGCCCCGGCGCCGGTCTCAGTTCGACGTCGCTCCGCGTTCCAGGCAAGCGACGCACCCGGCAAACCGCTCAGCAACGGCCACCGCTCCGGCGCACACGCCGAAAACGCCCCGCGGCCGGCCCTGCTGCGCGTCATCACCGGCGAGGATGCCGGTAAGCAGATCACGCTGAGCGGCAACCCCGTGGTGATAGGCCGCTCCGCCGATTGCACACTGGTGCTGGCCGATTCGTATGCATCCGCGCGGCACGCCCGCGTGTTCCAAGGAAGCGACGGCCAGTGGTGGGTGGATGATCTCGATTCCACCAATGGCACGTTTATGAATGGCCGCCCAATTGAGGTAGCCACGCCGCTTCGCCCCGGCGATCAACTGGTTGTTGGGGATACCGCAATCGAGCTGGTGCCGTGATTAGTTTCGAGTTTGCCGCCGCCTCGGATGTGGGATTGGTCCGGGCGAACAACGAGGATTCCGGCTTCGCCTCCACCCACCTGCTGGTATTAGCGGACGGAATGGGCGGCGCGGCCGCCGGCGACGTCGCCTCAGCGATCTCCGTTGCTCACCTGCGCAGTCTCGACGCCGAGATTCCCGCCGCGGACATGTTGCCTCGACTGCGCGCCACGGTGGCAGATGCGCAGCAGGACATGCTTGCGCGCGTTGCGGCGCAGCCGCGCATGGCGGGAATGGGCACCACCACGATCGCGCTACTGCGTTCCGGTAGCGATCTGGCACTGGTGCATATCGGGGATTCCCGGGCCTATCGGCTGCGGGATAACAAACTTGAACAGATGACGAAGGACCACACGCTGGTCCAGTACCTGGTTGATCACGGAAAAATTACCGCTGAGCAGGCGAAAACGCATCCGCGGCGCAATGTCATTATGCGCGCGCTCGGGGATAATGAAGGCGCCACAAAACTAGACGAGAGCCGGCTTGATGCTCGCGTGGGTGACCGCTGGATTCTTTGTTCGGACGGCCTTTCCGGCGTGGTGCGGTCACAGACCATCGCGCAGGCCTTGCGCACCATCCCGGATTTGAATGAGCTGGCCGAGCACCTCATCGGCCTGGCGCTGGCTGCCGGCGCACCCGACAACGTGACCGTGGTGCTCGGTGAAGTGGTGGATCGGCCTGATCCGGTGACGCGTCCATCCATCACCGTCGGCAGCGCCGCCGAGGAATTGCGTGGCGCACCCGCCGGTAGCACAACGGCCGTACTGCCCGCCGTATCAATGCCGGATGCCTACGGCACGGCGGAAACATCGGCGGACGCCGACGCGGAAGCAGATCGGACACCCGCCGCCCGATCTCGCGCCACCCAGTCCCACGCCACCCAGCCTGTCGCCGAGTCTCTCAGCCCCCGCCGGCGCCGTTTTGCCTGGATTTTCGCCATTGCCACCATGCTTGTAGCCCTCGGCGTGCTGGGAGGCGCCGCCTACTCGTGGTCCCAATCGCGCTATTACATCACCGAGGATGCGGGCGAGGTGACTATTTATCAGGGCATTCCGCAAACTGTTGGCGCCTGGAGCTTCTCTCACGTGGCCGAACGCACCGGCCTGGCCGTGGATACGCTCACGCCGGTTGCTCGCGAGCGCCTACAAACCCCGGTGGTGCGCGGATCATTGGAGAGCGCGCAGGACTTCGTGGAAAGCCTACGCACCACGCAGGTGGAACCGTCTCCCACCGCAAGCCCGGATGCGTCCTCTCCGGCTACCACGGTCTCTCCGGCCACCACAGCTAGCCCGTCAGTCACTCCCACGCCCACCACAACGCCGCGGGGAGGAACCAAGTGATCGCCAACGTAACCCCGCGCCTGCGTGTGGACGCACCCGCCCCCGACGTCGTCGGAAACGAAACCCGCTCCCGCAAATCGATCCGGCGCTCCACCCGCGGCCGCGGCTGGGCGCAATTACTACTGACCATTGTGGCGGCGGCGATTGGGCTCGGCGCCTACGCACTGGTGTGGGAGGGCCTCGGCAACCCCGGCCTTCCCTCGAATTTCATGCCGCTCAGCGTAGCCGCCGGAATCATTGCGGTGGCGCTGCACATCACGCTGCGCATTATCGTGCCCGCGGCGGATCCGATTCTGCTCCCGGCCGCGGTGGCCCTTAACGGCCTCGGCCTGGCCATTATTTACCGGGTGGATCAGGCGAATGGCACAGCAAACGTGCGTTCCCAGTTCATTCTCACCGGTGCGGCCCTCGTGTTTTTTGTGCTGACCGTGGTGCTGCTGCGCAATCCTCGCCGGCTCGCCCGCTACCCGTGGACGTTCCTGGCGCTTGGGATTGTGCTGCTACTGCTGCCACTCTCCCCGTTTGGTGCCGAGATCAACGGTTCGCGCCTCTGGATCCGGCTGGCCGGCTTCTCCTTCCAGCCGGCCGAGGTCGCCAAAATCTGCTTCGCCATCTTCTTCGCCGCCTATCTCACCGCGGAACGTGACAACCTGGCTCTCGCCGGCCCAAAAGTACTGGGCCTGCGACTACCGAAACCGCGCCACTTTCTCCCCGTCCTCTTGGCCTGGGGCGTGTGCATGGCCGTGCTGGTGCTGGAGAAGGATTTCGGCACCGCACTGCTGTTCTTCGGCCTGTTCGTGGTAATGCTGTATGTGGCCACGCACCGGGTGTCCTGGCTGATTATTGGTGGTCTACTCACCGCGGCGGGGATCGCTTTTATTGGCGCCACCGTGCCGCACATCCGGGCGCGCGTAAAAATCTGGTTGGACCCGTTCAGCGGCGAGCTCTACAACGCCCGCGGCGGCTCCTACCAGCTGGTGCAGGGTTTGTTTGGTATGGGCCACGGCGGGTTGCTGGGGACCGGCTTGGGGAAGGGCCATCCGGAGCTCGTGTACGCCGCCCAGTCCGACTTCGTCATCGCCACCATCGGCGAGGAACTGGGGCTGGTGGGGCTCCTGGCGGTTATGTGCATGTACCTCCTCATGGTGACGCGCGGCCTCAACATCGCGCTGAAATCACGCAATAACTTCACGAAGCTGCTGGCCGCCGGTTTGGCGTTCATTATTGGGCTACAGTGCTTCATCGTGGTGGGCGGGGTAACGCGCGTGATCCCCCTGACCGGCCTCGCACTTCCCTTCCTGGCGCACGGCGGTTCAGCGCTGCTCACCAACTGGATTGTGGTGGCCGTTCTACTGCGCATTTCGGACACGATGGGCACCCCGTCACCGCGCGTTTCTCTTCCCACGGATGCGGAGCTCGCCGCCCTTTCGCACGACGACGCCGCGGCCGCCGGTCTGGG
This sequence comes from Neoactinobaculum massilliense, assembly GCF_900604955.1. GTDB lineage: Bacteria > Actinomycetota > Actinomycetes > Actinomycetales > Actinomycetaceae > Neoactinobaculum > Neoactinobaculum massilliense. The sequence goes on from NZ_UWPE01000002.1 coordinate 132,424, forward strand.
CGCCTCCAGCTCCGCGCAGGATCGGCTAGAAACCCAGGTGGTCAAGCTATGAACAGACCAATTCGGCAGGTGATCGCCCTCGTGGTGGTCATGTTCCTCGTGCTCATGACGGCGGCCACCTACATTCAGTTCTTCCAGGCCAAGAGCCTCAATGCGGATTCGCGAAACGTTCGCACCCTCTACGATTCCTACAACGTGCAACGTGGGCAAATCATCGTCGGCGGAAAAGCAATCGCATCCTCGACTGCTATCGACGATCTCTACAAGTATCAGCGTTCGTATTCGAACGGGGCGCTCTACTCCAATCTCACGGGCTATATGTCCGTCACCCAGAATGCACTCACCGGACTTGAAAAGGCCGCGAATGGCACACTGTCCGGGCAATCCGATTCGCTGGCCGGGCAGCGTTTTTCTGAACTGTTCACCGGGAAGGCGCCGGCGGGCGGTTCCGTGGAACTCACCATTGACCCCGTACTCCAGGAGGCCGCGGCGAAGGCACTAGGTAATCAGCGAGGCGCCGTCGTGGTCCTAGACCCCAGTACCAACGCGATTAAAGCGCAGGTGTCCACGCCCGGATTTGATCCGAACCAGCTTGCTACCCATTCGCGCAAGGACGCGGATGCCGCCTACACTGCTCTCAATACGGATGCCACCGAACCGCTCGTCGACCGGGCGACGGGCGGTGATCAGCATGCGCCGGGCTCCTCGTTCAAACTGGTGACGGCGGCCGCCATGCTGGAGAACAACCCGCAACTCACGGCAGATTCGCTGGTGGATGCACCGCTGTCCTATACGCCGGCCGGCACCACTCACCAGATCTGGAATCCGGGGCGCGCGGCGTGCGGCAATGGTTCCGGAAAGGTGACGCTGCAGCAGGCTTTCGTGCAGTCCTGCAACACCACGTTTGCCATTGGCGGCGTGAATGTGGGGGCGGACGCCATGATCAAGCAGGCGGAGAAATTCGGTTTCAACCAGTCCTTCACCACGCCGCTGGCCGTCTCCGCCTCGCGCTTCCCGCAGCCGGAGGATACGGCGGCGCTGGCCATGGATTCCTTCGGGCAGCGGGATGTGCGCGTCACCCCCATGCAGATGGCCATGGTGGGCGCGGCGATCGCGAATAAGGGCAAGCTCATGAAGCCGTACCTGGTGGCGAAGGAGCTGAATTCGGACCTGGAAACCGTGTCCACCACCACGCCCACCCTCATGAGTACGCCAATCAGCGAGCGTACGGCCGCTGAAATGAACAAGATGATGGTGGCGGAGGTGGCCGAGGGTACCGGCTACCGCGCACAGATTCCAGGCGTCACGGTGGCCGGGAAAACGGGCACCGCGGAGATTAATTCCACCACGCCTCCGGATGTATGGTTCGTGGGTTACGCACCGGCCGAAAGTCCGAAGTATGTGGTGGCCGTCATGGTGGAAAACACCGGAAACTACGGGTGGGGCGGCGACGGCGGTAGTGTTGCTGCGCCCATCGCAAAGCAGGTACTGGAAAGCAAGCTGGGCTAGGCTCAGCAGGTAACGAGAGGAGTTGGCCGTGGATATCCCCCGCGTACTCGGCAACCGCTACGAGGTAGGCGATCTGATCGGCCGAGGCGGCATGGCCGAGGTCCACCTGGGCTATGACACGCGCCTCTCCCGTACGGTGGCTATCAAGATTCTGCGCTCGGACATGGCACAGGATGCCACGTTCCTGGCGCGGTTCCGGCGTGAGGCACAGAGCGCGGCCGCTCTCAATCACCCCTCGATCGTGTCCGTGTATGACACGGCCGAGGAAACCGTGTACTCCTCCACCGGTGAGGAGGTGCCGCTCCCGTACATTGTTATGGAGTACGTGAAGGGCCGTACGGTGGCATCCCTGCTAGAAAACGGGGATCCGGTGCCCATTGCGGAAGCCGTCCAGATTGTGGTGGGCGTGCTCAACGCACTGGAGTATTCGCATCGCGAAGGCATCATTCACCGCGACATTAAGCCGGGCAACATCATGCTCACCATGGACGGCAAGGTGAAGGTGATGGACTTCGGCATCGCTCGCGCGGTGGCCGATTCCGCCGCCACGGTCACGCAGACAAATTCCGTGGTGGGCACGGCTCAGTATCTTTCCCCGGAGCAGGCGCGCGGTGAAGTGGTGGACGCGCGCTCGGACCTCTACTCCACCGGCGCCGTCCTCTACGAACTTCTTACCGGCCGGCCGCCCTTCATTGGTGATTCCGCCGTGGCCGTGGCGTATCAGCATGTCTCCACGGCACCCACACCGGCCTCCGCGATTGCCTCGGACATTCCCGATTCGATTGACCGTGTGGTCATGAAATCGCTGGCCAAGCACCGCGAGGATCGCTATCAGAACGCGGCCGAATTCCGCACGGATCTGCTGGCCGCGGCCCGCGGTGAGGGAGTGGAAGCGCCGGCGGTCACCACCTGGACGCCGGCTGCCGCCTTCGCGGCCACGCAGGTACAGACCATGCCGGGAACCGGGACGGGCACTGCCGTCCCGGCCGGGAATGGCACCGGAACCGGAACGATGAGTGCTACGGGCACTCAACCGGGCACCGAGGATGCCAGTACCGGCGGGCGCACGAAGCGCAGTAGGAAGCGGCGCTGGTTGCTGACACTCGCGATTATCCTGATCGTTGCGGCTATTGCCGGAATCGTGTGGATGGCTACCTCCGGTGGCTTCGAGGGTCCCACCCCGAGCCCGTCGGTCACCTCCAGCGAGCCGGCCACCGCCACCGTGCCCACGCTGACCAATATGAGCGAATCTCAGGCGCGCACGGCGGTGGAGAACGCGGGACTTATCTTTGCGCGGGGGACGGATATCTCCTCCAATACGGTGGAGAAGGGGCTTGCGGTGTCCTCTAACCCCGCCTTTGGTACCGAGGTGCAGCCGGGCTCCACGGTGCGGGTGAGTTTCTCCTCGGGGCCGGAGTCCGTGCAGGTTCCGGATCTCACCGGCATGACCACGGCGCAGGCCTCCCAGGCACTTCAGAACGTGGGCCTGATCATCGGGTCGGTCACGAATGTGGATGATCCATCCCAGGATAAGGACCGCATTGTTACCCAGACCCCCGAGGCGGACAGCACGGTGGATCCGGGGTCCTCGGTGAATGTGCAGATTGCCTCCGGCCTGGTGGTGGTTCCGGACCTTGGCGGTATGACGGAGTCCGAGGCATCCCAGGCACTGTCCGATGCCGGACTGCTGATGGGAGCCATCTCCGATAAAACCACGACCAATAAGGCACAGGACGGCACGGTGGTGCCCGGTTCCCAGTCCGCGTCCGCGAATTCCTCCGTGGTTCGTAAGACGGTCGTTACGTTCGATATCTACCGGTATCAGGCCAGCAGCACGCCGGAGCCCTCCGGTAGCACTGCAGCTACGTCGACGCCGACGGCCACCGCGTCCGCAACGCGCTAAACCGGTGCCGGCCGGCACCGGTTTAGCGCGAATGGCCGGCTGTACTGACTTTGCATGAACGGGCAGGTTATAACGGCCCAGCGCGAATGGCCGGTACAACCGGTTCAACGAGACCGGCCGGCTATACCCGGCCCACGGATAAGCCCGTTCTCCCGCGTTTACCGAAGCATGACGAGCGCCGCGGAGCGCACGGTGGTGTCCACCTTGAAATAGGAGGCTATCCACGGGAACACCCACTGGAAGCACACGGCCACTACCACGGTAATGAGCACGATGGCCTCAATCACTTTGAGCCACGTGGGACCGGGCAGGTGCCGCCAAATCGCTGCATACATTCTTCCTCCTCATTTGCTCTTCTGTCGGGTACGGTGCGCGGCGTACCCGGTATGGGTATTCATAACATTCCGGCAATCTGTATCCGGCTACTCGCGTTCTAGCAATCCCTATCTCGCCACTCGCGGTACAGCCATCCGTATCCGGCTACTCGTACCCGATTATCCGGGTCCCGGTATCCTCCAGTCATCCGGGCTCGGGCCAACTGCCAGTTGGTCCTCTCCACTCGTCGGCCCAGGCCACCGGCCCAGGTGGTCTAGCCTAGGTGGCCGGCCCAGGCCAACCAACCTCGGCCGCCAGTCCGCGTTAGTGACCCCAGACCACCGCACGGGTCAGCAGCCCAGATCAGCAACCCCAGGCCACCAACCAAGCCGCCAACCGTCAATCACCGCCCCGAGCCCTAGTTTGCACTCATCCCGGCAATCTCCTCTGGAATACCCGTTGCCGGATCCACCCAGTGGTCCAGTTTCGCGTACGTAATCCAGCGGAGGTTAGACACGAAAGGCGGGTGACACGTGGTCATGGTGAGCATGCGATCCGTTGCCGTGGCACCGGGATTGAGCGGGTTCGGATCGAGCACACGCACCGCGGTAGGCTCCACAATCTCGTGCGACACCACGTGGTACACCAGGAACGCCTTGGGCGTCTGCACCACGATGGCATCTCCGGACTGCATTTTATCGATGTCCCGCAGCGCGGCCCCATACGTTTGCCGATGCGCGGTGATCGCATAATTCCCTACTTCACCGGCAAACTGTGTGCCCTCATAATGACCAAATGAACCGGTATCAAGAATTTCCTCCAGGCCCGTCCCGTACTTGATGGTGTGCACAGCATTGCGGCCAAATGACGGAATGTACACCAGGCCCTCAAGCGCGCCGACACTGTCCACATGGTCCGGTGCCGGTGGCGCATCTGTCCGCGGCGTACCGATTTTCTGAGACTGGCCCCATTCTCCCTGGGCCTGCTCCACCTGCTGGCCCTGGTCCGAGTTTGCCAGAACATCCGTCCACCATAGAGACCACACAATGTAGAGCAGTACCAGCACGCCGGCTGTAATGAGCAGTTCGCCGATTACGCCCAACGTCCGGATGAAGAGGGAGGGCTTTCGTTTTGATTCTGGGACGACGCCGGCACCACCAGCCCGACCACGCGGCATAGCGGCGGCATTACGCCCCGTGCCGGTCCCCGTTCCCATATCGTTCATGGCCAGGTGCCGACCATGAGCGGGCTCCAAATTTCTGTGCATGCATATCCTTCCGGCCCTTGCGAGTCCGTCCCAAGCGTATCCGGATGGCATCGTTCATGCGCCATACCCACCAGGGCTGTGGGAAACCGGCACATCTCGCGATCAGTGGACCGGACCCGCGTGCCACGCGAGCATACCGTCGTCGTGCCACCGAACCCTGTGATCCCACGCCGGGGTGCACGCAACCACGCACGCAAGCCGATAGGCTTAGCAAAGTACAAAGGAAGGTGAGGCATGGCAGATACCAGCACGAATGCCCCGGAAAACCAGGAACCGGACGAGATCCTTGCTGAGGATCATCCGGAACTCACGGAGCGTCGCAAAAAGTCCGCACGGAAGCGCAAGCCCAAGGCGTCCGCCAGCGCCACGCGTCGGCCGGGTACGAAGGCAGATCAGGCCGCCCAGAAGGAGCTCAAGGTTCACGCGGGTAAGCCGAAGAAGCCGGCGGGTCAGCAGCGCTCGCCCCGGTGGTGGGCCCCCACCATGGTGACACTCATGATTCTTGGCCTGCTCATCGTGGTGGTGTACTACCTCTTTGGTGGCGGCTACCCGATCCCCGCAATTGGTAATTGGAATCTGGGCATTGGCTTCGGAATCATGATTATTGGTTTCCTCATGACTATGGGATGGAAATAAATGTCCAAGAGGCGCATCGGCATCCTTACGGCCGGCGGGGATTCGCCGGGGCTCAACGCCGCAATCCGCGGATTCGGCAAAACCGCTATCAATATGCACGGTATGGAGCTGGTGGGCTTTCTCCACGGCATCACGGGGTTGGTTAATAACAATACCGTGGACCTCACGAATGACACACTCGCCGGCATTCTCACGCAGGGCGGCACCATCCTGGGCACATCTCGGGATAAGGTGCACAAGTTCCCGGTGGACGGGAAGCTCGTGGACATGCGTGAGCAAATCGCCAAGAACCTCGAAAAGGACAAAATTGAGGCGCTGGTGATGATCGGCGGCGGCGGTACGGCAAAGAACGCCAAGCGGCTTGCGGACGCGGGTATACCTGTCATTCATCTGCCGAAAACCATTGATAATGACGTGGCGCAAACGGACACTAGTTTTGGTTTCTCCACCGCCATGGGCATTGCCACGGAAGCTATTGATCGGCTTCATTCCACGGCGCATTCGCACCACCGCATCATCGTGGTGGAACTCATGGGGCACCGTGCCGGTTGGCTAACGCTCGGCGCCGGTATTGCCGGTGGGGCGGACATCATTCTTATTCCTGAGATCCCCTACTCGATTGATTCCGTGGCCGCCTCTATTCGACGTCGAGCAGCCTCCGGCCGCCCGTTCTCCGTGGTGGCTATTGCGGAGGGCGCGCATGACGTTGCCGTAGCCAAGCGGCTACGCAATGCCGATGAGCTCATCAAGCTCGCCAATTCCCCGGATTCCAAGGCGGCGGCGAAGGAAAACCGGCGTCGTATCGAAACGAATGAGCGCGATTCCAGTTTCCGGGTGGCCGACGCATTGGAGGCCGCAACGGGCCTGGAGGCACGCGTGACCGTGCTGGGTTACGTGCAGCGGGGCGGCATTCCGGATGCGGGGGACCGGCTATTGGGTACGCTGCTGGGTGGTGCCGGCGCGGATTTGCTGGCGGAAAAGAAGTATGGCATCACGGTGGCCTCACAGAATGGCCACGCGGTACCTGTACCGCTAGCGAAGGTAGCGGGCTATGACAAGCTGGTGCCGCTCAATCACCCCTGGGTGAAGGCTGCTCGCAACGTGGGTACGGGGCTCGGGGACTAACGACGTCGCACCGGGACTCACGGTCGTGGGCCCGTGCGGCACCGCCCCTCCGAAGTTATCCACAGGGGTTTTCCCCAACTGTGGAGAATTACATCGGTGTAATTCCCGGCCGATCTGCTCAGCCGACCTCCCCGATTGTCTGGTACTCCCAGATGCCCGCCGTCACCAATAGCACCGCAATCACCAGGTAGGCCGCGCCGTCGGCAAAAGCCTTGACCCTGGGATGCCGGAATCGCCGTGCCGTAACCGCCATGGCAATGCATCCCACCAGCAGTCCGCCCACATGGGACTGCCAGGAAATATTAGATCCCGGGAGGAAGCCCAGCAGCAGGTTGAGCACAATCACCACGAGTAGCGAGGTGTACTTCCCACCAAATTTCCGCACCAGGATAAAGAGCGCACCGAATAGCCCAAATACGGCTCCAGACGCACCCACCACGCCGGTCACCCAGCTCTGCGCCAGTGGGCTGGCCACCAATAGCACAAACACGTTACCGCCCGCGGCGGAGAACAGATAAATGACCGCGAATCGCCAGCGCCCAATCATCCGCTCCAGATTTTCACCCACTAACCACAGCGCGTACATGTTAAACGCGATGTGCCAGAACCCGCCGTGGAGGAACGCCGAGCTGAGAAAACGATAGGGCTGGAGGCTGCCAATCACCGGCGCAAAAATCATGGTGCTCTGTACGCCGGATGACAGTAACTGCGCCACGTACACCAGCACATTGATCGCAATTAGCACAATGGTGACCCAGGGCCGCCATGCACTGCGCCCCAGAGCCGATTTCCGCCACGCGATCCTGTTGCTGATGTTCATGCGCCCTATTCCTCTACGGCAATGGATTCAATGATGACCGGCTCCAGCGGCCGATCACTGCGATCCGTGCGTACGGCCGCAATCTTGTCCACTACCTGCTTGGAAGCATCGTCCTGAACCTCACCGAAAATGGTGTGCTTACCATCCAGCCAGGGAGTGGGTACCACCGTGATGAAGAACTGCGACCCGTTCGTGCCGTGGCCGAAGCGGCGCCCGGCATTTGCCATCGCCAAAATGTAGGGATGGTCAAAGCTGCGCGCGGGATCAATTTCGTCGTCGAACGCGTATCCGGGACCACCCGTACCGTTACCGATCGGGCACCCACCCTGGATCATAAAATCTCCGATAACACGGTGGAAAATAGTGCCGTTGTACAGCGGATCCGTGGACTTCTCACCGGTCAGCGGGTTCGTCCACTCACGTGTGCCGGATGCTAGGGCCGCGAAATTCTTCACCGTTTCCGGCGCGGAGTCGGGGAATAGCTCCAGGGCAATATCGCCCATACTGGTATGAATCGTTGCTTGCATGGTGCCATCTTTCCACAGTCCCACGACATTCCGCCCGTGAACGCCGCTCCCGTCTCATTCGCCGTGCAAGTCATCATTCCTCCGCCGACGTCGTCCGCTCCCGTCCTAGACCTGCCGCCCCACCGAATCTTCTGGCACGCCGTGGATAACCGCGCGTGTTCTCAAAATCCGCGCGATTTTCTTCGCGCCGCGCGGACATTCTGCGTCACAATTCGTGGAAGAATGGGCGATAAGTGAGTGGCGGGGCCGCATGGCGCCGTTGTACCAAAGGAGGTTCGGATGTCTCGCACAAAAGTTTCGCGCAGGGCGGCAGAAAAGCAGGTGAACCGCCTGGTCAAGGCTCTCAAGCGCGTGGTTGAGGTTGAGGCTGCGCAGGCAAAACTGGGTAAGGATCATGGACTGCGTGCCCGGAAGCTGGAACGGCGCGAGAATCAGGCGGTGTCCGCCCTTCGTAGTGCGGCCACGGATACCAAGGATCAGCTCGCCGTGCTGGCGGCTCAGGGCCGCGACGCCGTTGCGCCTGCTGCCGCGAGGGTGGCGGATACCGTGAAGCCGTACGTGGAAAATGCGAAGGATGCCGTACGGCCCTACGTGGAGGATGCCGCAGCGCTGGCCAAGCCATATCTAGATGATGCGGCAACTCGCGCCAAGCCGTATCTGAAGAACGCGAAGGATGCCGTGAGCGGTGCTACAGATTTCCTCAAGCCGTACGTAGAGGACGCAAAGGATACGGTCAAGGATGTAGCAGAGCGCGCGGAAGCAGAGTATCTGCCTCGCGCCAAGCGCGCCCTCAAGTCCGCGCGCCAGGTGGCCACGGAACATGGTGAAGAAGCCGTCAAGAAAGGACAGGAAGTGGTAGCTAAGGGTCAAGAAGTGGCGCTCGAGGGCCTCACCGTAGCAAGCTCCGCGAAGAAGGCCGCCGCACAGGCAGCGAAGTCCGCCAAGGCCGCCACCAAGGAGGCGGCCAAAGCCGCGAAGAAGGCAGCAGCGCCCAAGCCGAAGCATCGTTTCGGCAAAGTAATCGGTGTCAGCCTGGCACTTGGTGGCGTGGCCGCAGCGGCTTATTTCCTCTGGAAGCGCGCCCAGCCCACCGAGGATCCGTGGGCGGATTCCTTCTGGGAGGATGTCGATATCCCCGCTGAGGAAGGAGCCGAGGAAGCGGAAAGTGACAGCGAGCGGCAGCAGGGCGCCCATGCGGCAGGTGCGGGTGAAGCAAACGCCGCGCACTAGCCAGGCGGCCCCCACGGGCCCGTTCGGTTTCCGCGATATCACCAGTCCCGTGGGGCCGCTTCGGCTTATCGCCACGCCGCGCGGCCTCGCTGAGATTGTGTATCTCACGCAGCCGGAAACGGATACAACCGCGGGAACACTGCACCGCTGCGATGCCGAGCTAGTGGGACCCGTACAGCCTGAGGATGCCTACGCGGGTCACGATGGCCTGCGCATTCGCGATGTCCTCGCTCAAGCCGAGACGGAGCTTGGCACCTATTTCGCGGGCCAGCTTAAGCGTTTCTCGGTGCCACTCGACCCGGTACTATCCTCCGGTTTCTATTTGGAGGCGCGGCGGGCGATGTGCCAGATTCCCTACGGCCACGTGGCCAGCTACGGAGAAGTGGCGGCCATGGCCGGCCGGCCGCGGGCGGCGCGGGCCGTGGGTACCGCCTGCGCCCACAACCCGATCCCCATCATCGTGCCGTGTCACCGCGTGGTGCCGGCCTCCGGTGGCATGGGAAGTTACGGCGGCGGTGAGTGGGTGAAAGCATTGCTCCTCACGCTTGAGGGCGTTGCGCCCGACCAGCTGTCCTAGCTCTCCACATAATGTGAGGAGCCGCCACGCAGTGTGGCTGGGCCGGTCCGTCTCCGCGCCGTCCACGCCGCTATGCGGTTGCCGCCGGGAAGTCCGGATCCGCCACATAGTCCCTGATCAGGGGCGCCACCTTCGTCCCGAACAGCTCGATCGACGCCATCTGCTTAGCGTGCGAGAGCCGTCCCATGGACTGTTTAAGGTCAAACCGGGTGGCGCCCAGTGCCTTCATATTCCCGGCAATTCGCCGCGCCACCGTCTCGGGTGAACCCACCATCATGGCGCCGTGGGCAACCTCCTGCTCGTACGCCTCACGGGTAGGCGGGCGCCAGCCGCGCTCCTTGCCCAGACGTGCGTTGGATTCCACGTAGTGCGCGAAATACTCCGTGGCCGCTTCGGCGTCGTTCTCAGCGATATAGCCGGGCGAATGGAAGCCGATCTCCGGCTCACCCGGATTGCCGAGCTGTTTCCACGCCTTGCGGTAGAGGTCCACGAACGGACGGAACCGAACCGGCGGCCCACCGATAATGGCCAGCATGAGCGGGAGGCGATACTTGGCCGCGCGAATCACCGATTCGGGACTGCCACCCACGGCCACCCAGGTTTTCAGCGTGCCATGCTCAATGGGCGGATATATGCGGGTTTCCTTGATGCGCTGAGTGAATTTGGTCCCCGGCCAGGTAACCGGCTTTTTTCCCGCTTTGAGTAGCTCCACGAGCATGGCGAGCTTTTCATTGAATAGCTGCTCGTAGTCCTGCAGCGAATATCCAAACAGCGGGAAGGATTCGATAAACGAACCGCGTCCCACAATAATTTCGGCACGCCCACCGGAGATCGCATCTACTTCGGAGAAACGCTCGAATACACGTACGGGATCATCCGAGCTCAGCACTGTTACCGCCGAGCTCAGGTGTACGTGCGAGGTACGCGCCGCAATGGCACCCAGCACCACCTCCGGTGCGGAGACGGCGAAATCGTCGCGATGGTGTTCGCCCAGGTTGAACGTGTCCAAACCCACCTGATCGGTGAGCACGCCTTCGTCCACGACGTCGCGCACCGTCTGCGCGTACGGAGTGGTACCGCCCCGTCCGTCCTCCGTGACGTCGCCGAATGTATCGATACCAATGCTAATCGGCTGGCTCATACGCTTTCCCTTCTCTACGACGGCGTCCGGTCCGGTATTGCCCGCGGTCACGCGCTACGGGGCCACCCTCTGGGCTGCCTCGCGGCCACGCACCACGTACGACGCCGTCTGGTCGCGAAACCTTCCAGGCACCACGGGTACGCGGCTATTGAGCAAACCTGATACGGCTAGCCGTCAGTATTTGAATTTTCCACTAGTTTCAATTCGGGATTCGTAAGAGTTATTCCCGGGCGGTATGTGGAGGCTAGCGCCGACATGCGGGGACCGAGACACCGACGCGTGTTGCTCCCGACCAACGTGCGGAGACCAGCGCAGGGTAGTGAGCAGTTGCCAGTATGTGGCGGTTTCCCCGGGACGCCCGGAAGCTAGGCCACCACCTGACCAAACAGCATGCCCACCAGGAACGTGAGTGCTAGGCCCAGCGTGCCGCCCACCACCATGCGGATAGTGGCACGGCCCGCCTTTGAATCGCCAATGTGCGCGGAAATAAATCCTGTGGCCGCCAGCGCAAAGATAGTGGCACCAAAGGAGATCACCAACCGCCACCCGATGGGCGGCAACGTCACGGCCAGCATCGGGATAATGCCGCCCGTCAGGAAGGAGAAGAAGGAGGAGATGGCCGCACCCACCGGTGAGACAAGGTCCCGGGGCGAAGCGTCCAGTTCGTTACGCCGAATTGCTTCCATTTCCGCGTCCCGCTGGGAAGATACGGATACGAATTCACCCAGCGCCATCGACACCGCACCACCCACCAGCGCCGCTAGGCCGGCCATAGCCGTCGCCCGGGGAGATGCACTGCCGCCCACCATGCCAATCACCACGGCCGCCACACTCACGATGCCATCATTGGCGCCGAGTACACCCGCACGAAGCCGGTTCATCTTCTCGCTGGCCGATACCTTGCCCTCGTCTACTTCGGCTGTATCCGCCGTTTCATCAAGCACCTCATAGGACTCTGCCATGCATACTCTCCTTGCCGCGCCCTCGGTCGCGGGATTTCACCGCGTGCGGCGCATGCCGCCCGCCCCACCGAGTATTGCCGCTCGTCTGACCCCGCACTAGGAAGGTCACCCTTACTTTGGGAGCACAGCAACGCCTCACTAGCAGCCTGGATCGCCGCCTCAAGGCACCCCTACTTTGGGGACACAGCAGCCGGCCACCTGAACGCATACGGTGACTGCGACCGCGAACAGGCGATAGCCACGGCCCTGGAATATCGCCATCCGCCCCACCGTTAAGACGCACATGACACTCAGCGTGACTGCCGGGACCGCGGAAACGTCAGCGTCGTCCCGAAACTCAAAACCGACGGTGGGACTGATCGGCGTCGGAAAACTAGGAACAGCGGTGGGCCGGCTCCTCGAAGCCGCCGGTTATCCGCTCCTCGCCTGGTCTCGCTCAGATTCGGCGGAGCGAAATCTGGCGCTCTCCGTTATGCTCCCCACGGCTCAGATGGCAAGCCGAGAGGAGATTCTTCGCGCGGACTACCTGATTCTGGCCGTGCCCGGGCCGGCCGCCATGAACCTGGACCTGAGCGGCTATGACGGCGTGATTATTGACGCAACAAACGCGTGGGAGCCCACCGATGGTGATTCGCCCGCGGGCGTTAATACCCGCGCTTTCGCGCAGGCAAATCCGGATCTGCGCGTGGTGAAGACGTTCAATCACACCGCCTACACGGAGCTAACGGCGGACGCCCGGCCCGCGCACGTGCCCGGCCGGCGAGCCCTCGGTGTGGCGGGAGATAACGAGGCAGCGCGGCACGCGGTTGCGAGGATTGTGGACGACGCCGGTTTCGATCCGGTAGAGATGACGCTCCCGCAGGGACACATTCTGGAGCCCGACGGGCCGGTATTCGGTAATCGTTTCGAGCGCGCGGACCTCCAGGCGCTGGTGGACGCTAGTACCGCGCGAGGCTAGCGCAGCGCGTCCGGCACCTGGCCAACGGCGCGGCACAGCTCGGCCCACCACCAGAGATATCCACCAATCATGGTGAGCACGGCCAGCGACGAAATCCACCCGTAGGTAGCCGGCAGGGCGCCGGGGAAGTCAGCAAAGAAGGGTGCAAAGCCGGCGTAAACGAGGAAGCCGAGGGTGGCGAGCGTATAGCTCACCGGCATCCATACGGACGTCCGCCGCTTCCCCAGCGTTCCTAACTGCGTGGTGATCGTGGCGGCCAGCAGGAAAATCCACAGCACGGGCACGGTAATAAATAGTCGCAGCCACGCGGTGCCGGCTGTCACGGGTGTAGCGGCGAGCCTCACCACCATGACGAGGAAGGGATTCGCCATGAGCAGAACCCACGCCCAGTGCCGTACCCGCGACGCGACGACACCGCCCCACCCGGTTTCTTTCGTGGCAGCGGAGGAGAAAGTTCTGGAAAATCCTGCGCGGGAACGAAAATCCTCTGAACGGTATCCGGTGGGTTCCCGGTTCGCGGGATAGAAACCCTCGGTAGATGCGGGCTTTTCCATACGTACGTGGAATGGCGCATCCTCCGAATGCGTAGCGTCGGCTGGATTCCGCCCGCCGTTATTCCCAGCATCATTCTGAAACGTACCGGGGCCGCTAGCAGCAATAATGTCCGCATCACTCACGTCTGCGCAGCGATCATCTGCACCGGGATCCACGCCCTGTGGTCCGCCACCGTAAAACTGCCCCGAATAACTCATGCACCTAATATTCCAAAACCAGTCCCCCTGAGCGTCATCTTTTTCTCACGGCGCACCGCCCTGCCCCGGACACGCCGGCCGGCTGCGCCTCGACGTCGTTGTGCCCGAACCGCCGCTTACTCCCAAGCCACAAAATGTGTGGGAGCCAAGCATTACCCTGAACCTACAAGGCAGCCTGAATGGGCCGTGCCGGCAGAAAGGGGAGAAGATGACAAACGCGATTCTGGCGGACCTGGACGCCACCCGGAGCGCCCGTGAGGAGCTCTACAAGTGGTTCCACCAGCATGCTGAAATCTCCATGCAGGAGGATGAGACACGCGCTCGTATCCACGAGGAGCTGGAGAAGATCGGCTTCGACGTGCAGGAGATCGGCGGCGGCGTAGTAGGCACGTTCCACAACGGTGAGGGTGCCACGGTCATGGCGCGCGCTGATTTTGATGGCCTGCCGGTTCAGGACCAGTCGGGCAAGGACTACGGTGTCCCTGAGCGCACCGTAGTGAACAAGGAAACGGGCGAAACCGTGCATACCATGCACGCCTGCGGCCACGATTTCCACATCACCTCGCTGCTATCCACGGCGGCGGCACTGGTGGCGCACAAGGATGCCTGGTCAGGCACGTTCATCGCGCTGTTCCAGCCGGGAGAGGAGCTGGCGCTCGGCGCGCAGTCCATGGTGGATGACGGCCTGGTGGACAAGGTGGAGAAGCCGGACGTAGTGCTGGTGCAGCACGTCATGTCCATTCCGGCGGGCGCCGTGGAGCTCAAGGCTGGTCCCACGCTCTCCAGTTCCTTCTCCGTAGAGGTCACGCTACCCGGCGCCGGTACGCACGGGTCCATGCCGGAAAAGGGTATCGATCCAGTGGTGCTCGCCTCCAACGTGGTGATGCAGCTGCAGACCATCGTCTCCCGCCGCACGGCTATTTCGGAGCCGGCACTGCTCACGGTGGGTGCTATTCATGCGGGCTCGGTGGCTAACACCATTTCCGATCACGCCACCCTGCTCATTAACACGCGCTCCTACTCGGAGGCCGAATCCAAGCTGCTGCGTACAGAGATTGAGCGCATTACGCGGGCCGCCTGCCAGGGTGCGGGTTCGCCCTCGGAGCCTACGTTCCGCTACTACGCGAACTACCCCCTCACGGTGAATGACGCCGATGCCACCGCCAAGGTCGCTGCATCCTTCCGCGAATTCTACGGGGACAAGTTCATCGATCTCGATAAGCCGCAGTCCGCCTCCGAGGACTTCTCCATTATTCCGAACGCGTTCGGGGTGCCGTACGTGTACTGGATGTGGGGTGGCTTCGAGGATCTCAGCACGGCCTATGGCAACCACTCGCCGTTCTTCGCACCGGACCTCCAGCCCACACTGGACACCGGGCTGCAGAACATCATTGTGGCTGCTTCCAACTGGCTGCAGAAGTAAGGTGCGTGAGAGCTAGCCGGGGTAACGCCCGGCTAGCTCTCGGCCGTGCCCATGATCCAGCCGCGAGCCAGGGAGTGGAAGGTGAGGTTGAAGCCCACCGAGGCCAGCGAGGCGTCGCGTGCCACGCCGAGTGACCGTGCACCCACGGCGTGTACGGCAATGTAATAGCGGTGCTGGTGGTCCCCGGCCGGCGGATTGGCGCCGGTGAACGCCACCGTGCCGCCATCATTGCGGAGCATGAATGCGCCCTCGGGGAGCGTGCCGCCCGCCGAGCCTGCGCCCGCCGGCAGTTCTGTCACGTCCGCCGGAATGTCCACGAGCATCCAGTGCCAGAACCCGGAGGCCGTGGGCGCATCCGGATCAAACATGGATACAGCGTAGGAGCGGGTGCCCTCCGGGCCGGCTTCCCATGCCAAATGTGGGGAAATACTTCCGCCCTGTGCGGTCTGGGCAGCGCCGAGGGGCTGACCGTCCGCAACGTCGTCGGACCATACCTCCAGGTGCGGCAACTGCGGCAGAATTTCATAGGGATTCGGGCCGTACTCACGTTCAAGATTCATGACTCCAGCCAACCACGGTGCGTCGCCGCGCACCACCCGAATGTATCGGGGCGGGCGGCGTCGTTCATCTACTAGCCTGGCGTCATGAGTACGGAAGAGGGCGCGTACCAGGCGCCGGAACAGATGATTATCCCGAACGTATGGCTCAACGGCACCGCGGACGAGGCCGCCCAGTTCTACACCGAGGCGCTTCCCTACACGGAAGTTACGGGGAAGGTGCGCTACCCGGAGGAGGGGCTGCCGGAGTTCCAGCGCCAGTTTGCCGGCACCACCATGACGGTGGACCTCAGCGTGGATGATTGCGCGCTCATGCTCATTAACGGCGACAATTCGCTGAGCCTCACGCCTGCCATCTCCTTCATGCTCAATTTCGACGTGCTTGAATGGGGCACCCCCGAGCGCGTGGAGCAGGAGATTCGCAAGTCCTGGGCCAAGCTCACCGAAGGCGGAACGGTTCGCATGGAACTCGGCTCCTACCCGTTCGCGCGGCTCTACGGCTGGGTGGAGGATCGATTCGGCGTGAACTGGCAACTGAATTTTCTTGATCCCGACGGCGAGGCACGGCCGTTCCTGGTGCCCCAGCTTATGTTTACGGGCGCACAGCCACGGGCGGACAAGGCCGTCAAGTACTACATCAAGGTGTTTAAGAAGGCACTGGCGCACCGGCTTGCCACGTACCGCGGGGTAGTACAGAAGAATCCCGGCGTGAAGGGCGCACTGGCCTACACGGATTTCGTGCTGGGCTCCCAGTGGTTGGCCGCACTTGACGGCGGAGATGCGCATGATTTCGGATTCTCCGGCGGCGTGTCACTCCTAGTACAGGCACACGGGCAGGAAGAAATCGACGCGCTATGGGACGGGCTCTCCGCCGTACCCGAAGCCGAACAGTGCGGCTGGTGCCAGGATAAGTACGGCCTCACCTGGCAGATTGTTCCGGACAACATGGGGGAGCTCATGGCTCGGCCGGGCGCCTACGAGCACATGATGCAGATGAAGAAGCTGGTGATCGCGGACTTCTAGGCGGGTCGGTCCGGGGTAGGGTGCGCAGCGTGAGTACTTCCGTCACCCCGCCCATTTCCATCATGTTTGCCTGCCGCCAGAACGCCGGCCGCTCTCAGTTGGCAGCGGCCATCGCGCGGTCACTGGCCACCCCCGGCATCACCGTGCGCTCCGCGGGCACCGAACCCGCGGCGTCGCTCCATCCGGCTGTGCTGCAGGTTCTCACCGAACGCGGCCTGACGCCCGATCATGAACCCCGCCTGCTGGCGCCGGAGGACGTGGAGGCTTCGGATTGGGTCATCACCATGGGCTGCGGAGAAACCTGCCCGATCTATCCCGGCAAACACTATGAAGACTGGGATGTGCCCGATCCGGCCGGTCAGCCCGTGGCGCGAGTACGCGAGATTGCCGCAATCATTGAGGAGCGCGTCCGCGATCTGCTCACTCGGATATAAGTCCGGCCTCTCGCGCCCAACCGGGCCGCTACTCGCCCACCATGCGGTGCACGTCCAGCACCCGGTCCAGCTCGGCCTCGCTGAGCACGGCCCCGGACCCACCCGTTCCCGTCAATCCCAGCGCCACCGCGGCTTCCCGGACCGTGACGCCCCGGGTCAGGGCGTACTTGGCGACGCGCGCGGCGGCGTCGTACCCAATCACTTTGCTGAGCGGGGTGACGATAGCGCTGGAGGAGGCCGCGTAACGCTGGCACACCTCCGTGTTCGCGGTTATCCCAGCCACGCAGCGTTCGGCCAGCAGCGCGCATACCCGTCCCAGAATGGTGATGGACTCCAGCAGGTTCGCGGCCATGACGGGCAGCATCACCAGGAGATCGAAATTGCCCTGAGCGCCGGCGAAGGCGATGGTGGTGTCGTTACCAATCACCTGTGCGGCCACCTGCACCGCCGCCTCTGGGAGCACGGGATTAACTTTCCCGGGCATAATGGAGGAGCCCGGCTGAAGGTCCGGCAGATTTATTTCGTGAAGGCCGGCGCGGGGGCCGGAGCCCATCCAGCGCAGGTCATTGGCAATTTTCACCAGAGAAACGGCCACCGTGCGCAGCGCGCCCGAGAGCTCCACCAGCGCATCCTGCGCACCCTGGGCCTCAAAATGGTTCCTTGCCTCCCGCAGCGGCAACCCGGTGGCCGCGGCAATGAGTTCGATGGTGCGCGCAGCAAAGCCGGCCGGCGCATTGAGCCCGGTACCCACGGCTGTCCCGCCCAGCGGCAGCTCGGCCAGGCGCGGTAGCGCGACCTCGACCCGCTCAATCCCATGACGCATTTGCGCCGCGTGCCCGGAGAATTCCTGGCCGAGCGTGATGGGCGTGGCATCCATGAGATGGGTGCGCCCGGCCGTCACCACGCCGCGTAGCTCGGTCGCTTTTGCCTCCAACGCGTCCGCCAGCCGCTTCAGTCCGGGCATGAGCACATCCTGCACGGCCTGGTAAGCGGCGATATGGATGGAACTGGGGAACACATCATTGGAGGACTGTGAGGCGTTCACATGATCATTCGGATGGATGGGGAGGCCGGAAGCGCGCGCCGCAATCCGCGCAATGACCTCATTCATGTTCATGTTCGACGACGTTCCCGATCCCGTCTGGAACACGTCCACCGGGAATTCGGCGTCATGCCGGCCGGCGATCACTTCCTCGGCCGCCGCCACAATCGCCGCCGACTGCGCCTCGCTCAGCACGCCTAATTCTCGATTTGCGATCGCCGCGGCCCGCTTGATCTGGGCGAGCGCTACGATATGGCTGGGTGCCAACCGTTTCCCCGAAATGGGGAAGTTTTCTATCGCGCGCTGCGTCTGGGCTCCCCATAGTGCGGCCGCGGGCACGCGCACGTCCCCCATCGTGTCATGCTCAATGCGAAATTCTTCAGCCATATGTGCCACGCACCCACGCTACCCCGGGCGCGTTCCGTTGTACGACGACGTCGTTCCAGTAGGAGTAGCTCACGAAACTTTGAGGTTGGTCCGACGAAACCAGATGCAGAGATATCACGCCGGCCGTTCAAGCAGCGAAACACTGTGGAGCTAGCGGGATTCGAACCCGCGACCCCCTGCTTGCAAAGCAGGTGCGCTACCAGCTGCGCTATAGCCCCCTACGCGGGATCCGGGACCTGATGCCACGCCGCCAGATCCTGCGTATGCAGCTGGACGGAGAAAATCACCAGGTAAATCGCAATACCGGCGGCGCCAAGGAGCATCAACTTCTTCATGCTCTTGCCTCCACCCATACTCGATCACCCCACGAAGAGTGGGCCTAGATGGACTCGAACCATCGACCTCTGTCTTATCAGGACAGCGCTCTAACCAACTGAGCTATAGGCCCGCGGACTCAGATACTTTATCCCAATGGCTGCTGCTTTGCCACTCCACTAAAGCGCGACTCGACTCACATTTCCGCCGTCCGCGCCGGACCCCGCCCCACTCGCGCACCAACCCCTGCCCGCACCGGACCCTGCTCGCACGTCAGGCTGGCACGCCGCACGCGCACCGGACCCGCCACACGCCCCACCGCATGCCACATCCCGCGCGCATGCCCTCCGCCACACAGGAGTAGCATGTGTCACATGACAGTATCCAATGTTGCAAGTGTTGGTTTTGGTGTAATCGGGCAGTCCTGGGCTCGACTGTTCCTGACGCATGGTCTGCATGTGACCGTATTTGATCCTCGCCCTGATCTGGCGGATGTTGTCGCGGCCACGGAGAAGGCGGCGGGCGTGCCCGCGGGCACGATCACTATCGCTCCCACCGCAGAGGCCGCCGCCAAGGACGCGGACTGGGTGCAGGAGGCGGGTCCGGAGAACGTGGATTGGAAGCGCGAGACGTTCGCCGCCATGCTCGGCGCGGCCCCGTCCACGGCCATCATCGCCACGTCGTCGTCTGCTATTCCAGCCACTCTGATTGCGAAGAATCTGGACGACGCCGGAGCGGCTCGCGTACTGGTCGGCCATCCGTTTAATCCGCCGCACGTCATGCCGCTGGTTGAGGTGGTGCCGGGGGAGCGCACCTCCGAGGAGGCCACGAACGCGGCACTAGAGTTCTACCGCGCCGTTGGGAAGAGCCCCATCCGTATTAATAAGGAAATCCCGGGCTTTGTGGGTAACCGGCTCCAGATTGCGATCATTCGCGAGGCAGTATCCCTGGTGCAGGCCGGCGTGATCACCGCCGAGGATCTCGACACCCTGGTAGAAACATCCATTGGTACGCGCTGGGCCGCCGTGGGTCCGTTCAAGGCATTCCATCTGGGCGGTGGGCCGCAGGGCCTCGCCCACCTGGTGGAGCATGTGCTGCGCAACCTTGATGAGATGGCCACGCCGCTTCCCTATGATTTCAGCGCCGAGGCAATGAAGCCGCTGCTTGATTCTGTCAACGACGCCTACGGCCTCCCGCCGAAGCCAGAAATCGCTGAGTTCCGTGACGCCGTCCAGGAGGCCACGCTCACGGCACGCGCCGAGGCAGCCAAGAAACTGAAGTAGTAACCACATACTGATTGGGGGTGCGTGCAGACGCGCCCCCAATTTGTACCGGCTCACCGGAATATTTACTTGATGCCGGCCCAGCAGGATCGCCAAGGCCGGCATCGTACTACTCGTCTGTGACGGTAATGTGCACGCCACCCACCAGGGAGGCAAACAGGTTGTAGATGAGGGCACCAAGCGCGGTGAGTGCGGTGAGTAGGACCACGTCAACAATGGCCACGATCACAGAGAAACTCACCCAGCGGCCGAACTGCAGATACTGACCCGCCTGAAGTAGTTGCGCGTTATTGAGTGTCTCTAGCAGATCATTAATGGACGAGAACACGTGCATCCCATCCAGCACCAGCCACACCAGGATGGTGGCGATGATAAACATGAGCCCGAACGCCACGGACAGTAGGAACCCAAGCTTAAGCGCGGAGAGCGGATCAATCTTGGAGATAGTCATCCGAACGCGCCGAATGCCCACGGCCCGCTTCTGAGGCGGCTGCGGCACGCGCGTTTCGGGGCGGCGCGGCCCACTGGTGGCCCGCATGGGCGCAACGTCTTCGCTCATTGTGTGTCCTTTCCGGTCAGACCGTTTAAGCCTATCGCGCAGAACGCTCTCCGGCCGCCCGCCACACGTGATCACACAGCCATTCTTCAGTGGCGACGACGCCGTCCGCCCCGCCCGCTTCGCTTCTCGCGGCAACGGAAAGCCTCAGTCGGGCGCCCATCCCGAGCGCCCGGCACCCGGCTACTCCGCGCTGTTTGCCTCCGCATCCGCGGCACTGTCGGCTTCAGCGGTGCCCGCCTCGGCATTCTCCACGCTGGCTTCCGCGGTGCCCGCTGCGTCAACCTCGGCTTCTGCACCGGCCTCCGCATCCGCCTCGGCCTCGATGGCCGCCTCCGTATTAACGGCCACGTCCACGATGTAATCGCCGTCGGCCGGGCGTACAAAGGTGACACCCTGCGTATTACGCCCGGTGGTGTTCACTTCGGCCACGTTGGTGCGCATCACCTTGCCGGAATTCATCACCACCATGATTTCCTGATCGCCCTCGGTGACCAGCGCACTCACCAGCTTGCCGCGCTCCTCGGTCAACTTGGCAACCTTGATGCCCAGTCCGCCGCGGCCCTGCCGGCGATACTCCGCCTCCGGCGTGCGCTTGGCGAAACCATGCTCGGTCACCACAAACACGTCTGTCCCGGGCTTCACCACGTCCATGGACAGCAGGCAATCATCCCCACGGAACTTCATGCCCGTCACCCCGGAGGTGGCGCGCCCGGTGGGACGCAACGCGTCGTCGTCGGCGGTGAAGCGGAGTGACATGCCGTCCCGGCTTACCAACAGGAGATCGTCCTCAGCGTTGACCAGCCGGGCGGACACCACTTCATCCGTGGTGCCATCCGGAAGTTCGCGCAGCTTGATGGCAATGAGGCCTCCCGAGCGCGGCGAGTCAAAGTCGGCCAGCCGCGTCTTCTTTACCAGACCGCTCTTTGTGGCAAGTACCAGGTAATCGGCGTCGTTGTAGGAGGAGATGGAGATGTGGCCGGTGGGGCGCTCACCCGGTTGGAAGACCATAAAGTTCGCCACGTGCTGACCCTTGGACTCGCGCGAACCCTCGGGGATCTCGTAGCCCTTGGAACGATAGACGCGCCCCTGATTGGTGAATACCAGCTGCCAATCATGGGTGGAGGCGATCACCAGCTGGTCGATCGCATCATCCGCGCGCAGCGAGGCACCCTTGATGCCCTTTCCGCCGCGGTGCTGCGAACGATATTCGGATACCTTCGTGCGCTTGATGAACCCGGACGTGGTGATGGTGATAACCACGTTTTCCTCCGGGATAAGATCCTCCACGCTCATCTCACCGTCATAGGGGAGGATCTGCGTCCGGCGCTCATCCCCGTACTTATCGGTGATCTCCTGGAGTTCGTCGGCGATGATGCCGCGCTGGCGGTCCTCCGAGCCCAGAATGGCCCGATAATCATCGGTGAGCGCCTTCTTTTCGTTGTACTCATCGGTGATTTTCTGCCGTTCCAGGGCTGCCAGGCGGCGCAGCTGCATCTCCAGAATGGCATTGGCCTGGTCCTCGTCAATATCCAGCAGCGCCATGAGGCCGGTGCGCGCCACATCCACCGTCGCGGAGGCGCGGATGAGAGCAATGACCTCCTCCATCGCGTCCAGCGCCTTGAGATAGCCCTCGAGAATGTGCATGCGCCGGAGTGCTTCGGCCAGCCGGTAGTTGGTGCGCCGCCGAATCACGTTCATCTGGTGATCCACCCAGTGCCGCACAAAGCCGTCCAGCGAGAGCGTGCGCGGTACGCCGTCCACCAGCGCCAGCATGTTGGCCGGGAAGTTGTTCTGAAGTTGCGTGTGCTTGTAGAGGTTGTTGAGGACCACCTTGGGCACAGCGTCCTTTTTGAGGACGACGACGATGCGCTGCCCGGCCCGCCCCGAGGTTTCGTCACGAATATCCGCGATACCGGAGAGGCGGCCGTCCTTGACGCCCTCCACCATGCGGTCGAGGAGCCGGTCCGGGTTGACCTGGTAGGGGAGATCCCCAATCACCAGGCAGGTGCGCCCATTAATCTCATCCACTTCCACGTTGGCGCGCTGCACAATGGATCCATGCCCGGTCCGGTACATGTCCTCAATGCCCTTGGTACCCAGGATGGTGGCACCGGAGGGGAAATCCGGCCCCTTAATGCGAAGCATGAGTTCGCCCAGTAGTTCTTCACGGGACGCATCGGGATGCTTGAGGTACCACTGCACGCCGTCATTGACCTCACGCAGGTTGTGCGTGGGAATACGCGTGGCCATACCCACCGCGATGCCCTCGGAACCGTTGACCAGGAGATTGGGGAAACGCGCGGGGAGCACCGTGGGCTCCTGGAGGGAGCCGTCATAGTTCGGCTCGAAGTCCACCGTGTCCTCTTTAATGTCCCGCACCATTTCCATGGCGAGCGGGGCCATGCGGGCCTCCGTGTATCGGGGTGCCGCCGGCCCGAGATCTCCGGGGGTGCCGAAGTTGCCCTGCCCGGCCACCAGCGGATACCGCATGTTCCACGGCTGCGCCAGGCGCGCCATTGTGTCATAGATGGCGGCGTCGCCGTGTGGGTGATAGTGCCCCATCACGTCGCCCACGATCTTGGCGGATTTGGAGAAGGAGTTATCCGGGCGGTACCCGCCGTCATACATTGCGTAGATGACGCGGCGGTGCACCGGCTTCAAGCCATCACGCACGTCGGGGAGGGCACGCCCCACAATCACCGACATTGCGTAGTCCAGGTAGGACGTCTCCATCTCGCGCTGGAGATCTACCTCCGTAATTTCGCCGCCGTTATAAACCTCGGCGTCCTGTTCTGCCATTCTTCCTCAATCCCTCGCGTCCCACGGTTGGGGCCGCCGGCCCCGTTCCTCGTCTCGTTCCAGCTCACCGAAGCATCCGGCTATTCGAAGCCCGGGAGTGCCACCCGGAGTTCGGCCCGCCAGCAGGGCTCGCCGCTTCGGCGTCGTCCCTCGCGTCCTTAAATGTCCAAGAACCGTACGTCATGTGCGTTGCGCTGGATGAAACCACGCCGAGCATCGACGTCCTCACCCATGAGCACGGAGAACGTTTCATCCGTGGCCGCAGCTTCGCCGATAGACACCTGCTTGAGCGTGCGATTATCCGGATTCATCGTGGTGTCCCACAGCTCCTCCGGGTTCATCTCACCCAGGCCCTTGTAGCGCTGGATGCGCTGCGTTTCCTCCTTCGGCAGGCGCCATCCCTTTTCTTTGCCCTCCGCTAGCACCTCATCACGCTCACGGTCCGAGAACACGTAGGAGTGCGGCGCGTTCGTCCACTTGATGCGGTAGAGCGGCGGCATGGCCAGGTATACGTGGCCGGCCTCAATGAGCGGACGCATGTAGCGGTAGACCAGCGTGAGCAGCAGCGTGGAAATGTGGGCGCCGTCCACGTCCGCATCCGCCATGAAGATGATCTTGTAGTAGCGCAGCTTGGCCATATCGAATTCGTCGCCAATGCCGGTGCCAAACGCGGTGATCAGGCCCTGAATGGTGTCCGAGGAGAGCGCCCGGTCCAGCCGCGCCTTCTCCACGTTGAGGATCTTGCCGCGAATCGGCATGATCGCCTGGTGCATGGGATCGCGTCCGTTCACCGCGGAGCCGCCGGCGGAATCACCCTCCACGATGAATACTTCGCATTCCTCCGGATTATTGGAGGTGCAGTCCTTCAGCTTTCCCGGCATGGACGCGGATTCCAGTACCGTCTTGCGGCGGGTGGCCTCACGCGCCTTGCGGGCGGCGTTGCGGGCGGCGAATGCCTGGTCGGCTTTGCGAATGATTGCCTTCGCGTCATTCGGGTGCGCGTCCATCCAGTCCGTCAGGTAGGCGTACATCTGCTGCTGCACGAAGGTGCGCGCCTCCGTGTTACCCAGCTTCGTCTTGGTCTGGCCCTCGAACTGCGGGTTGCCCAGCTTCACGGAGATGACGGCGGTGAGCCCCTCGCGAATATCCTCACCGCTCAGGTTCGGATCCTTATCGCGAATCAGATTGTGATCACGTGCGTACTTGTTGACCACGGACGTGAGGGCAGAGCGGAAGCCCTCCTCATGGGTACCGCCCTCCGTGGTGTTGATGGTGTTGGCGAAGGTGTAGATGGATTCCGTATAGGACTCCGTCCACTGCATCGCCACCTCCACCTCGATCTGCTTTTCGGCATCCTCCGCCTCGAAGTAGATGACGTCATCGTTGACCGTGTCCGAGCGCTTGGTGGTGTTGAGGAACTTGACGTAGTCCAGCAGACCGCCGGAATACACGTAGCTGATTTCCGGCCCGTTTTCGACGACGCCGTCACCGGTCACCTCGTCGCCTTCCGGGGTGGCACCCTCGCGTTCGTCACGGAGGGTAATCCGGAGGTTCTTGTTGAGGAAGGCCATCTGGTGGAAGCGCTTGCGCAGTGTTTCAAAATCGTAGTGGGTGGTTTCGAAGATATTCGGGTTAGCCCAGAACGTTTGCGTGGTGCCGGTTTCCGTGGTGGCCTCGCCACGTTCGAGCGGCCCCACGGGCACGCCATTTTCGAAAGCAATGCGCCACACGTAGCCGTCGCGCCGTACTTCCGTTTCCATGCGGGTGGACAGTGCGTTCACCACGGACACGCCGACGCCGTGGAGGCCACCCGATACCGCGTAGCCGCCCTGCCCGAACTTTCCGCCGGCATGCAGCACCGTCATCACTACCTCGACGGCCGGGCGATGCTCGGTGGGATGCTCATCCACGGGGATGCCACGGCCGTTATCGGTGACCGTCACACCACCATCCCGGCGTAGCGTCACTTCAATGTGCGTGGCGAAACCGGCCAGCGCCTCATCAACCGAGTTGTCCACTACCTCGTAGACCAGGTGGTGGAGGCCGCGTTCACCGGTGGAGCCGATGTACATGCCCGGGCGTTTACGGACGGCTTCCAAGCCCTCCAGCACGGTGATATTTGAGGCGTCGTACTCCTGATCCTTCGCCACCCGGCCTACCTGGCGCTCGCCCGGGTGATCGGCCATAACCACGTGCTCATCGGCCGCGGGGCCTCCCGTCACCGTGGCATCCGCACTGGATACTGCGTCCGGCTGCCCGGAGGCCTCCGGCGTATTTTTGGCCGCATTGATATTCTCAGAATCCGACACGCTCAAGTACTCCTCATTCCACGGCCCGCCCGAATGCTTCGCTAGTTGCCCGCTAGAGCCGCGATGGACTTCAGTGGTAGGTACCTACCACAAACTAACCATCATTCATTCTAGCGCAAAATGGCTACATTTTCAGCTAGATACCGCCATTTCCCGGGCCCTCATGATATGAGAATTATCGCCGCGTTACCCGTAGGTATCTCGCGGACCGCGGCTGGGCACAGAAAACAGCCCGTGCTTCCACGAGCGTTGATCGGGTCCCTTCACCACAATCTGCTGCACCGTATCCTCGCCCACTTCTTCGCGCAGTCGCCCCTCCAGGGTGGCCAGCAGCGCCTCGATCTGCACCTTCCACGAGGTAGAGGAGGTACGCAGGGTGAGCACGTGGTCCGCAAAGGATTCCACCCTGCAGTTTCTGGCCACGTTCGGCCCCACAATCTCCGGCCAGCGCGCACTCACGCTCGCCATGTCTAGGTTCTGCCCCCACCCACGGTCACGCACCACCCGCTCCAGCAGCATCCGCAGCGGATGAGGATCCCGGCTGGAAGGGCGCGGCCCGGAACCAACGTCACCCCACCCCGGACCGGGGGATACGACGTCGTCGCCCAGAGGTTCCGCATCCGCGCGTTCCTGCTCCAAGCGCCGTACGGCTTCGCCGGCCGAGGGGCGCCGCGTGCGAATATCGCCACGCCGGAACGCCGCTTCACGCTGCATGTCGAGAAGACGAAGCGGCAGAATGTCACCGTTCTTGCGCGCTGCCTCAAGGCGCGCCTGCTCGATTTTACTCATTGCGCGCGTCCTCATTACCCAGCGGCGTCACCGTGCCGGAGCGCACCAGGAAGCGATCTCCGCTGAGTTCGGCGGGCAGATCATCGCCAACAGCCTGGGTGACCAGCACCTGGTCGGCCTCGCGCACCAGGTGGGCAAGGCGCTGGCGCCGGCGCGCGTCCAGCTCGGCGAACACATCATCAAGAATGAGAATGGGCTCGCTGCCACCCGCCCACTGTCCGGAGGCATCCGTGCGTAGTAGCTGCCAGGAGGCCAGCCGCAATGCGAGCGCGAAACTCCACGATTCGCCGTGGGAGGCGTAGCCCTTCGCGGGCAGGCTGCCGAGCGCAAGCCGCAGTTCATCGCGGTGGGGACCCACCAGGTTGACGCCGCGCGTCACCTCGTCTTCACGCCGCTCGGTGAGCAGGTTGGCAATGCGCTGTTCGCAGGCAGCGGCATCTTCAAGTTCACGCTCGTGTGCGGCAATGAGCGCCACCGGACCGGCCTGAGAATCCGAGTCCGAGGCAGCGAGATGTGCGGCGTCGTCATCCCAATCGGGATCACCGGCGATCGCCTCCGGAGCCGGTAGCGTAAATGCCCCCCGATCGGTATTCGCCGCGTAGTCAATGCGCGCGCGGGCGCTATTGCCACTCACCAGCGCGTAATAGTGCCGTACAAAGGGGCGCAGGCCGGCCACAATGCGCGAACGAGCCGACACAATCTGACCCCCCAGGTGCGCAAGCTGCTGATCCCACACCTCCAGTGCCGCAAAATCTAGCCGCGCCCCGCGCCGCCGTGCCTTCTGCATGGACTTAAGGAGGGCGCCCCGCTGGCGCAGCACGCGGTCATACTCGGATTTGACACCGGCCAGACGGGGACGCAACTGCACCATGATCCCGTCCAGGAAGGCGCGCCTCCCCGCGGGATCCCCGCGTACCAGGTCCAGATCCTCCGGGGAAAAGAGCACCGTACGCACGATCCCCAGAATTTCCGCTGGCCGCGCGTGCCCGCGGTTGATACGGGCACGATTGGCACGCCCGGCGAAAATCTCCACCTCCACGGTGGTGGCAGACCCTCCCGTAACCACGCGAGCCTGCACCACCGCCGCCTGAGCTCCCTGGCGAATTAACGCCGAATCGCTGGAGACGCGGTGCGAACCCAACGTTGCCAGGTAATCCACGGCCTCCACGATGTTTGTTTTGCCCTGCCCGTTTTCACCGATAAACGTGGTGATACCGGGATGAAGCTGGAGAATTTCGCGGTGGTAATTGCGAAAATCAGTGAGCGCCAGGTTGGAAACGTACATCCTTATGCGTAGGTGCGAATGGGCATAAGGAGGAGCCGGAACGCCTGCGAATCCTCGCCTTCCTCCTCGCTTTGTCCAGTGATGATGGCCGGCTTTGTGGGGTGGGTGAAGGAGAGACGCACGTAGTCTGAGGTGAGCGCGCCAAAACCTGTTTTCAAAAAGTCCGGATTGAACGCCATGGTGATGGGCTCCCCGGTGAGGTGGGCCTGCAGAGCCTCCGACGTCTGCGCGTTCTCGTCATGACCCGCGGTCAGTACCAGGCTCTCATCCTCAAGCGATAGCCGCACGGCGGAGTTACGCTCCACCACCAGGCTGGCGCGCTTGAGGGCATCAAGCACATCGTGTCGGTTCATGACGGCATAGCCGGTGCTTTCCTTGGGGAATAGACCGCGCACCTGCGGGTAGTCCCCGTCAATAAGCCGCGCCACGCTGGTACGCCCGGCCGCCTCAAAACCAATGAGGCCGGTACGCCCGCCGGAATCGATCGTCATGCGCACATCCCCCACGGATCCCAGTCCCTTAGAAATATCCGCAAGGCGTCCGGCGTGCACTAGAACGCGCGCCTTGAAGTCTGGCTGCTCCGGCTTCCACGTCAGGTCCACCACCGCGAGGCGGTAGCGGTCCGTGGCCATGAGTGAAATGTGCTCGCCCTCAATCTCCATGCACACGGACACCAGCAGCGGCAGCGTGTCGTCACGCGATGCGGCTGTCACCACCTGAGAAACAGCCTGCTTCCATTCGGCGCCATCCACGATGCCGGATACGCCGCCCAATTCCGGCTGGTCCGGATAGTCAGCCAACTCCATGGACTGCATGGACATGCGGGATGTACCGCAGGTGAGTTCCAGCTTCGGACCGTTCGTGGTGAGGTCCACCGGTTTGTTGGGGAGCGCGCTGACAAAACTGGCAAGTAGGTGGCCGTTCACCAGGATTTCTCCCGGTTCATCGACGGCTGCCTCGATGGAGGCCGTCGATGACATTTCCGGATCATATGCGCCCAGGGTCACTGCGCCGTCACTGGTCGCCTGCAATTTCATGCCCGCCAGGATTGGCAGAGCTGGACGCGGCGGGATGGTGTGCGCAGTCCAGTTCACCGCATCCGCGAAAACATCATGTTCAATCCGCAGCTTCACAGCCTTCGGCCTCCCTCGTAATGACAACTGCCCTCACTTTACGCGAGAGCCTCGCTTACCGCTGCTGGCTGTGAAGTGTTCGGTCATTTCGCCACCTGTGCACCGAGTTCTACGTGCGTTTTTGTAATTACGTTGCGTGTAATTACAAAGCTTGTCATTCAGTGTGAGCGCGGTGGCCCGGTTCGACGTCGGCGTCCGCGAGCAGTGCAGGTGCCGCCCGGACGTCATTGGTTGAGTAGTTATGTAGTAGTGGTAGTAGGTGCTGTGGACCCTGTGGATTCTTGTTCTAATCGGCTCCGGCAAGCCAAGAAGTCCTGTGGATGAACCTGTGGATGGAGCCGTGGATGATTTTCGCCTTCTGTGCATGAAACATTTTGCTCTTTTGGTGATCCACCGCGGAAAACTGACTGTCCGCAAGATTTCGATAATCTTCCACAGGCAATCCACCGTCCCTGTGGATAACTTTTCAGGGTGGAGACGCCGGCTCTGAGCAGCACATTCGGTTCGGTCTTTGCGGGCTTCGCGCCGGACAATTTGCCACCGGACAACTTGCCGGTGATGGCTCCTCAGCGGAGAAGCTTCTAGAGACGGTCTTTCGACTGCGCGTGGCGGGTTACCGGGTATGTTCCCCGTGTGTTATCAGCACTCTAAGCTACGGGGCACTGCGTATGCCCAGAAAAAATGGGATGCCCGGTACGAAACACGCGGGATGTCCAGTATGGGACAGGACATATGAGCCGCTACATACTACGGGACGCTACGGCATCGTGCGGGGCAATTTCTTCGAGCAACTATGCCGTCTGCTGCGTGGCGGCCTGCTTGATGCGGACGGAGAGCTCGGACACCTGGTTATAGGTGGTCTGCTTCTCGGCCATCTGCTTGTCGATCTTGCGGTACGCATGCATCACGGTGGTGTGATCGCGGCCCCCGAATATCTCGCCGATCTTGGGGAGAGAAAGGCTGGTCATCTCGCGGCACAGGTACATGGCAATCTGGCGCGCGGTGACGATTGAGCGGGAACGATCCGGCCCCGTAATTTCATCAAGGGATACCTGGAAGTACGTGGCCGTTTGCGTCATGATGACGGACGGCGTGATTTCTACGCTATCCGGATTGGCGATGAGGTCCTTGAGCACCATTTTTGCCAGGGTGAGTGACACCGGTTCCTTGGTGAGATCCGCGAAGGCCGTGACGCGGCGGAGTGCTCCCTCCATTTCGCGTACATTCGTGGTCATATTGGATGCGATGAACTCCATGACGTCACGCGGCACGGTGATGCGATCGGCCGCGGCCTTCTTACCGAGAATCGCGATGCGCGTTTCAAGGTTTGGCCGGTCAATGGCGGCTACTACGCCGGAACTGAACCGCGAGAGCATGCGCTCCTCAAAGCCGTTGAGCAGATTCGGCGCCACATCACTGGTAATCACAATCTGCTTGTTCGCCATGGTGAGCGTATTGAATGTATGGAAGAACTCCTGCACGGTGGATTCGCGGCTGCCGATGAACTGGATATCGTCGATAAGGAGAACGTCCACGTTGCGGAACGTTTTCTTAAACTCCAGCCGGGTGTCATCACGCAGCGAGTTAATGAATAGAGTGGTGAACTCATCCGCGGATATATAGCGCACTTTTCTATTGGGATACAGCGAAAGCGTGTAGTTGCCGATGGCGTGCATGAGGTGTGTTTTCCCCATGCCGGAATCCGAATAAAGAAAGAGCGGGTTGTACGTGGTGCCGGGAGATTCGGCCACGGCCAGCGCGGTGGCACTGGCGAAACGATTGGACTCGCCCACCACGAAATTATCAAAGGTGTACTTCGCGTTTAACCCGGCGGCCTTTGAGCGCTCGAGGAACTCGGCGTCGTTCTGGTTACCGAACGAGGAATCCTTCATCTCCGTGTACCCCGCCGGCTGCGCTACCGCAACCAGACCTTGCTGGGGTTGCTGAGCGGGAGGCTGCTGGGGTGCGCGCTGTTCCCTCATGCGCTGGTCAATTTGTTCCGCGACCCGCTGCGCCACGGGCTGTTCGGTCTGCGGCGCTGATTGATCGGACTGATAGTCACGTGAGGCTGGCTTCGCTGTCTGTATTCGCTGCGGGGTATCGCCGTTTTCGTACGACGCCGCCTCGCCCCGCTGTTCGCGGCTGCGGCGGTAGTGGTTATCCGCCGCAGTAAAAGCGACGTCCTGTGGCTGAGTAGAGCGCTGCGAACCGTCAGGAGCTTTTCGGTGAGCAAAGTGCGCGGCGGCCGCGGCTCTATAACTGCCGGGGCGCGGGGCATCCGTGGAGCCGGAACCATCGGATACGGAGTATTCGGCATCCGATGGTTCTGCGTATGAACTCTTATCTGAAGAAAGATCGGTAGCGGATGAGGAGATATCAGCTGCCGCGGAATCAGACGGATAATCTACATAGCTTTGCTGTGGGTGAGGTGTCTGTTCCTGCCGGTGGAGCTCGCTGTAGCGATCATCAAAGCTTGAGGTCCCTCGCGCCGGGGCAGGGTCGTCATGATCCTCTGATGGTTGATCGTTAACGGAGGGGTCAACCGATATAGAAATAGTGACCTGACGCCCCAGGATCGCCGAGAGCATATCTGTCATTTGCTGCGTGAGATGAGTCTCCACCCACGTCTTCACGAAATCAGAACCGACAGCTACCAGGAAGGTGCCATCCACGGTAGCAATCGGGTACACCATGCGGGCAAATGCCGTCTGTGAATCCGAGAGCGCATGATCCATGCGCAGCAGCTCAAGCGCGGCATTCCACGCATCGCGTGCCGGATTCATCGCTCCCATTCACCCTCCTGTGGACAACTCGTAGGCGGTTGGGGAAAGCGTGTGGATTCGCGCATTCATGCCCGCGGGTATAAAAAAGATGTACCTATCGTAGGGGATTCATGCGTAGCGCGGGAGTGAGTTATCCACAGCTTTGTGCACAACTGTGGAAATTACAGGCATGTTATTAACAGGCTGATTATGGCTAATTTGCTGCCATTCCTCCGGTGTGGCGCAACTGTCCACATCTGTGCATTTCTTCAGCGTGACCCTAGCTTGTGTCCTTCGTCACTAACCAGCGGCGAGCGAGAGGCGTGATATGAGGCTCAGAAGGGCGGGAACGCATTGACCTGTTGCGGGTTTCTCACCTAGAGTTCTGTGGTCAATGCGTGGGCACCCCTCACGCCGTCAGGAGGCGATGAGCCTCATCCAACTTTCGGGAGGCACACCGTGGTCAAGCGGACTTTCCAGCCGAACAATCGGCGTCGTGCCAAGGTGCACGGTTTTCGTAAGCGTATGAGCACGCGCGCTGGACGCGCTGTGCTCGCGGCCCGGCGCCGCAAGGGGCGCGCGAAGCTCTCCGCGTAGTGCTTTCCGCGCCAAACAGGATGCGCTCCGGTGAGGAGTTTCGCGCTGCCCTTCGGGGTGCGCGAGGCAAGTCGGGGCGCATGCTGGTAGCTATTGCCAGTACAACCGATCCGCATCCTGTGCGGGTCGGTTTCCGTGTTTCTAAGGCTGTAGGAAACTCCGTGGTGCGTCATCGCGTCTACCGGCAGCTACGCCATCTGGTGCGCGCCCGGCTGGACGCATTTAAGCCCGGGGAGCTGGTGGTGGTACGCGCATTTCCGCGTGCCGCTGGATCCACCTCGGCCGAACTTGAAGCGGACCTTGATACCGCTATCCGAAGCGCACGTAAGAAGGCAATGCGGCGTAGCGATCGATACG
This sequence comes from Neoactinobaculum massilliense, assembly GCF_900604955.1. Taxonomy (GTDB): domain Bacteria; phylum Actinomycetota; class Actinomycetes; order Actinomycetales; family Actinomycetaceae; genus Neoactinobaculum; species Neoactinobaculum massilliense. Next base: position 165,200 of record NZ_UWPE01000002.1, read on the forward strand.
CGGATAACCCGAACCGGAACGTAAGCGGGGCTGCGGGGCGTGGCGGCGTCGAACAGAAACCAGCCGGTGACGGTGTCAAAGGCCACGCGGATGAAAACGGCGTCGAACAAAGCGAACGCCGTCGGAGTAACGGGAAGGCGTGAATGAGCGCGCTCACCGCGTTTCCGGAGCTTCTCATTCGCGGCTACCAGAAATATCTCTCACCGGGGCTGCCGCCGCGATGTCGCTATGCGCCCACGTGCTCCCAATACGCGCTCGAGGCCTTGCGGGTGCACGGGCTATTTAAAGGTACAATTTTGGCAGCTTGGCGGTTGCTTCGGTGTAATCCGTTCTCTCGGGGCGGCGTGGATCGGGTACCGGCACGCGGCCAGTGGCCTACGAAGCCCTTAGATCTTGACGGGCTCATGGAACTGTACAAAGAAGAAGACGCCCAGCATCACGGGCGAGCTACGGAGTAAGTGTTGGATACAATCCTTTACCCCATTATGTGGGTGATCGCGTGGATTATGTACGGCATCCACGAGGGCCTGGTGGCACTGGGTATGGACAGCGGTGCCGGGCCGGCGTGGGTTTTCGCCATCCTCGGCCTCACCGTGGTGGTGCGTCTATGCATTCTTCCGCTGTACAACAAGCAGATTAAGGCTTCGCGCAATATGCAGGCGCTGCAGCCCGAAATGATGAAAATTCAGCGGAAATACAAGGGCAAGCGGGATCAGATCTCCATGCAGCGTCAGCAGGAAGAACTGCAGGCGCTCTACAAGAAGCATGATGCCTCCCCGTTCGCGTCCTGCCTTCCGTTGATTATTCAGATGCCGGTGCTGTTTGCGCTCTATCGTGTGCTCATTGCGTTCCCCAGCCTGGCCACTGGATCGTGGAGCAGGGACACGCTTGGGCCTATCACCAAGCAGATCGCGCAGCACTTTGAAAACTCCACGGTGTTTGGCGCGCCGCTTTCGGCGTCGTTCACTTCAGCGCCTCACCTGCCCGGATACTCAGCCACAACTATTCGCGTGGTGGCCGGCGTGCTGGTGCTCATCATGATCTTTACGATGTACTGGACGCAGCGCCAGCTCATGAAGAAGAACATGCCGGAAATTGACCCGAGCGAGGGTAAGAATCCGGCGCAGCAGATGCAAAAGGTCATGCTGTACGGCTTCCCACTGCTCTACCTATTCTCCGGCGTGGCCTTCCCGATCGGTGTGCTCGTGTACTGGTGCGCCGGCAACCTTTGGAACATGGGGCAGCAGTCCTGGTTTATCCGTAATAATCCCACGCCGGGCTCGAAGGCGTACAAGGAGCGCGAGGCGCGGCTGGCTGCGAAGCGGAAGCGCGCGGGACTCACCGAGGAAGAAGCGCAGGAGCTTGACGAGCGCGAGGCGCAGGGCGGCCAGCGCTACCAGCCGATGGGCAAGGAGCGGGCCAAGAAGGCCGGCATTGAGCAGCCGGCGGCGGAGCCGGCCAATGATGAGCCGGTGCGTGGTAAGGACGGACTCACGGATGAGGAGCGTGCCCGGAAGCGCTACGAGCGCCGCCAGGCCGAGCGTGCCCGCCGCAAGCAGAATAAGAACAAGAAGAACCGAAAGCACAACTAGCTAGCTGGAGAAATGATGGCAGAAGATGAGAAGGCGACCCTCGAACACGAGGGCGATATTGCCGCGGATTACCTGGAGGGACTGCTGGATATCGCGGACCTCGATGGGGACATCGAAATCTCCGTGGAGGGTGGCCGGCCCACGGTAGGTGTTGTGGTGGACGGCGAGCCGAGCGAGGCACTCCATCGGCTCATCGGCAAGGGAGGAAGCACCCTCAACTCTCTTCAGGATCTCACCCGCCTTGCTGTGCAGCAGCAGACGGGCGAGCGCTCCCGCGTGATGGTGGATATTGCCGGCTATCGCGAGCAGCGCCGCAAGGAGATTCGCGAGCTGGCCGAGCGTGCCATCGAAGAGGTACGTGCTACCGGCGACGAGATTGAGCTGGAAGCTATGAATCCGTTTGAGCGCAAGGTAGTGCACGACGCCGCAGCCGAAGCCGGGCTTCTCTCCGATTCCGAGGGGATGGGCCGGAAGCGTCACGTGGTGATTAAGCCCGCTGATGATTTCGATGCGGATGATGGCTACGAGGATGACGTTGATGAAGACTCCGCCGATCGTGCCGACGCGGAGTTTGAAGAGGCGGAACTGGGCGACGTGGACGGCGCCGATTACGATGATGCGGCCGACGACTCGGACGGTGAGTAGGCACCGGTGAGCGTGGAGCGACCGCCGGAGGGCGGAGCCGAACACTGGGGCGAGGAGGCATGGCAGCGTCTCCTCACGTTCGGCCGGATGCTGGAGGAACAGGGTAATGAGCGCGGGCTTATCGGTCCGCGCGAGCTGGAGCGCCTGTGGTCTCGGCACATTTTGAATTCTGCGGCGCCCATTGAATGGATCCCGCGGGATGCCAAGGTGGGGGATGTTGGGTCCGGGGCAGGCTTTCCCGGCGTGGTGATCGCTATTCTTCGGCCCGACGCCGAGGTGACCCTCATCGAGTCCATGGAGCGGCGTACCGAGTGGTTGCGTGAGGTTCGGAAAGAACTCAAACTAAAGAATCTTAAAATTCGGCAAACGCGCGCCGAGGACCTGCGCGGACATTTTCTTGCGGATGTCGTGACTGCGCGTGCAGTGGCGAATCTTAAGAAGCTGCTCCCGTGGGTGATGCCATTACTGCGGCCCGGTGGATCACTACTCGCGTTGAAGGGTAAACGGGCTGGTGAAGAAATCGACGCTGCTGGAAATCAGCTGCGCGCATATAAGGCTGCCTGGGCCGATGTTTATCCTGTGATGCCGTTTGGTACCGATGAAGAAACCTTCGTGGTGGAGGTTCGCAAGCTCGGATAGTTCACCTGGTTGCTCCCCGGGGTGGCGTGATCTGTGTGGGTGCCGCTCGTGTGGTTAGCGGGATGCTTCTCGTGTGTCGGCACTATTTCGCGCTGGCTCAGCTTTGTGGAGTATGTTGACCACGCGGTAGGTCGGTAGCCTGGTGCTTGGTAGCCTGGTGCTTGCGCGCCGAGGTGGCGTGGTCATTGGGCTTAATCTGGCGGCTTGCTCATTGTGGCGGTGTGATTACTGAACGCCTGACGGTGCAGGGCGTTTTCCGGGCGGTTCCTGAGTGGTTCGAAGCGAGGCAATCTGAAATGTTTCACGTGAAACAAAGAGGGGAATGTTTCACGTGAAACATTGAGCAGGTGGGGCGGTGCTGGCGGGTTGTAATGATTCGGCGGCAACTCTTCGAGGTCGAAATTTGTGTTGCTGTGTAGCTGGTGAGCGGTGTGGCTGATGAGCGAGTTTGAGTGTGCTATCACTTCGATAGTTCCGACCGCTCAATACCTCACGTTAAACAGGGTGGCTAGTGGGCGGTTGTTGATGTGTCCACAGGAAAAATTTGGGTGAGACTTTCCCCAGGACAATTATGTGTGGGCTGTGGCCGGTAGGATCGGAACGGTCGAGAGGGGGCGTGGAGCATGGATCCTCGCAAAATGAAGTCAAAGGATATGGAATCCACTTCGCGGTGGGATCGGCTTGGGGGCGCAGATAGTCCGCTAGCGAACGAACTTGCGCAAGACTTTGCACTACGTGACGAGGTGGAAGCCAAAGGTTTCGCACGCCCGAAGCAAACTCGTATCATCGCGGTCGCTAACCAGAAGGGTGGGGTTGGTAAGACCAGTACCGCAGTAAATCTTGCGGCGGCGCTTGCTCAGAACGGTATGTCCGTGCTCCTTGTTGATGCGGATCCACAGGCGAATGCGACCACGGCCTTAGGTGGGGCAGGTGATCGTGGCACGCTGTATGAAGTGCTTATGAAGCGCCGGCGCATGCGTGACGTTCTCGTGTTCAATGAGAAGATTCCGAACCTTGGTCTAGTTCCTTCGAGTATTAGCCTCTCCACGTCTGAACTTGAGTTATCGGCGCAGGATGATGGACGGATGCAGCTGCGCAACGCGTTGACTACGTATTTGAGTGATAGGCGTGCGCATGGCGAGGCGGTGGATTTCGTATTCATTGATTGCCCGCCGAGTATGTCGCTGCTTTCGATTAGCGCACTGGTGGCGGCTCAGGAGGTACTTATTCCGGTACAGGCGGAGTACTACGCTCTAGAAGGATTGAGCCAGTTACTCGCGACCATTGAGAGCGCGCGACAGATGGCAAATCCCGATCTGCGAGTGTCCACCATCATTCTCACCATGGTGGCAAAGAATACGAATCTCTCGGCAGAAGTGGCGCAAAACGTACGGCAGTACTTCCCGAATGAAACGCTTGAGACGGAGATCCCGCGATCGGTTCGGATTGCGGAAGCGCCATCGTATGGCGAAACGGTGATGACCTATGCGCCACGCTCGAGTGGGGCCATTGCATACCTTGCGGCAGCGCGTGAACTTTCGGAACGATCGGAGTAGTTGTATGGCACAGAAGAAGCGGCGGGGACTCGGTAGTGGTCTTGGGGCGCTTATCCCGGAATCGCAGCGGGAAAGTACGGATAGTCCGATTGATGTGTTCTTTGGTGGTGCACGTTCGAAGAAGCCGAGTAAGAAGCGTGCTGGGTCGGTAGCTGAGCGAAAGACTACGACGCAGCGTGGTGTGGATTTGTTTGGCAACGATGAGGGTAGCTTCGTTGACGCAGATAAAGATCCGTCCCGTACGGGTTCTGGGCGGTCAAATATGGGGGAGCGGACAGTCAATAGTCCGAGCGTGGACCCCGGGCAGAGTGCCACAACTACACCTGCCAAAGACGATGATGAAGCCATTGATCGTACTCAGGTAGAAGAAACGAATGTTTCACGTGAAACATCTGAGGATGGTTCGGGGCTTTCTGCTGAAACCGTTGAATCTATCGACGGCGAAGAGGCGATCGAATCTAGTGTTCGTGCTGTTTCGGCACCAGATAGGTTCAAGGACGAACAACTCTCCGGGGAAAAGGGTTCGCTAGGCAGTCGCAACGTCAATGTTTCACGTGAAACATTGACGGAGGGTGATCTAGTACCGGTACCGGGCGCAACATTTGCAGAGATTCCGCTCGACGCCATTATTCCTAATCGAGTGCAGCCTAGAAGCGTGTTCGATGAGGATGAGTTGGATGAGCTAGCTCAATCGCTTCGAGAAGTAGGCGTGCTGCAGCCTATTGTCGTACGGCCCCTGGCTGAGCCTGACTCAGCTCATCCAGATGCGCGATACGAACTCATTATGGGTGAACGACGGTGGCGGGCAGCGCGTCGCGCCGAGCTGGAGACGATCCCGGCGATTGTTCGACACACAGAACAGACCGATATGTTGCGCGACGCTTTGCTCGAGAATCTCCATCGTGCGCAACTCAATCCGCTAGAAGAAGCCGCTGCTTACCAGCAACTGCTTGAAGACTTTGATTGCACACAGGATGAACTCGCGAAGAAGATTGCGCGATCTCGTCCTCAGATTGCAAATACACTTCGGTTGCTGAAATTGCCGCCCCTGGTTCAACGGCGGGTAGCTGCGGGTGTGTTGACCGCGGGGCATGCACGTGCCTTACTAGGTTTGACTGATCCGGCCGCTATGGAACGGTTAGCGCAACGGATTGTGGCTGAAGGTCTGTCTGTGCGACAAACCGAAGAAATTGTGGCACTGGATGGCGAAGCAATCGCGCATCACACACGGCGACGCCGCACGAAGCGATATGGCGCCGAACTGGGAGAGCTTTCTGGCCGGCTGGGTGAGCGGCTCAATACCAAAGTGACGGTCAGTATGGGAATGCGCAAGGGATCCATCAAGGTGGACTTTGCGAACATTGAGGATCTCAATCGTATCCTCGACGTATTGGTACCTGGAGAATCGGTAATCACGAATTCAACGGAAGACCCTGAGTAACGGTAGTTCGTTCCTGTGTGGATCGAACGCTTTAAGAGGCATGCGAATGCGGTGACTGTTGGTTCAATAACCTGGTCTACTCGACGCTTCCTAGTAGCAGCCGAATCTCGAAGTTGTTATATCAGCGCGACACTACAGAGGAAAGGCGCCGGCGGACGAAAATACAATCGTCCACCGGCGCCCGGGGTGGTGCCGCACTATTCCTTTAGTCTGATTAGTCCTCAACTTCTTGGATATGCACATATGCGCCGTGAACAATTGAGGCGTAAATATCGCGTGTCTCAAGTCCGTGCTCGTGGGCGTAGTCCGATGCGGCCAAGGGGAGCAGTGACGTTTCGGTCATGCCCGGCGCGATATTGATGTCAATGAGCACGGGGCCACGCTCGCCAAGGATGTAATCAATTCGCGCCAAGTCTCTCAATCCGAGTGCGCGGAATGCAGCAGTTGCGGAATCGCGCAGTGCCTCCTGCTCTGTTTCCGTGAGGTCGGCCGGAATATAGTACTCGGCACGCCCGGGTTGGTAACGAGCCTCGTAGTCATAGAGCCCTTCCGAAACTTGGATTTCAACGGGAGGAAGCACAACAAGCTCACCGTCGATCTCCACCAGGCTGACAGCGATCTCTCGTCCGCTCACGAACTCTTCAAGATGTGCCTCAGGATAGTAGGCGAAGCAATCCACCATGGCTCGCGGAAGATCAGCGACTGAATCTACCGCCGTGACGCCGAGTGAGGAACCGCCGACCGCTGGTTTCGTGACCAGTGGTAAGCCGAAGTTCTCTTCAATGAGGCTAAGCATTCCGGTAACGCCCACTTCTCTAAAGAGCGCCTCCGGAATCGAGAGGGACCGCGGTACCTGGATGTTGCGATCGCGGAGGAGAGATTGGGCTACCGTCTTATTAGATGCCAAACGTGCAGCGATCGTTGTGGATCCGATGTACGGAATACCGGAGAGTTCGAGGAGGGACTGAATGGCTCCATCTTCACCGGTGACGCCATGGACTAGGGGCCACGCGAGGGTTGGTGACATCGAATTGAGACGAGCCAGCAGGTTGCCGTCTACGTCTAATACTTTGGTTTGAAATCCTGCTTCGCGAAAATCGGATGCCACCCGGCGAGCGGAACGCAGCGAGACGGAACGCTCGTGGGTGAATCCTCCTGCCAAGATGGCAACGGTAATTGGGGTAGTCATGACAATCCTTTGGGTAAACGACAGTGTGTTTGCTTGGCTAGTGGCTAGTGGCTAGTGGCTAGTGGCTAGTGGGTTGAAGTGCGATGCGTGTTTCACGTGAAACATTCGAGGTCGCCCGGTGAATACTTCGGTGATGAGCATGGCAAGACTGTCAGCGCATATCGTGCGCCGCTAACTTAATAAAGCTATACGAACCCAGTTCGTCAGCCCCACTATCTAATTCGCGAGCCTCGATGCGCATCTCTGATCAATCTCGCGGGGCATCATTTGCGGATATATCCCGCTGTTCATGATCCGTGCCAAACAGCTCGGCCAACTCCGCTTCCGCCGAAACGACTTCACCGAGCCGGCGAACCCCCTCGATGATCTGTTCCTCGGTGGGGTAGCAGAAGGAGAGCCGCATATGATCGCCTCCTTGACCATCCGCGTAGAACGCGGTGCCAGACACGTAGGCCACCAGGTGTGTCACAGCCCGGGGAAGCATGGCGTGTGCATCAAGTCCTCCGGGAAGTTTCACCCAGGTGTAGAATCCGCCTGTCGGCGTATTCCACTGGCACATGGGAAGGTACTTGGAGAGGGCATTCTGCATGGCCTCGCCGCGGCTCCGATACATCGTGCGGTAGGAACTGATCTGTCCATACCAGTCGTAGGTGCGTAGGTATTCGGCAATGGCCAACTGTCCGAACTTATTCGGGCAGAGAATTGCATTTTCATTAGCGAGCGTAATACGTGCGCTAACGGCCGAGGGGGCGAGTGCCCATCCGATTCGAAATCCCGGTGCAAAGGTCTTAGAAAAACTGCCGAGGTATACCACGCCGTCGGGATTGAGTGACTGTAACGCGGGGAGTGGATCGCCGTCGAATCCAAGTAGTCCGTACGGATTATCCTCAACGATCAGTACGTGATGGCGCTGGCAAATCTCAACGATCTGCGGCCGTCGCTCCGCGCTCAGTGACACGCCCGCCGGATTATGGAAGTTCGGGATTGTGTAGAGGAATTTAATGGGACGACCCTCGGCCTCAAGCTTCACGATGGTCGATTCGAGTGCCTCCGGAATGAGTCCGTTTGCGTCGAGTGGCACGTGAACCACGCTGGCCTGATACGTTCGGAACGTCCCCAGTGCGCCAACGTAGGAAAGCGCTTCCGCCAGAATTACGTCGCCGGGATTAATGAAGATTTCTGTGATGAGATCGAGCGCCTGCTGGCTGCCGGTTGTAATCGTGATGTCATCGGGATGGCCGTGAATACCGTCCGGCCGCATGACCTCGGCAATCATTTCGCGTAGCGATTCCTCGCCTTGGCCACCGCCGTATTGCAGGGCGGCGGTGCCGTGCTCGCGTACCAGCTTGGCCATCATGTTCGCTAGAAAGTCGAGCGGAAGGCCCGCAATATTGGGCATACCGCCTGCCAGTGACACCACCTCCGGCCGGCTTGCCACGGCAAAGAGACTTCGGACCTCCGATTGCAGCATTCCCAGTGCGCGATCCGCGTACACGTTGTACCACGGGTCCATTCGCGTTGCTTGAGTGCGAGACATGCTCCTCCTTTCCGAGAACACCTTGGAAATCCTGCCACAGCTGGTGACACGGCGGGTGGAGCAGCCGTACCTCGGAATATGGGGAATGGTCGGAAAATCTACGTATGGTACGACGCCGCTGCGCTTACGTAGTAAATTTACCGGGGTTGTTCGTGGAAGAACTCTGTGGTGGAACCAGGCTGGATGTGAAGGGTTTCGTTTTCCCGGATTTACCTGGCTGGTTTCCGGGGGCCTCGCGTCAGACTCTTTACCGACTAATCCGTTTCGGGTTTCCCAGCGAAAACCGCAAGCAGTTTCCGGCGAATCTCAAGTTTGGGCATCATGCCCTCAAAACGCGCGCACTCGTTTCCCTGCTCGTCCAACGCCACGATGGTGGGTACCCACCGCAAGGTGGGAATAACAGCGGCAAGAGAGGGGTCCGCGGGAGTATCGCCCGGCTCGGTGCCCTCGATTGTCTCAGCGCCACCAAGGTCAATCGCCGCACCCGCAATTTTCACGCCGGGCGCAAGGCGTGCCATATCGATGAGTGTCTCTTCAAAAATACGACTCATGGGTGCCGTAGGAGGGGACCAGGCTGCGCCGAAGAATGCCAACGTATAGTGCGGCCGCGTTTCAGAGGATTCGGCCGCACCAGACAATGACTCCTGCTTTACTCGGCCGAATTTCCAGTGCTGGCAGCGGCACTATTGGCGGATAGCGCCGTATCACCAATGACGGCGCTATCCGGCTGGGAGGCATTGTCCTTTGCCTGCCCGTTCTCCGCCGTCTGCGTATCGCTCGCCGCCGGTGTGCCACCCGTTGTCTGCCCGTCAGCAGAGTTCTGCCCGTCAGCAAGGCTCTGTCTCGCAGCGAGGGCCAGCGCCGACTGCTGCTCAAGATAGTGCTGCGCGTCAAGAGCTGCGCGCGCACCGGTACCCGCGGCGGTGATGGCCTGGCAGTACACGTGATCTACCACGTCCCCGGCGGCGAATACGCCGGGCAGGGAGGTGGCCGTGCCGGGTTCCTGCACCACGATGTAGCCGTGATCATCCAGCTGCACCTGGCCGCCCAGAATGTCCGTGCGAGGCTCCTGACCGATGGCAACGAATACGCCGCCCACCGGCAGGGTGTGCTCTTCGCCCGTCTGGGTGTCGCGTAGCACCACCGCGTTGGCCGAACCACCATCTTCGCCCAGGATATCCACCACCTGGGAATTCCAGTGCATTTCCACTTTCGGGTCCGCCAGCAGCCGGTCCGCCATGATTTTGGATGCGCGGAGCTCATCCCGCCGGTGAATGACGTGCACCTTGCTGGCGAAGCGGGTGAGGAACAGGGCGTCCGTGACGGCCGAATCGCCCCCGCCCACCACGGCGATCTCCTGGTCCTTGAAGAAGAAACCATCGCAGGTGGCACAGTAGGAGACGCCGCGGGCGGAGAACTGCGCCTCGCCATCCAGGCCCAACTTCCGGTACGCGGAACCGAGCGACAGAATGACCGTGCGGGCGCGATATACGGCGTCGTCATCGGTGCGCAGCACCTTGACGTCACCCTCCAGTTGGAAGTCCGTGACGTCCTCGTAGATCATTTCAGCGCCGAATTTTTCGGCCTGCTCCTGCATCTTGGTCATGAGGTCGGGGCCGAAAATGCCCTCGGGGAAGCCCGGGAAGTTCTCCACGGTGGTGGTGCGCATAAGGGCGCCACCGGCGTCGATTGCACCGCCGATCACCAGGGGATTGAGGCCTGCGCGCGCGGCGTAGAGGGCCGCGGTCCAGCCCGCCGGGCCGGAGCCAACAATGATGACATCCCGAATTTCTTCGCTCATGGCTTCCTTTCCTTCGGCACCGGGTATTCCCGGCCCTATTCGACGCCGCACTCGAGCGCCGTCGCTTACGCAACCATATTTGACCGGCCGGTATTCTGTGGCATTCAACGTTAGAAGCGCGCTGCCCGCAACGTGCGTCGCTAACAGTGCGGGCGCCGCTGGTAGCGCGGGCGGCTAGCGGCGGCTGGATACTTTCCGGCGAAGTGACGGCCGGCGCAAGCAGCCGGCCTCATAAGCAGCCGCTCACGCGACGCACGGCCATCCTACTTAACCGTGATCTCCGAAATATCCAGCTGGTACTTGCCCTCGGCATTGGTGGGCAGGTCTGTGACCCAGAGAATAATTGTGTCTGTGGTAATCGGGCTGGAGGCGGTGAGGGTGGTGTCCCCATTCATCGACCCCTCGGCCAACACGGTGCCAGCATTGGGCGCGTCTGCGGTGGTGTCACGCCACTGGATATTTCCGCCGCTACCCTGCACACCCAGCGTGACCGAGCTGACCTGCGCCGGCGCGCTGAGCTTGATCGCGAACCCCATGCCTTCCTTGACCAGGCCGAACTTGGAGTTACGCAGGTAGTAGTAGGTGGAATACACCGTACTTGGATCGCCGTCCACCAGGAGTCCCGCCGTCCCGGGCGAATCCTGGTTGGGATCCGTGGTGAGCGGGTTGAGTACCGTTGCCGATGCGATCGACGCCGTCGCGGCCGCGGTAGGTGAAGGCGTTGCGGAGGGCGTATCCGACGCCGCACTGGTTCCGGGCGCCGAGATCGTGGGTTTCGTAATATTCGGCTGCGCAAGCGGACGGAGCAGTGAGGTCACAGCCCACACGCCGAGCAGGACCACCAGCAGAATCGAACCGACCAGCACAATCCAGGACGGGTTGAAGAGACGTTCGCCGCGTGCATTCTTCGGATAATCGCGTTTGTTGGGGCGGGCAGGATGCGTGGGGCGTGCGCCAGAAGCTGCGGGCTGACTTGCACCCATGCGTTCAGCCACGGGCTTGCGGGTGGGGTGGGTGGCTCGGTCCGACGCCGTCGTACGAACGGAAGCGGGCTGTCCTCCAGGTGTACCCGCGTGCGAATCAGCCGCACGGTTGGGTGCGGAGGCCGGGCTGGATACGGATGCGGTGACCGGCGTGAACACGGCCGTGGGCGCGCCAGTGGCGTCCTCGGTATCGGTGCGCTGATTTTGTGCTGCACCGTCGTGAGTGGCGGCCGAGGCATTCGCGCGATCTTGGGTGCCGGGGGCAGCCTCCGCTGGAGTGGTGCCTGCAGCCTGAAGCGTGTCAGCTGCGCGAGTCTGGATAACGGGTAGCTGCGCGGTGTGTACGGGACTATCCGTGGTGTGCCAATGCGGATGCAGGTCCACCGGTGCCACGGGGACGATACCCAGTTCCGTGTCCGGGTTGCCCGCGCTGCCGCCCACTGCGGGAAGCACCGGCTGGGACATAGATTCTGTGGCGCTGGAATCGGTACCTGCCGCGCCATCGTCCGCATCGTCAGCAGGCTGGCCGGCAGCGGATTGGGCCTTCCTCGTCTGTTCTGCCAGCGCCTCCGCCCTCCCCGCGGCGGCTGCCTGCTCCGCCGTGAATCCAGGCCAGCGGTTCGGGTTGAGCCGCGCCGCGCGTGTCTCGGCAATGACGGCGGGATTTACCGCCTCCCAGGGGGCCAGGACGCGCACCACCTCACCCGGGGAGAGGAGACCTAGGGCGGACCTGGCGCGGTCCATGAGCACGGTGGCCGCACCGGACAAATTTATGTCCGCGGCTTCCTTCAGGACGTTTTCGCTGGTGTGGCCCACCACGAGGGAGGCGAAGAAGGTGGCGAGGCCCTGTGCTTCCGCTTTATCGGCTTCCGCGAAGGTCAGGCTGGATGTGTCCACGCCCGCCAGGACGGCGCGCATGCCCACCCCATCCAGATATACCTCGCCCTGATCGCCAACACGCACCAGGGTGGCGTCCATGGCCAGGTGGCGAATACCGCGCACCGCAATGGAAGAAATAATGGAGGCCACCTCGCCGGTCACGGCGGCTGCCTGCTCCGGCGCCATCGGCTGGCCGCCGGTGAGTGCGGATAGCGGGGTGCCCAGCGGTAATTCGGTGACCACAAAATCGGCGCCGACGGAAAGAATCTGGACCACACGTCCGTCGTCGATGAGGGAGGCGCGCCGCGCGGCATCCAGCACCTCAGCGCGCCGCGGTACATTGCCGAGCGCAATGATACGCACGGAGCGATCCAACACTTCGTCCACGGCGTACCACTGGGTGACTTCGGGTAGCCCGTACTGCTCGGGGAACAATTCGACCAGCTGGTAACGGCTAGCCAGTCGATCCCCCACGCGTCCGATGGTATCCACGCGTCCTCCTTCAATTCGCGGCCATCATACCGACAACGGCACGCGCGGGTGTGTATTCCGTGCGACGCCGGCCGAGATCTCCTGGGCATCACCGCGGGGCGTGCAGCTGGAGGGAATGGCTCGCTGAACTAGAGGGTGGCGTTTCGCGGTTCAAGCGGAGCGGTGGACACCGGCTGTGAACGACGGCCCTTCCGCATGGACTGCACTACGCCGAATACCAGCACGCCGGCCACAATGACCGCGCCAACAAGCATGCCGGTGGACTCCCAGGTGGAGCGCACGCGTACCGTGATTTCCTGGCTACTCCCTAGTTGCTCCCCGCTACTGTTGCTCACGCTGCCGCGCACGGTGAGATTGCCGGAGCCGGCCGCGCGAATGGGGACGGAGGCGCTCAATGTGGAGGCGGGCGGAACGGTGAGCGTAACCGAATCCTGCGGGTCAATACGGAGGTCCGGGGCCGTGAGCGTCACGTTGACCGTCACCGGCATCGGTAAGAGGTTGCGCACATGTACCGGTAACTCGGTATTTTCGGCGATGACGTTGATGGGGGAGGAGGGGCGTACGGACACGGCGGAGGTGAGCCGGCGGCCCTCGACGACGACGGCGTTGCGGAGCTTGCCGCGGGTGGCGGTGGCGTCCCGAAGTGTTGTGGCGAGGGTGCGGTAGAGCGAGGCGTCGTTCGGACCGGTAATCACGGCCGGGTCCGCAAGGATGCTCGCCATTGCGGCGACGCCGGCGTGGGCATTCGCGACCGATTGCTGCTCGGTGGCCGTGGCCTCGCCGCTCTGAGCGGATGTGGCCGGTAGCGTTAATTCGCTGGTCGCTTCACTGTCCAGCAGTTCGGAGACGGTGGACGGCTGGATCCAGGGAGCGGACATGAGCGCCGCGATGGTGGCGCTCATGGATTCGGCGGAGAGCGCCGAATCCGCGCCGGCGCTGGCCGGCGCGTCCGCTCCCCATACGCGCTGATCGGGCCGGTCAACGGTGAGCAGTTGAGCCCGCTGGTCATTGGGCCGTTCGAGATATGCGGACGCGGAGAGCGCCAGCACCATCTGCCGCGCATCGAGTGCGCTGAGTGTCACCTTTGTTCCATCGGCGGTGAGCTGCCCGGCAAGCGCGGCCGACATCTGCGGATCCGCCACGAGAGCGTCCGTGGATGTGCTCGCTGCCGGCGTGCTTGCGGTGCTGCCGGCCGCCGGAGTAGTCGTGCTGTTTGCCGTGCCTGTTGCCGCCTCGTCCGTCGTCGTCCCGGAATCTGCGTTTCCATTGACAAGGCTGTGCGCGTCCGGCGTCCACCACATGTTTTGCGTGTAGGTGCCCTGATTCGCGCCGATAATCACGGCTTTCGTGCCCGCCTGAGTGGCTGCGGATACCGTGGCCGCGTCAGCATTTTGCGGCAGCAGCGCCACATCCGTGCGCCCCGGAATGCTTCGGGCAGCCGTCGCGGCGATCGTGGTGGCCGACGTGAGTAGTGTCCCGTTACCCGCGTGCGTGAGGGCTGCCGCATCGGCGTCGCCGGCGGGAAGGTAGAGCACCTCATTCGTATCGGAGGTGGCGAAGGGGACTAGTGCGGCACGGTAGGGCGAATATGTGTCGGTACTGCGCCCATTGCGGGCCGTTTTTCCACTACCGGACGCGGTGGTGGCAGTAAACAGGGGATCCACAGCCGCCGTGACTCCGGGCTGGGTGAGCGTGGACAATAAATCGGTGAGGCGGCTGGCCGGTTCACCGGACCACGCCTCGCCCTCCGCTGCCTGGTTGACGCCAGCCCACGTGCCGGGCAGAGCGGACAATTCTGCGGCCGATGGCACTACAGGCACCACCACGCCCGCACGTGTGGGCGTGACAGACGTGGGTGCGGCCACCACCACGGAACGATCAGACACCGCCGTGCCCTCCGCCAGTACGGTCACCTGGATACCGTGGGGACCCCACGATTGCGTTGACCACCGCAGATCAGCGCGGGGCACGGTGAAGCTAAGCGTGACGGATTTTCCGGCGGGAACTTTCCTATCGCTGGTTTGCTGTGCCACCGTGGCGAGTTGCGCGCGCCCATCCGCTAGGAAACGCAGCAGGGCCGTGCGGTTTGAGGGCACGCGCGGCTGTGCCTCCAGGGTGGCGGAACTAAGCGTGACCGGATCCCCGCTACCGTTGTGCACGGTAGCCGTGACAGATAAATCCTGGTCCGGCTGCAAAAGCGCATCCCCCACGGAGGTGACGGTGACCGTGAGACTGCCCGTATCCGCCCGCGCGGGCACGGCCATGAGGCCGGCACCCGGTGCGGTGACAAACAGAAGAATCATCGCGGTGAGGGCCAACAGCACGCGGCGTGACATTTAGTCCTCGCCTCCCAGGATCTGCAGTGCGGAGGCAATAATGCGGCGCTCATTGGGGTAGGCCAGGCGTCCACTCACCCTGTCCAACCGCACCCATTCGGCGCGTTCAGCCTCATGATCCGGATCGTTGTCCACCGTGATGGAGCCGGAAAGCGCCTCCATAAGAAAATGGTGGACCACCTTGTGGACGCGGTGATCCGTACCGGAGAACCAATAATCAATGGAGGCGAGATGCATGAGCACGCGCCCCGTAATGCCGGTTTCTTCCGCCACCTCGCGTACCGCCGCCTCCCGCGCGGTTTCCCGGCCCTCCAGGTGGCCTTTTGGCAGGCACCACTCCAGCCGGCCTCCCCGGTTACGCCGGGCGATGACAGCCAGGTAGGCGCGGCCATCCTTAACGGCGACTACTACGCCGCCGGCGCTCGTTTCATTCACTACGGGTAGGGCGTGACGGCGCTCCCGGGCGCGCCGGGACCTACCGGCGATCTTCCCCGCGAGGTTCGAGGGGAGGAGAGCATCTTGAGACATGCCTCAAACATAACAGGTGGACCCGGGCCTACCCGGGAAGGTTGTGGCACCCTGGGAAGGTGACTTCGGACTTCAAACCCAACCGTAAGGCGGCACTACTGCTCTCCGGGCAGCGCACACTGTCCGCCCTCCCACCCGCAATCAGTGAACTGGGACACCTATTTCATGATGCCGGGTTTGAGCTTGCACTAGTGGGCGGGCCCGTACGAGACGCCTTCCTCGGGTTGCCCATTCACGATTTCGACCTCACCACATCCGCTCGTCCCGAGCAGACCCAGGCGCTGCTGGCCCAATGGGGCAATACGTGGGATGTGGGCCGCCAGTTCGGCACCATCGGGGGCGGGCGCGACGGCCTCACCGTAGAAATCACCACCTACCGCCGGGACACGTACACGATCGGCTCCCGTAAGCCGGAGGTGGATTTCGGCGATTCCCTGGAGGGGGATCTTACCCGCCGCGATTTCACCGTTAACGCGCTGGCCGTGCGGCTCCCCGAACTCACCCTGGTGGATCCCTGCGGTGGCCTTGATGACATGGTGGAGGGTCTGCTCCGTACGCCCGTCACCGCCGCCCAGTCCTTTGATGATGATCCCCTGCGCATCATGCGCGCCGCGCGCTTCGCCGCCCAACTGGGCTTTGACGTGGCGCCGGACGTCATGTCCGCGATGGGAGATTTCGCCGAGCGGCTCACGATCGTCTCCCAGGAGCGGATCCGCTCCGAACTGGAACGCCTCATGATTTCTCCGGCGCCCCGCCGTGGCATTGAACTGCTGGTGTACACGGGTGTGGCGGACATTGTGCTCCCAGAAATCTCCGCCCTGCAGCGCACCGTCGATGAGCACGGCCGCCATAAGGACGTCTACCAGCACACGCTGCAGGTGCTCGATCAGGCCATCGCGCTGGAGGATGAGGAGGTGCCCGCCCCCGATTTCGTCCTCCGTTTTGCCGCCCTCATGCACGACGTGGGGAAGCCCTCCACGCGCCGGTTCGAAAAGGACGGCACGGTCACGTTCCGCTTCCATGATGTGGTGGGCGCCAAGATGACATCCGCGCGGATGAAGGCGCTGCGTTTCGATAAACAGACCACCAAGGAGGTATCGCGCCTGGTGGAGCTGCACCTGCGCGCCTACGGGTTTGGTGAGCAGGGGTGGACGGATTCCGCCGTGCGGCGTTTTGTGCGCGACGCCGGACCGCTGCTGCCCCGGCTTCTTCGGCTCATTCGCGCGGATATTACCTCCCATAACCGCCGTCGCGTCACCGTGCTGCAGGCCGCCAATGATGAGTTGGAGCGCCGCATTAAGGAGTTGGCGGCCCAGGAGGAACTGGACAAGGTGCGCCCGGAACTGGACGGTAACCAGATCATGTCCATTCTGGGCCTGAGGCCCGGGCGCGATGTGGGCGAGGCCTACAAGTACATGCTGGCCCTGCGCCTGGACGAGGGCGAACTGGGCGAGGAGGAGGCCACCCGCCGTCTCAAAGCCTGGTGGCAGGAACGCAAGGAACCGCGGGACGCAGCGGCGGACGGCGTCGAAACGACGTCGGAAAACCGGAACGAAAAGCGTAAGTAGAACCGGACCTAAGGAGGGGTGGGCGCATGAAACTGGTTGGTGACCTCAAGTACCTGGCGCAATCGCAAGGTTTCCTCAAGCTGCTGGGCGTGCGCCTCGTCTCCCAGTGCGCGAACGGACTGTTCCAGGCGGGCCTGGCCACCCTGTTCTTCTTCAACCCCTATAGGAGTGCGGACGTCAACGGGGTGGCGCTGGCGCTGGTGGTGATGCTGCTGCCCTTCTCCATCATCGGCCCGTTCACCGGCCCATTCATTGACCGCTGGTCGCGCCGCAACATCCTCATGTGGGGGAACGCGCTGTGCGGGGGCATCACGCTCCTTATCATCGGCGCGGTGGCGGGCAACATCATGTGGGCCCAGTACGTGCTGGCCCTCACCGGCCTGGGCATCACCCGCATTATGCTTTCCACGCTTTCCGCCTCCCTTCCGGTGGTTCTCCGCTCCAAGGAGCGGCTCCTCGTGGCGAACTCCCTGGTACCAACATTGGGCGGCGTCTCCACGGTGGTGGGTGCTGTGCTCGGCATTCTGCTGCGGCTGGTTCTTCCCACGCCGGCGGCCCAGAACCTGGGCTCACTCGCCCTGGCGCTCGTCATCTACCTCATCTCCGTGTGGGTGGTGAAGGCGTGGTTCGCCGAGCGCGCCCTCGGCCCCGAAACCGTGAAGGGCGGCAGCTTCGGCCACGCGCTCGCGGAGGCAGCACGGGATCTGGGCGAGGGGCTGCGCTACCTGTGGCGCCGGGGCACGCCGTCGGCCGCGCTCACCACGATGAGCCTGCACCGCTTCGTGTACGGCATGGAATTCATTACCCTTATCCTGGCGGCACGCAATCTCTATACGGAGCCGACGGACGCGGATCATGGCCTGGCCCTCGCTTCCACGCTGTTTGGGGCCATCCTGCTGGGCCACGCGGTCTCGATTGTGCTCACGCCCATCGCGCACGAGCGCATCGCCCCCTACCAGTGGATCCTTATCTGCCTGGTGGGCGGCACGGCGGGTCAGCTCATTCTGGCACTCACCACAAACTTCACGGCCGTCATGGCGGGGCTATTTATCTTCGGTATCGGTGTGCAGGGCGCCAAGATCGCTGTGGACACGATCGTTCAGAGCGACACGGCGGATGCATTCCGCGGCCGCGCGTTCTCCATCTATGACGTTCTCTTTAACGTGGCCGAATGCGTTGCCGCCGGCGTGTGTGTGGCCGTGCTGCCCACCGTGGGGCTCTCTCGCCCGGTACAGATGGTACTGGTGGTGTTCGTGTGGGCGGTTGCGGCCGGGTATTACGCGCACATCCGCGCTCTCCGCAACGTCCCGCGGGCTGTGCTCCCCGAGGAGTACGACGCCGCCCGCGCTGCCAGCACGCTCGCGTAGGTGGTTGTTGGGACGACGCCGCCCGCAGACGCCGCTGTCCCTCACCGTGGCCTCCGTAATGTGAGGTGGTGGAAAAGCGTTCCGCGACTCCCAGCCACCTGGCAGACTTGCGGAGTAAGGGGGTAGAAATGGCGAATTCGGAGGCCAAGTATCCTGCCGGTCTGCGCATCCTGGTGATCCTGGCGTTGGTGACCGTCATTGGTTTTGGGCTGTATCAGGTACGCGACTGGGTGGCACCCGTGTTTCTCGCACTCACCCTGGTACTGACGGTGCGCCCGATGCACCGTGGGCTTATGCGTCATCATGTGCCGCACTGGGTATCCGCTGTGCTCACGCTACTGCTCATCGCGGTGGTGCTCATTGGAATCATGACGCTCACCATGTGGTCCGTGACCGGCTTCCCGGCGCTGGTGGAATCCTATTCGGACCGCTTCGAAGGCTACATGGCGGATGTGTTCGCCTGGTTGGAATCGCTCGGCCTCTCCTCGAACAGCGTGGAGGATCAGGTAATGAATGCGTTGAGTCCCTCCACCATTGTGGGTGCACTCACGCAGTTGCTCACCTCCGTGATGAACGTGGGCTCCTTCGTGGGCGTGCTGGCGTTTGCCCTATTTTTCCTCACCATCGATTCCCTCCGCACCTCCCAGCGGTTCTCGCTTGCCGGCCACTTTGCGCCGGATCTCACCGCCTCGCTGGCGCGCTTCGAGGGTGCCGTGCGCGAGTACTGGATTGTGGCCACCGTATTTGGCGCCGTGGTGTCTGTGATCGACTACTTCATCCTGGTGATTCTCCACGTGCCGCTGGCGGCCGGCTGGTCCCTGGTAGCGTTCGTCACGAACTACATTCCTAATGTGGGCTTCATCGTGGGCGTGCTGCCACCCGCACTGGTGGGGTTGCTTCACTCCGGCTGGAGTACGGCCGTGTGGGTGATTGTGCTGTACACGGTGGTCAACGTGGTCATTCAGGGGCTTGTTCAGCCAAAAATTGTGGGCGACGCCGTGGGGCTATCCACCATCGTCACTTTTATTTCCCTGGTGTTTTGGACTACGGTGCTGGGGCCAATTGGATCCATCCTTGCCGTGCCGCTCACGTTATTCGCCAAGGCACTGCTGGTGGATTCTTCGCCCCACACGCGGTGGTTGGATGCCTATCTGGCGGGTGAATCGGATGTGGCGAAGCGGTTGCGCAGCGGCCTTTATGAGGGTCTGCCGGCCCTCAGTGCGGCTGGCGACGCGGTGGATACGGCCACGCCGGTGCCCGCGGACGCAGCGGCAGCGGGGGCCACGGCGGCGCGAGGCCGAGTGCGGAACGCAACGGCACGGGCGGGGACGGGTGGTTCGACGTCGTCGTCGCACGCCGTGGAGACGCCACCCACCCTAGGGACGCCGCCTACCCAAAACTAAGGCGCGTGGGATACCATGCCGGTTCCAGGAGGATACATGAGCAAAAAATCCGCGCGCAGGCGCCAAAAACCGAATAGGTGGTGGAACTATCCGCGGCCGAACCTGGGCCCGATCCACCGCTGGATTCCCTCGTGGCGCATAGTGCTGGCGGGGATTCTGGGACTGGTGCTGGCCGGGGTGGTGGCCTTCGTGACGCTCTACCTCACCATTTCTATTCCCAAGCCCGAAGCCTTCGCCACGGCGGAGCGAACCACCGTGTACTACGCGGATAAGTCGGAAATGGGGACGTTCTCGGAATACAACCGCACCTCCGTTTCGCTCGACACCCTTCCCGACCATGTGGCAAAGGCGCTGGTGGCCTCGGAGGATGCCACGTTCTACACGAACAATGGCATTGACCTGCGCGGAATTGCACGTGCGCTGGTAAATAATGTGAAGGGTGGCAGCACGCAGGGTGGTTCCACGCTCACTCAGCAGTACGTGGAGAACTACTATCTGGGTTCCACTCACTCCTACTCGGGGAAAATAAAAGAGGCAATCCTGGCGCTGAAAATTGACCAGAGCCAGTCCAAGGATCAAATTCTCGAAAATTACCTCAACAC
Source organism: Neoactinobaculum massilliense (assembly GCF_900604955.1). Lineage (GTDB taxonomy): Bacteria > Actinomycetota > Actinomycetes > Actinomycetales > Actinomycetaceae > Neoactinobaculum > Neoactinobaculum massilliense. The sequence goes on from NZ_UWPE01000002.1 coordinate 185,758, forward strand.
CATCTATTTCGGCCGTGGCGCCTACGGCATTGAGTCGGCCGCACAGAGTTACTTCGGCGTTCACGCCTCGGAGCTGTCCACCGAGCAGGCGGCGCTCCTGGTGGGAATTATCCCGGCGCCCTCGGCGTGGGATCCGGCGGTCAACCCGGACCGCGCCCAAGCGCGCTTTAACCGTGTCATTTCCCGCATGGTGAAGCAGGGCTATCTCTCCCAGAGCGACGCGGACGGGATGAGCATGCCCTCCACCATCACCTCGGGCAGCACCGGTAACAACCAGATGTCGGGCACGAAGGGGTACCTGCTGGCCTACGTGCGCCAGGAACTGGTGGACACCGGGCAGTTCACGGAGGCCGAGCTGGATCGCGGTGGCCTCAAGATCTACACGTCCTTTGATCCGAAACTGCAGCAGTACGCGCAGGAAACAGTGGACAACCTTCCCTCCAGCCGCCCGGACAACAACTACGTGGGCATGATGTCCGTGGACCCCCGCAACGGCGAAATTCTCATGATGTACGGCGGGGCCGACTACATGACGCGGCAGCGCAACACCATGACGCAGGATCGAGCGCAGGCGGGTTCCACGTTCAAGGCGTTCGCGCTGCTTGCGGCCATGAAGCAGGACATTTCACTGTATTCGCGCTGGGATGGAAATACGCCGCTCACCATCGGTGGCATCAAGGTACAGAATTACGACGGCGTGTCGCGCGGCAGCGTCAACCTCCTCACGGCCACGCAGCACTCCATTAACACCGCCTTTGTATCTCTCAACGAAGCCGTGGGCCCGGCCAATACGAAGGCTGCGGCCATTGAGGCTGGCATTCCGGCTGATACGCCGGGTCTGGATGAGAGCCTAACGAATGTGCTTGGTTCCGCCTCTCCCCGTGGCATCGACATGGCGCAGGCCTACTCCACGTTCGCCAACGGTGGGGCCACCGTGCCCAATCACGCGGTGGTGAAGGTGTAGAATAAAGACGGTAAGGACATTTATGACGCCTCCGTGACCGCTGAACAGAAGGTGGATAAGCAGCAGGCGCTTGAGGTGAACAAGGCCCTGGAGATGACCAATACCTCCGGCGGTACGGGCGCCGTGGTGGCGCGTACGCTCGGGCGGCCATCGGCCGGCAAGTCTGGTACGTCATCCGGCCCGTGGTCCGCGTGGTACGTGGGTTATGTGCCGCAGATGCTCACCGTGGTCAATATGTTCCAGGTGGGGCCCAATGGGGAAGAACAGAAACTCACCCCCTTCGGGCGCTATCCCTACGCGATTGGTGGCAACACATATCCGGTGGACATGTGGGCGGAGTACATGGTGAAAGCCACCGCCGGTATGGAGGTCATGGACTTCGAGGAGCCCGCATCCACCAGTGGTTCGACAACACCGAGCTACGGTTACCAGGCGCCGGTTCAAGAGGCTACGCAGGCTCCGGTTACAGAAGCGCCGACGGCGGAGGCCACCGAGCCGGTGGTACCCGAACCAACCAGCGAAGCCACGCAGCCGGCGGTGCCCGAGCCCACGAAGGACGTACCCGAGCAGCCCGCCCCGGCCGCCACCGAAAACGGACACGGGAGCAGTACTGGGAATGGGTCCGGCAGTGGATCGGGCAGTGGATCCGGGAATGGATCTGGAAACGGCTCTGGCGCCGGTAGTAATTCTGGCGGTGAGGCCGGTGCCGCAGCGGGCACCCGCTATGGCAACAACGGGAGCGGCACAAACAGCGGTGTGAATTAGTCCGGACGCTACGGCACCAGTGGATACGGCTGGCCGAACGACCGGTGGTTTGATTCCACCTGGCCGTAGAGCTGTGTGGTGCTGCGGTGGTGCTGGTCGGTGCCGCCTTGCCGTAACGCGGGGCTGTAGGAGGCGGTGCAACGCAAAGTAGCGGTGCAACGCAAGGCGACTGCACAGAGAGGTGCCGCAATGCGAGGCGGCTGCGCAGAGAGGTGCCGCAATGCGAGGCGGCTGCGCAGAGAGGTGCCGCCGTGTCATAACGCGTGCTGTGCGAGGCTGTGGCGCGGGGCTATGGCACGAGGTAATAACACGCCGGTGCTAACACGATGCCGTGCGGGTGGTTTCTCGGTGGTGTGGTGGGTGGATGGGTTTGTTCATTTTGTGGGCAGGCTTGTTTTCGTATTGTGGAATGTTTTGGTTTAACTTGTGATTAGTGGCATGGGTTTGTGGTGTTGTGTGGTGGTGGGGGTGGTGGGTATGCTTGTGCTTCGTCGCCTTGTGGTGGTGCTTGGTTTTCTCCCTTTGGGGGTGGCTGGGTGGTGCTGTGGGGTGGTGTTTTCTCCTTCCTGTGTGCTTGGGGTTGTTCTGGGTGTGTGGGGTGTGGGGGTGGTGGTTGAGTGCTTGATAGTGTGTTGACTTTTGAGAGTAAGAACAGGCTGGCTGTGCTCCTTTTTGTGGGGGTTGGTTGGTTTGTTGTTTTTGTGAGTCGTTTTGGCTTTCTGGTTTTTGTGGAGAGTTTGATTCTGGCTCAGGACGAACGCTGGCGGCGTGCTTAACACATGCAAGTCGAACGGTAAGGCGCCTCAACTTGTTGGGGTGTACACGAGTGGCGAACGGGTGAGTAATACGTGAGTAACCTGCCCTTCCTTTTGGGATAAGCCTTGGAAACGGGGTCTAATACTGGATATTCTGCGTCCCACGCATGTGGGGTGTTGGAAAGGGTTTTTCTGAGGGGGGATGGGCTCGCGGCCTATCAGCTTGTTGGTGGGGTGATGGCCTACCAAGGCGGTGACGGGTAGCCGGCCTGAGAGGGTGACCGGCCACATTGGGACTGAGATACGGCCCAGGCTCCTACGGGAGGCAGCAGTGGGGGATATTGCACAATGGGCGGAAGCCTGATGCAGCGACGCCGCGTGGGGGATGACGGCTTTCGGGTTGTAAACCTCTTTCGCTGGGGAACAAGGCCTTGAGTGTTCTTGGGGTTGAGGGTACCTGGATAAGAAGCGCCGGCTAACTACGTGCCAGCAGCCGCGGTAATACGTAGGGCGCGAGCGTTGTCCGGAATTATTGGGCGTAAAGAGCTTGTAGGCGGCTTGTTGCGCCTGCTGTGAAAACTTGGGGCTTAACCCTGAGCGTGCAGTGGGTACGGGCAGGCTAGAGTGTGGTAGGGGTGATTGGAACTCCAGGTGTAGCGGTGGAATGCGCAGATATCTGGAAGAACACCGATGGCGAAGGCAGGTCACTGGGCCATTACTGACGCTGAGAAGCGAAAGCGTGGGGAGCGAACAGGATTAGATACCCTGGTAGTCCATGCTGTAAACGTTGGGAACTAGGTGTGGGGTCCTTCCACGGGGTCTGCGCCGTAGCTAACGCATTAAGTTCCCCGCCTGGGGAGTACGGCCGCAAGGCTAAAACTCAAAGAAATTGACGGGGGCCCGCACAAGCGGCGGAGCATGCGGATTAATTCGATGCAACGCGAAGAACCTTACCAAGGCTTGACATCTACTTGGACATGCCAGAGATGGTGTGGCCCTTTTAGGGCGGGTAGACAGGTGGTGCATGGTTGTCGTCAGCTCGTGTCGTGAGATGTTGGGTTAAGTCCCGCAACGAGCGCAACCCTTGTCTCGTGTTACCAGCGGTTTGGCCGGGGACTCACGAGAGACTGCCGGGGTTAACTCGGAGGAGGGTGGGGATGACGTCAAATCATCATGCCCCTTATGTCTTGGGCTTCACGCATGCTACAATGGCCGGTACAGAGGGTGGCGATACTGTGAGGTGGAGCGAATCCCTTAAAGCTGGTCTCAGTTCGGATTGGGGTCTGCAACTCGACCCCATGAAGTCGGAGTCGCTAGTAATCGCAGATCAGCAACGCTGCGGTGAATACGTTCTCGGGCCTTGTACACACCGCCCGTCACGTCATGAAAGTCGGCAACACCCGAAGCTCGTGGCCTAACCCTTGTGGGGGGAGCGGTCGAAGGTGGGGCTGGTGATTGGGACGAAGTCGTAACAAGGTAGCCGTACCGGAAGGTGCGGCTGGATCACCTCCTTTCTAAGGATTGAAACCATGATGGGCTGCTTGGTGTGGCCTGTGTTTGTGTGGTTTGTGTGTGGATGCTCTCTGGTCTTCATGCTGTCAGGTTCTGGGTTACTGGCCCTGTGACTATCCATGTGTGGATGCGCGCGTTATGTGTGTGTTTGTGCGTGGTGTTGGTGTGGTGGTTGTGAATTGTATAGTGGACGCGAGCATCTTTAGATTTTGTTTGTAGGTTGTGTTGGGCGTTCGGTGGATGCCTTGGCATGATGGGCCGAAGAAGGACGTTGTAGCCTGCGATAAGCCTCGGGGAATTGGCTAGCGAGTTTTGATCCGAGGGTGTCCGAATGGGGAAACCTGGCTGGGGTGATGCCTGGTCGCTGCCTCCTGAATTGATAGGGGGGTGGTGGTAACGCGGGGAAGTGAAACATCTTAGTACCTGCTGGAGTAGATATTCCGTGAGTAGTGGCGAGCGAAAGCGGAGGAGCCTAAACCTAGTGTGTGTGTTGAGCCGTCGGGTGGTGCATGCTGGGGGTTGTGGGACGTGTCTTTATCCTGACCGACGTTGGGGTGCGTAGTGATAAACCTGGGTGATAGGTGAAGGGTCTGGGAAGGCCTGCCGGAGAGCGTGAGAGCCGTGTAACTGGAATTGCCTGGGCTGCGTTGATGTGTTCCCGAGTAGCACGGGGCTCGTGGAATCTCGTGTGAATCTGCCATGACCATGTGGTAAGGCTGAATACCTGTTGTGACCGATAGCGGATAGTACCGTGAGGGAATGGTGAAAAGTACCCCGGGAGGGGAGTGAAATAGTGCCTGAAACCGGGCGCCTACAATCCGTCAGAGCTCCTGTGTGGGGGTGATGGCGTGCCTATTGAAGAATGAGCCTGCGAGTTAGTGATGCGTGGCGAGGTTAACCCGTGTGGGGTATCCGTAGCGAAAGCGAGTCTGTTAAGGGCGGTAGTTGCGTGTTCTAGACCCGAAGCGGGGTGATCTACCCATGGCCAGTGTGAAGCATGTGTAAGAGCGTGTGGAGGCGCGAACCCACTTCAGTTGAAAATGGAGGGGATGAGCTGTGGGTAGGGGTGAAAGGCCAATCAAACTCCGTGATAGCTGGTTCTCCCCGAAATGCATTTTGGTGCAGCGTGTTGTGGTCTGCCTTGGAGGTAGAGCGACTGGATGGTGGACGGGCCCTGTCGGGTTACTGATATCAGCCAAACTCCGAATGCCAGGGACAGGTAGCAGCGCAGTGAGACTGTGGGGAATAAACTTCATGGTCGAGAGGGAAACAGCCCAGACCGCCGGTTAAGGCCCCTAAGTGTGTGCTAAGTGGGAAAGGATGTGGAGTTGCTGTGACAACCAGGAGGTTGGCTTAGAAGCAGCCATCCTTGAAAGAGTGCGTAATAGCTCACTGGTCAAGTGATTCTGCGCCGACAATGTAGCGGGGCTGAAGTACACCGCCGAAACCGCGGCAATGATCATCATCCTTGTGGTGGTGTTGGGTAGGGGAGCGTCGTGTTCGAGGTGAAGCAGCCTGGTGATGGGTTGTGGATTGGACGCGAGTGAGAATGCAGGCATGAGTAACGAGAGGCGGGTGAGAATCCCGTCCGCTGTATGACTAAGGGTTCCAGGGGCAGGCTTGTCCGCCCTGGGTTAGTCGGGTCCTAAGGCGAGGCCGTCAGGCGTAGTCGATGGGTGACCAGTTCATATTCTGGTACCGGTAGAGAACCGTCCGTGTGGTCCGTGTTGATGCTAACCACCCCAAACTGTCTGTCCTGTGCAGGATTTTTCTTGTATGGGTGGGCGGGGCGGCGTGGGGTCCGAAGTACGGGTCGCAAGCGTGGTAACAGGTGTGACGCAGAGTGGTAGTTCAGCGTGTCTTATGGCTTGGCACGTTCAAGGGTGTGGCCCGTTTTCTAGGTAAATCCGGGAGACGTGTGGGTGAGGCCTGATGAGGACCCAGTATATGGGGTAGTGAATGATCCTGGGCTGCCGAGAAAAGCATCGACGCGAGGTTTGAACCGCCCGTACCCGAAACCGACACTGGTGGTCTGGTAGAGAATACTAAGGCGTGCGAGTGAATCATGATTAAGGAACTCGGCAAAATGCCCCCGTAACTTCGGGAGAAGGGGGACCTGAGACTTGGCATGCCCCGTGCGGGTATGTGGGGTTGAGGGTCGCAGAGTCTAGGGAGAAGCGACTGTTTATCAAAAACACAGGTCCGTGCGAAGCTGTAAGGCGATGTATACGGACTGACGCCTGCCCGGTGCTGGAAGGTTAAGCAGACTGGTGAGCACTCCTTGTGGGTGTGAGGCTGGGAAGTTAAGCCCCAGTAAACGGCGGTGGTAACTATAACCATCCTAAGGTAGCGAAATTCCTTGTCGGGTAAGTTCCGACCTGCACGAATGGCGTAACGACTTCTCCACTGTCTCGATCATGAACTCGGTGAAATTGCATTACGAGTAAAGATGCTCGTTTCGCGTAGCAGGACGGAAAGACCCCGGGACCTTTACTATAGCTTGGTATTGGTGTTCGGTACGGCTTGTGTAGGATAGGTGGGAGACGGTGAAGCAGTCACGCTAGTGGGTGTGGAGTCATTGGTGAAATACCACTCTGGCCGTGTTGCACTTCTAACCTCGACCCGTGATCCGGGTCAGGGACAGTGCCTGGTGGGTAGTTTAACTGGGGCGGTTGCCTCCTAAAAAGTAACGGAGGCGCTCAAAGGTTCCCTCGGCCTGGTTGGTAACCAGGTGGTGAGTGTAAGTGCACAAGGGAGCTTGACTGTGAGACAGACATGTCGGGCAGGTACGAAAGTAGGAACTAGTGATCCGGCAGTGGCTTGTGGAAGCGCTGTCGCTCAACGGATAAAAGGTACCCCGGGGATAACAGGCTGATCCTTCCCAAGAGTTCATATCGACGGAATGGTTTGGCACCTCGATGTCGGCTCGTCGCATCCTGGGGCTGGAGTAGGTCCCAAGGGTTAGGCTGTTCGCCTATTAAAGCGGTACGCGAGCTGGGTTCAGAACGTCGTGAGACAGTTCGGTCCCTATCCGCTACGCGCGTTGGAGAATTGTGAAGGGCTGTCCCTAGTACGAGAGGACCGGGATGGACGAACCTCTAGTGTGCCAGTTGTTCCGCCAGGAGCACGGCTGGTTAGCCACGTTCGGGAGGGATAACCGCTGAAAGCATCTAAGCGGGAAGCCTGCTTCAAGATAAGTTCTCCTACCAGCCCTGTGGGGTTGGGTGAGGCCTCCTAGAGATGATGGGATGGATAGGCCGGAAGTAGACGCCTTGTAAAGGGTGGAGCTGACCGGTACTAATGGCCGAAAACCTACACGATTCTTTCTTGTTGTTCGCGTCTACTATACGATTCACGGCCCCCACGCCTAGTCGGCAGGGTTGTGGTGATCCATGCTTGTGGCGGTGGGCATGGCTGTGGGGGAACGCCCGGTCCCATTCCGAACCCCGTAGCTAAGCCCGCAACGCGCTGATGGTACTGCACTCGATAGGGTGTGGGAGAGTAAGACACCGCCGCCCACAAACCCCAGAGGGGGGTGCTCATGCGAGCACCCCCCTCTTTTTCACACCCACACCCCAAAAGGGGCGGGGCATCCGGTAGACAAGACCGTAGACACAAGACCCACGAGCCCAAGGGCACGGAAACCAGGAACCAGGACCACCGGTTCCCACACGCCCTGAAACACGAAAAGCGGGGCACTACCACGCGCCCCGCTTCGCCGTCGTACTCATGCCCACGACTGATGGAGCGGACGCCCTTCCTGGTACCCGGATGGGTTCTGGAGCCCGATCACGGCTCGCTCGCGGAACTCCGTGAGGCTGGCGGCGCTTGCATAGGTGCAGGAGGAGCGGATGCCGGCGGTGAACGCGTCCAGCAGATCCTCGACCGAGCCGCTACCGCGCAGGTACATGCGGGACGAGGAGATACCCTCGTCGAACAGCTGCTTGCGGGCGCGGATGAAGGCCTGCTCGGCGGAGGTGCGGTTGGTGACCGCGCGCTTGGATGCCATGCCGAAGCTTTCCTTGTAGCGCCTGCCCTGTTCGTCCACGAACATTTCGCCCGGAGACTCGTTCGTGCCTGCAAACATGGAACCGATCATCACGTTGGAGGCACCGGCAGCGAGGGCGAGGGCGGCGTCGCGCGGGTGGCGTACTCCGCCGTCGGCCCAGACCCGGGCTCCAAGCTTGCGGGCCTCATCCGCGCACTCCACCACGGCGGTGAACTGTGGCCGCCCCACGCCCGTCATCATGCGGGTGGTGCACATGGCCCCCGGTCCGACGCCCACCTTGACGATGTCCGCGCCGGCCTCGACAAGATCCCGGACGCCCTCGCGGGTCACCACATTGCCGGCCACAAGCTTCACCCCGTCTGCACCCTCGAACTTGGGGCCGATCACCTCACGAGCCTTGCGGACGGCGTCGATCATGCGTTCCTGGTGGCCGTGGGCCGTGTCCATGACGATCACATCCGCGCCGGCCTCAATGAACGCGCGCGCCTTGCCGGCCACGTCCCCGTTAATACCGATGGCCACGCCGATGCGCAGCTGGCCCTTTGCGTCCAGGGCGGGTGTGTAAATGGTGGAACGTACCACGCCGGTCTCGGTAATGACCCCTGCCAGCGTGCCATCCTCATGTGTCACGACGGCCACGTGGTGCGGTGTCTCGTGCAGCTGCGTGTAGAGGCCGGCGGGATCGCCATGCGCCTCCTGGTAGGTGACGCGCGGGAAATCGGTGGCGTACAGGCCACCGATTGCCGTGAATGCATCCGTGCCCTGGATTTCCTTCTCGGTGACGGTGCCCAGGGGCTTATTTTCTTCGTCGACGACGACGGCCACCCCGTGCGCACGCTTCATGAGTAGCGCACGTGCCTGCCCGGCCGTGTGGCGGGGCGTGAGGGTAAGTGCTGTTTCAATGAGCGGATCCCGGTTCTTCACCGAGGTAATCACCTGCACCAGGCGCTCACGGGAGAGATCCTGGGGGAGGATGGCAAGCCCGCCGCGGCGCGCCATGGTTTCCGCCATGCGGCGTCCCGTCACGGCCGTCATATTCGAGGCGATGAGCGGCGTGGTGGTTCCAGTGCCGTCATCGGAGGAGAGGTCAACGTCAAAGCGTGAGCGCACGCTGGAACGGGACGGGAGGAAGAAAACATCCTCGTACGTCAGGTCCACGGTGGGAGTGCTGGTGAATCTCATGGTGTCCTTCATTCGATGGGCGTCGCCACCCTCCGGCTTGTCGCCCACGCGTGACGGAGAACCCACACAAATGCCGGGTGCGCATCTCTGCATTCGCCCAGCTCTTACTTTCCTATTATCCGCGCGGTGGCGGGCTGGCGCCAGGACCGTCCGCCATTCGAGAAGCGGGAGCTTGCGGTGTGGATGCGGGTGTTGGGGGGGGGCGGCGGGGAGGTGTGGGGTGGCCTGGAGTGTGGGCGCCGGAGGTGTGGGTGCGGATGCTTGCGGTGTGGATACGGGCGTTTGATCTGTTGGGTCTCGTTTCCGCCTTAAAGGCCTTTAATGTTGTTTGGAAGCCTTTAATTCTGGCTTTGGTGAGCCTCATTCGCATTCACAGGCCTTTAGTGTTCTTTGCAGGTGGCTGGTGCACCTGCAAAGAACACTAAAGGCCTTCTAACTCGGGTGGTGGGCGCAAGCTTCCAACCCGTGCGGCGTCGAAACTTCTTGACCATCGCGGAAATATATATGTATAATAAATACACATTCGTAAAGGTGCGAAGATATTAATAGTGTGATGTAAAGAGTTAGAAGGGTGGTAGCACTATGCCACGCAAGGCTCGCCGTTTTCTTGCACTTTTCGCCGCAGCAGGCGCTCTAATTGCTGTATCAGCGCCCGCCATTGCTAATACAACCTATTCTTCATATAGCACCACTGTTGGATTTGGTGTCAGGCCCTACGGCTATTCTGATTATCAGACGAAAGCTGTTGGAGGAGCGACAGGGACGCTCAAGTCTTCTAATGTTGGCGGGAGCTATGTACTCTCCGCTCGGACCAACTCTTCCAAAAGGGTTGGAACATGGACTGGATATACGGTCAGCGATGGTACAAAGCATGAATTACTGAATTCGCATACTGCCGGAGAGAAGGTGCGTTTACAGTTGAAGAATCGCCCACAGACCACGGTTTCTGTCCAGGCAAGTGGGACGTGGAGAGCGTATTAAGAATAGGTGCCGCAGGCGTGAAAACGGAATGCGATTTGCGCGTGCGGCGCCCATATTAGAGTTCCTTTAGTGTGGCCGGATTGGTCAGTATGGCTGGACCCATAACTAACGACGGCCGGCTCTTTTGTCTATTTGACGCGGTGGAGGTCTCCGGATGAAAATCGATATTCGCCTGATTCATGCGACCGTACGCACCACTGTCTCGTATCCCTCCTACTGGCTCACCTGTTTAGCTCTGATTATTTTGTGGCCCGGCATGGCCTTCTTTGGGCAGAGTTCTGTTGCCTACGATCAGTGGCAGCAGTACTACTACGACGGGAGTGGCTTCGTCGGACTATTCTTTCCGCTCTTTGTCACGCTTCTTGTGCAAATGCCATTGCTTGATGAGTGGTCAAACACCTATTTTCTTCCGACCCGAACGCGTATAGGTAGTTGGCATTACCTGCGTGCGAAGGTTTTTGCGGTTGGCCTTGTGGCGGGCGCGACGATGGCGCTGCTGGTAGTGCTGGCATTTGTACTCGCCAAAGTGACATTCAAGCCGGTGAATCCGCAGGGACTTCTCGATCCGCCGGATCTCTCTCGCTACCAATTCGGGCAGCTATGGGAAAAGTCGGCGCTAGCTTACATAGTGGTGTTTGCCCTATGGGTGGGGATCGTAGCGGCGAGCGAAGCAATTCTTGCGGTGGTTGCGGCAGCCATCATCAGCAACAAGCTCATCGCAATTGCGGCGCCTTTCCTCGTTTTGTTCGTTGTGAACCTCATCGTGCAAATACTCGGTCTCGAGGAGTTTCAGTTACCGCCGCTTCGCACAAACATTACCCAGCAGCCGATGTGGATGGAGTTGCCGGGCTGGTTCTTCATCATGCTGCTGGGCTGCCTGGGCCTTTGGCAAATCCGGAAGTCCAATTACTCCACGCCGGGGCTGGTGCGCTCATGAAGCGCCTCGCTCCCTATCGCCCGTCGATGTGGGTGCTTGGTATTTATGTACTGCTCCTCCTCATAGAGACCGGGTATCAGCGCTTTGTTCCGCATTCCGGTGGTGCGGTACTGCATTCGTACTGGGAGCATGCGCTGACGTATCTCCACTACGGCTACGTCGTGGCATACGTGGTCTTTCCGTTAGCAGCGTGGTGTGTTCTTAGTCAGCTACGGCGCGCACGCAGCACCGAACAGATGATTCGATACCCCACCCGGACCAGGTGGGCGCTGGCTCAGGGCATCAATTCCCTCGGGTGGAGTCTCCCGCTCGTGGCGCTCTTGGCGGTGGCAACGTTGGGCGTTGGGATCGGGTTGCCCTTCCAGTGGGAATGGCCGGATGCCGCGTATTCTGACGAGATTCGTGGAACCGCACCGTGGCTGGCAGCGCATTTTCCGTCGCCGTTTCTTGAAATGCTATGGACCCTTATCGCCATTGTGCTTGTACTGGGTGGATTGACGATCCTTGTTGCCCTCGCAACTGCCTGGACCGAGTCGGAGGCGTGGGTGGCGCTGGCTGTTTTGCTGGTTCTGGCGTGGACATTCGCCACGTTTGGAACCGAGTCAGCTGTCATTTCGATCCTTAGCCCCCTCGCCTACGCGTTGCCGTGCGCATTGGCCGGCATATTTCCGCTTGGAATTTTCAGTGGCCCGGTTATCTTTGTCGCTACTATTGCGCTCATCAGCGTCTGCGTGACCATGCTCGAAGAACGATTCCAGGAGCAGTCCCGGAAACCAAGAAGAGAATTGTCTCCTCTCTTGATGTCGGGGATTGGCGGCGTGGCGCTGCTGGCGATATCCGCGTTCTTGCAGCCACAAACTAGCCCCGGCGAGACGATAGGGGAATTACTAGCTGGGTCCGGCTACGAGTTGTTCTCGGTACTTCCGTACGGCATCGGTGCACTACTGGTAGTTGTTCCCGCTCTAGTTGTCGCGAAAAACCTCACCGAGTCGCTGGAGACGCGCCGGTATCAGGAGATGATCCGTGTAGGGAAGCCGGCGTATTGGCTCCTCGGCGAGTTGCGCCGCACAGTACCGGCGATACTCATGTATTCGATTTCTCTCGGCGCGACGGCTGCGATATTGACGTGGCTAAAGTCCGGTGGAATCACAGCATTTGTTCTTGGCCTCGCGGCGCTTTGGTGCGCTGTGCTCGCGATACAGATCGAGGTGCTAGTGGTGGGTATCGTGGCCACCGTTGTTGCGATGCGGCGTAGTGCAGGTGGGGGATACGCGCTTCTCGGTTATCTGCTCCTGGCGGTACCTCTTGGACAGGCCTCCTACTTCATGCCGGCCGGCCAGTCCTCCGCCTTGCGAATCATGGATGAGGATTCCCAGGTTCTTAGTATGAGTGCGCTGCCCCTGGTGGCAGTACTGGTGTGGCTTCTGGCCATTGCTGGAATTACATGTTTCATCATTAACCGCACCCGCGGAGAACTGGAGTAACTATGAGCATCATTTCGCTACGCGGCGTGGAGAAGTCCTTCCATGGGCGCCCGGTGTTTACCGACGTGAACCTGGACGTAGAGGAAGGGACCGCCGTCGCCCTGCAGGGGGAGAACGGATCCGGTAAGTCGGTACTGTTGAAGATTATGTGCGGCTTTGTTGCGCCCGACGCCGGTACGGTCACGATTGACCCGCGGTACCTGAGTAAGGGACGCACGTTTTCTGAGGGCTTCGGAGTGTTGATCGATCGGCCGGGATATATTCCGTTATTATCGGGGCTGGATAATTTGATGAGCCTGGCGCGCATTCGGAACAAAATTGATGAGCGGAAGGTGCGCGCGACCCTCGAACTGGTAGGGCTGGATCCCGATCTGCCCCAGAAGACGCGCTATTACTCGCTGGGAATGAAGCAGCGGCTGGGTATCGCGCAGGCCATTATGGAGGATCAACCAATCCTGCTACTCGACGAGCCGTTTAACGCCCTCGACGTGGATACCGTAGCGGAGTTCCGCTCGCTCTTTCGCCGGCTTGTTGATAGTGGGCGCACGCTTGTTCTGACCAGTCACAATCAGGACGACATCAATGCTGTTGCCGACGTCGCCTACAGGTTCCGCAGGGAGCATCTAGAACTGGTGCCTGCCCTGGGTGAGGAAGAGAAGTAGTCGGATACGCCGGGTTGGCGGTCCACTTGCCGGTGTTTAAAGGCCTTTAGTGCGGTTTGAAGGTCTTCAATTCTGGCCCGTCCATTGTCCACTTGCGGTTTAAAGGCCTTTAATGCTGTTTGGAGGCCTTTAATTCTGGCTTTGGTGGGTCCCATCCGTATTCGAAGGCCGTTAGGGTTCTTTGGGGGTGGGTGGTGCACCTGCAAATGACACTAACCACCTGCAAACGCGACTTGGGCCTGTCAACCCACCGCCCACTTGCGGTTTAAAGGTCTTTAGTGTGGTTTGGAGGCCTTTAGGTCGATTCACGGCTGGGCGGATCCTGCTGTGCGCGGGTGCTGCCATGTGTTTGAAGGCCATTGATGCTGTTTGGAGGCCTTTAATTCCGGCTTTGGTGGCCTCCATCCGTATTCGAAGGCCTTTAGTGTTCTTTGAAGGCGGCTGGTACACCTGCAAACGACACTAACCACCTTCTAACTCGGGTGGTGGGTACAGGCTTCCAACCCGGGCAGTAGCTACAAGGCGCCCGCGAGGTGAACCTCTTGGGAGGCTAGGCGTCGGGCGCCTGCCGCCAACCACGCGGTACGTGCGCCGTATCGGGGCATCGGCAGCGGCGTCGTACTTCACTGGAAAAATGGCGAAAAACCCGCGTAAACTAAATGATTGCGTCTGCAAAACGGGACGCATCGCATAACCCTCCTGCCACGGAGAGCCCGTGGCCGTTTAGACCAAAGGAGGTGGGTACATATGCGTGACTACGAGATGATGATGATCCTGTCCACCAACGTGGATCAGCGAAACATCAAGCAGGTAGTTGACAAGATGCTGCAGGTTGTTCCCGCTGAAGGCGGTGCCGTAGCGAATGTCGATATTTGGGGCCAGCGCAAGCTCGCATACCCCATCAAGAAGCAGAGCGAAGCCATTTACGTGGTGGTGGACATGAGCACCACGCCGGCTACTGCAAAGGAACTTGACCGTCAGCTCGGCCTCAACGAGTCCGTGCTGCGCACCAAGCTGCTGCGCAAGGAAAAGTAAAGGCTGGAGGTAACCATGGCTGGTGAACCGATTCTGACCGTTGTCGGCAATCTGACGGCGGATCCCGAACTGCGTTTCACAAACGCGGGCGTGCCGGTCGCGAGCTTCACGGTGGCCTCCACGCCTCGGAAGAAGAACCAGCAGACGGGTGACTGGGAAGATGGCGAGCCCATGTTCCTGCGCTGCTCCGTGTGGCGGGATTACGCGGAAAATGTTGCGGAATCCCTCACCAAGGGCACGCGCGTGATGGTAACGGGCCGATTCACGGTACGTTCCTATCAGACGAACAACGGGGAAACTCGGCAGTCCCTTGATCTGCAGGTGGATGAAATCGGCCCCTCTCTCCGCTACGCCAAGGCTCAGGTCACGAAGACCTCGGGCGGCGGGCACGGCGGCCAGGGTGGACGCGGAAACTACGGCGGGAACTACGGTGGTGGTTCCGGCAACTTTGGTGGCAACGGCGGCTACGCGAACGGTGGTAACGCGGGCGGGAGCTACAACTCCGGCGCCTCCTACACCGCTCCTCAGGGCGGCTCCGCCAATGACCCGTGGCAAACCGTGCCGCAGGGTGGTTCCGCGATCGACGACTATCCGCCGTTCTAAACCCGGGTTTTAGCCGAACTGGATTCGAACTGGATTTGGTCATTCTGTCAGTCCCGTTTTAGGCGGCCCTCGTTCTAGCCGGTTTTGCTTTAGCTGGTTCTTGCTGAGACGGTCCGCCGTTTAAAAGCGGACGGGTGGGTAGGCCAGTGCTCGGCGGCCGGTGAGGGTCTCGGCTCGAATGGCCGGACCGTTTGCGGGTTCAACAATTCCGGCAGCACATAACTGCTGCGCTGCATATCGACATAAAAGCTTAAAGGAGAACAACAATGGGTAAGCGCCAACTGCGCAAGCCGAAGCGTCACATCACGCCTCACAAGCCCATCAAGGTGGGCCACATCGATTACAAGGACACCGCGACGCTGCGCCGTTTCATCTCGGACCGTGGCAAGATCCGCGCCAGCCGCGTGACCGGCGTGTCCGTTCAGGAGCAGCGCAAGCTCGCTCGTGCCATCAAGAACGCCCGTGAAATGGCGCTCCTGCCCTACACGTCCAACCACCGGTAAGGAGGCACCGCAATGAAGCTCATTCTGACTCATGATGTTGAGCGCCTCGGCCAGGCCGGCGAGGTTGTGACCGTCAAGGACGGTTACGGCCGCAACTACCTGCTTCCGCAGGGTTACGCCACGCTGTGGACCAAGGGCGCCCAGAAGCAGATCGACGACATCGCCGAATCCCGTCGCCGCCGTGCCATCGCCACCCTCGAGGAGGCGCAGGCTCTGCGCGATCAGCTGCAGGAAGGCGTTATCGAGATTGCCCGCAAGGCCGGGGAGAACGGCCGCCTGTTCGGTGCCGTCACCACGCGCGACGTGGCCGCCGCCGCCAGCGAACTCACGGGCAAGTCCGTGGATCGCCGCACCATCAATCTGGATTCCACCATCAAGTCCATCGGCGCCTACACCGCTAAGGTGAAGCTCGCCGACGACGTCGTGGCCAACCTCCGGATTTCGGTTACGGCTCTGCGCTAGGGCTAGTAGCGGAAGGGCGGCGGGGTTATTCCCCGCCGCCCTTTTGTATATCCAGGATTGCCGATAGGCCCGGGATCCGGATCTAGGCAAGCGGGTCGCGTGGTTGGCCCGGGCGGCCATTCAGGTCGCGGTGCTCTATGAGAGACGTACGCTAGGTGATCTGCCGCGTGGTGATGCTCGACCAGCCGGCGTGGTAGTGCTTGACCGGCAGTCTGGTACCGGGCCTTACGCCCCGAGACGAATCCAGGCGTCCCCGCGGGCGCGCAGATAGGTGGTGAGAGCGCGCATGCCCAGGAACACTCCGGCATAACCGGCCCACACGGCTAGGAATCCGCCAACCGTCGCGGATCCTGCCCCGGCGATCCACACCGCCAACCAGGTGGCAGGTACGTAAACCGCCAGTGAGCCGGCCATTAACCAGGCGAGGGCGACGGCGTCGCCGGCACCGATGAGGACGCCGTCCAGAATGAATGCAACCGCGGACACCGGCATGCACGCGGCGGCCAGCCACGTACCGACGGTGGCGAGATGGAGAACACCGGCGTCGCTACTCATGAGGTGGGGAATAAACGGCGCGAGCACCGCCACGCCCACCCCGAGCACCACACCCACCATGAGGCCGCGGGCCAGGCACCGGGACAGTACATCTCGCAGGTGGCGCCGATCACCCGCCCCGGACGCCTGCCCCACAAGGATCTGCGCGGCCATGGCGAGCGCATCCATGCCGTAGGTGGCGAAATTCCACACGGTCATGGTCACCTGGTTGGCGGCCAGCGCTGCCACCCCGAGCTGTGTGGCCCCGGCGATCTCCACCAGCAGCGCCGCGCGCAGTATGACGGACCGCGCCAGCATCGGCACGGAGGAACGTAGCGCACGCAGTACGCCGAGCCCGCGCGGGGCGAGGGAGGCGCCGTCGTGAAGGGCATGCCTGCGCACCGTCCACCCCAACCACACCGCCATGAACAGTTGCGCGGTGGCCGTGCCAATGGCCGCCCCGCCGATCCCCAGTCCCACCGGGTAGATAAAGACGTAGTTGACGGGCACATTCACCAGTGCGCCGGCGACGGCTGCGCGCAGCGGCGTGCGGGTGTCCGCCAGCCCGCGCAGCGTGCCCGTGGCCGCCAGGACCACGAGCATGCCGGGCAGGCCCACCGCCGAAATCCGTAGGTACGCAGTGGCCTGCGCGAGGGTGGCT
The DNA here is from genome assembly GCF_900604955.1 of Neoactinobaculum massilliense. GTDB lineage: Bacteria > Actinomycetota > Actinomycetes > Actinomycetales > Actinomycetaceae > Neoactinobaculum > Neoactinobaculum massilliense. The sequence goes on from NZ_UWPE01000002.1 coordinate 202,807, forward strand.
CCACTGGCGCCAAACGCGGCCAGGAGCGGCTGCGCGCACACCGCCAGCGCCACGCCCAGCACCACGCCGAGCACGGCCCCTAGCCACATGCCGTCGATCCCATTTTCCAGTGCGCGCCTCGCGTTGCCGGCACCCACCTGCCGCGCGGTGGCCGCGGTGGTGGCGTAGGAGAGGAAAATGCACAGCCCCACCACGGTGGAGAGAATGGTCGACGCGAGCGAGAGACCCGCCAGCGGTGCCGTTCCCAGCTGGCCCACCATGATGGAATCCACGGCCAGCAGCGCCGGTTCCACCAGCAGGGCGCCGAGCGCCGGCCATGCCAGTTCCGCAATACGGCGGTCAATCTGGGTTTTCTGGGCATGGGTAAGCACGCCGGGAGGCTATCACCGTGCGCGGAAGGGTTCTGTGTTGCGGTCGACGCCGTCTGTGCCCCGTTGTTTACCCGGTTTCTTTTCGGTTCTTTTTCCGACGCCGGCGGCGCGAGTGCTACCCGGTTGCGTTTCCGCCGCCTGTGTGCGTTGCCTGGTTTCATTCCCGCCCCGGCGTGCGTATGGCCCGGCGTGCGTGTCTGGCCGGTTGCCTTCCCGCCGTCCGTATGCGTGTTGCCCGGTTCCGCGGTGGGTGGGCTGTGACGTGTGGTTGGTTTTGCTGGGTGGATGGGCGTTGGCTGTGGGCGCGTAACAGCCCGTTTCGGTATTCGGCGTGCTGACTGCGGGTGCTCACCTGTAGCACTACTTCGCGCTGCACGCTACCTGCTATCCCCAGCGACGGGTCGCATCGCCTCCGGCTGTGGATGAACGGCGGGTAAACGACAGGCAAAATTGGTCCCTGTTATGCACAGGTGTGGACAAAGTTGGGGACGAATTGACGCCACTTTGAGGGTTGTGCACGGGAATGTGGAGAGACGGTGGCGGAGTTGTGGATAACTGCGGCTGTTATCCACAGTTCGTGCACGGTTTTTCCACGGGCTGCCCGGCATATTTCCACCGGTTCTTACACAGCTCACTATGACGAGCGATACATCTGTGGATTGCGATTTGCGACCATAGAGGATGTAGGTCCACATGGATCTAGCCGCGCGGGGAAGGGGCCTAGTTCGCGCTGCGGGCGGCTCGCCTAAAGGGGAAGCCCCGCGGGGAAGGGATGTAGCCGCGCGGCGAGGAATCTTTCGGGGCGTGCGGGGAGTCGGCGGGCAGTCTCGCGGCGAGGAGTCGAGGTCACGGGTACGATGCCTCATCTAGGCATTGCGGCGAGGACTGAGAAGACTTGGCGATGAAGGGAGAATTGTTGTGACCGTGGTGAGCAACGGCGGAATGACGGGTTCACAGTATGAGCGCACCCCGCCGCAGAATGTTGATGCGGAGATTTCCGTGCTGGGCGGCATGCTGCTGGCCAAGGATGCAATTGCGGACGTGGTGGGCCTGCTCAAGCCGGACGATTTCTACCGCGCTGCCAACGCCACGATCTACCAGGCAATCCTCAAACTGTTCAGCGCGGGGGAACCGGCGGATGCCGTCACGGTGAGTGCCGAACTCCAGAAAAATGGTGACCTGGAACGCGTAGGTGGGCTCCCTTACCTCCACACGCTGGTGGCCTCCGTCCCCACGGCGGCCAACGCCGCCTACTACGCGCAGATTGTGCGTGAGCAGTCCAAACTTCGCTCGCTGGTGGAGGTGGGTACGCGTATTGCCCAACTCGGCTACACCACGGACGGGGCGGACGTGGACGGCCTCATTAATATGGCGCAATCCGAAGTGTTCGCCATCTCTGAGAATGAGGAGGAAAGCCAGGCGGCTATGATCTCGGATATCTTCCCGGATCTCTATGACCAGCTGGTAGCCAATGAGAAACGGGATAACGGTCTGCAGGGTCTCTCCACCGGCTTTCCCGATCTGGACCAACGGCTCAACGGGCTTCGCCCCGGCCAGATGATTATTGTGGCGGCGCGCCCCGGCGTCGGAAAATCCACCCTGGCCATGGACTTCGCGCGCCAGGCGGCTCTCCATGACCACAAGCCTGTGGCCTACTTCTCCCTGGAAATGAACCGCATGGAGCTGGTGCTGCGTCTACTCGCGGCGGAATCGGGCGTATTCCAGGACCGCATGATCAAGGGTGAAATGACCGCCGAGGACTGGGAGCGGGTGGCCACCACCATGGACAAGGTGGCCGATGCGCCGCTGCTGGTGGATGATTCCCCGAACCTCACGCTGGCGGAGATTCGTGCCAAGGCGCGCCGTCTCAAGCAGCAGAGCGACATTCAGATGGTCATCATCGACTACCTGCAGCTGCTTTCCTCGGGTGGCAAACAGGTGGAGTCGCGCCAGCAGGAGGTGTCCGAGTTCTCCCGTTCCATCAAGCTTCTGGCTAAGGAGCTGGAGATCCCGATCATCGCCGTGGCCCAGCTCAACCGTGATTCGGAGAAGCGCAACGACAAGCGTCCCCAGGTGGCGGACCTGCGCGAATCCGGCTCCCTGGAGCAGGACGCGGACGTGGTGCTGCTCATCCACCGCGAGGATATGTACAACGACGATTCGGAAAAAGCCGGCCTGGCGGAGGTCATCATCGGCAAGCAGCGTTCCGGTCCCACCGGCACCGTGGAGCTCGCCTTCCAGGGGCACTACGCCCGTTTCGCGTCACTGGCTGAGTAGGGATTTGTGGGGGTGAGGTGCGTGCGGCGCGAGTGGTACGACATCGTTCGCTCCGGCTACCCGCGAAGCCGCGGCCCGCGTGCACACCACCCGGCCCGACATCCCGCACGCCACCCGGCCCGGCCCCGCACGCCACCCGGCCCGGCCCCGCATGCCACCCGGCCCGGCATGAAGCTGCAGTGGACCCCGTACAGGGCCGCGTGAAGCTACACCAGACCTCGCACAGCACCGCGCGCCGCGGCGGGGGACCGGCGTTACTTCCGGTGACGATGATGCGTGCGGCGCTGCTCATAGGGCAGTCCGGCGCGCATCTCCCGCTCCAACTGAGCAAAGTAGGCTTCCTGGCGCTCGAGTGCTTCCACCCAGAGGCGCTGGGCTGAGCGGGTGGCGCATTCGTAATGGCCTTCGCGCTTGAGCCGCTGCCGGTAGGAGACGCAGAAATCCAGCTGGTGCTGGAGTGTCATCCGGTCAAAACGGCGGTAGACGAGCGTGTCGTGGATGCGGTAGGCGGAGAAACGGTCAATATTGTCGCAGTCGCCTACGGAGCGGGCCAGCATGCTGGGCTCGTGCGCGTAGTCCTCAATGCCGCGGTAATCCGGAGATTCGGGCGGGTAGTTCCAGCGCCCGTCCGTGTGCATGGCGATACCCTGGCAGATCTCTTCGATCGCCTCCGTATCCAGCCCCTGCTTCTTGAGGAAGGGGCGCACAATCTTTGCGCCCGCCCGCCCGTGATCCACGTGCCAGGTGGAATCAAATTTGCCTATGTCATGTAGCAGGCAGGCCAGTTCCAGCCGATCCGCGTCCAGCCCCTCGGAGAGCGCCACATTGCGTCCGATTGCTGCCACGCGGAGGCAATGCCGGTAACGGTAGATGCGCTTCGCACGCGGCACGTCCGTGTGAGACATATGCTCGTGCACAAATTCTGTTGCAGCCTCAAGAACGGACAATAGGACCTCCCAAACTATGCGGGGCTTGCCCGCTCGCGCCTGGCGCGATACCACCCTATCTATACCGAATATTGGGGTGGCCCGCCATCGTGCCCGTTACAGGTTTCTGCCAGCCTCGACGACGTCGAACGCCACGCCCGGTTGGTAGCCTGTACGCCGCGTATTGTCTGGGCTACCGTGCGGTCCAGGTGGTACGTGGGCAGTGCGCGTTGCCCGGGCAAGGCCCAGCCGAATCGCCCGCGCCTTGCCGTACCGCCTGGGCAAGGCCTGCGTCAAACCGCCGACTCCTTGCCGCCTACCATTCGCCCAGCCGGCGCCCAATAGCGGTGCGGCGGGCGGCGAATATGGAACGCGGTTCGTAGTGAATGGCAGCGCGGCGGGCGGCGTGCGGGCCGCGGTGGTATCAACGCACTCACCTGGGGCACCGCCCCGCGCTGCTCGTGGCGAATGCGGAACACGGCCTGTTGCAGACAGTGCGGCCGATGCCGAAAACACCAGTCAGGACGGTGACTCCGGCGGAACCGTGTCCTTCCGCCAAAAACCTGCCGCACTGTCCGTACCGCGCGCTCGGCCAGTGCCAAGGGAGCGGACGCTGGTGATCTGGCCGCACCACTCGCTCGGACGGTGCTCTATGACCCGGGCGGCGTTCTACTACGCAACTTGTGCGACGTCGTACCGTGGGGCAGCGTGACCCGGGCGGCGTCGTACAAATTCACCCAAAAGCGCTAGCTCAGTGTTTCGGTGGTGGTGGGGGCGGGGGTGCCTTCGGTGTAGGCGCCTTGGTAGATGGTGTCGAAGGGGGTGTGGGCGGAGACGCGGTGGAGGATGCCGATGGTGACCATGTCCTTGGCGATCTTCACGGCCTGGTGGATGTTTTTGCCCTTGGCGAGTTCCGCGGTGATAGCAGCGGCCAGCGTGCACCCGGCCCCACTCACCTTCTCCCGCCCAACCTTCTTCGCACGGTAAATAGTGGCGGCCTGGCCATCCCAGAGCACGTCGACAGCGTCCTCACCGGGCAGGTCCACCCCGCCCTTGGCTACCACATAGCGGGGGCCCTGGGCGGCAATCCGCTTCGCCGCCTCGACCAGCTCCTCCACGGTAGTGATGCTGTCCATGCCGGAAAGCGTCTGGGCTTCAAACAGGTTGGGAGTGGTGACCGTGGCGAGTGGCAGGACCTGGGTGCGGAGCGCGTTATCCGTGTCCAATGCCTGGCCGGGCTCCTGTCCTTTGCAGATGAGGACGGGGTCGAGGACCACGTTGTCCCATTCCTGGGATTTCAGGGCGTCGGCTACCACGCGGATGGTGTCCGGGTGGCCCAGCATCCCCACCTTCGTGGTGCGGATTGTTTGGGAACGGAGTGCGGCCTGGATTTGATCGTGGATCACGGTGGGCGGGACGGGCACGAACCGGTGATTCCAGTTGTTATCCGGGTCCATGCTCACAATGCAGGTGAGTGCGCCTGAACCATAAACGCCCAACTGCTGGAACGTCTTCAAGTCCACCTGATAGCCCGCACCACCCGTCGCCTCAGAACCCGCAATAGTAAACGCAAAATACATGATCTTCTCCTCATTGAGACAGATTTATAAGATGCACGGGGTACCACCCACAAGAATGGTGATACCCCGCACTTAAGCATATGTTTCAGCTAAGAAGTCACTTCGGGCACGGCCGCCTTACCCACCTCCCTTTGTTTCTCCAAACGAGGCGCAATCCAGCCAAATACTAACCAGCCGAAGAATGTAACCAAGGCGCCGCCCATCATTGCAGACTCTCCAGCGGTATACATCGCATAAAGGCTGTAAATACCGGCAACGGTCGCAATAATATTCACAACCCGAGCCTCGTGAGCGGGAACATGCGCCCGCCTTTGTACAATCATTACCGACGCCATACAAAGAATATAAGGCACGACGTTTGTAATCACCGCAAGATTAACCAGCACTTCAAATTGCTTCGACAGTGTCGGGCTAATTGTCATAAGCGATAGTAAGGACTGGATAACCGTGATTGTCACCATTCCAGCAATAGGAGCGCCCGCCTTTGTCTCCTTTGTAAACAGATGTGGCATCATCTTCGCTCTTGCAAGCGATCGGGCAACCTGGGCAATAGTGAACTGCCAAGCAAGTAACGAACCAAAACAGGAAATTACCATAAGTACCAGAACAAATTTACCTGCCACCGGATTCAGCATTTCACTGAATACCAACCCGAACGGACCATTCGAATTGGCGAGTTCCTGATACCCAGTAATTCCGAACATAACATTCGTACTTAAAACGTAAAGCACTGCTGCACCGATACAACCACCCATCACAGCAATCGGGACATTGCGCTCCGGATTCTCAACGGAATCCGAATTTGCTGAAGCAGATTCGATTCCCAAGAATGCCCACAATGTCATGGAAATTGACGAGCTAATAGCAGTGAAAGAATCGAGGTGATGAGGATTCCAAGCATGCGCCCACATTTGAGGGTCAAACCAGAACCACCCAATAATTGATATTCCAACTACAGGAATAATCACACCCCAAATCGTCACCGTCGATAGCCGCCCAGTAATCCGCGCTCCTCCAAAGTTGAGCACCGTGGCGAGCCACAATGTAGCAATTGCTAGAACACCAACGATCAGCGGACCATTTGCAATCTTTCCGGTATCTACATCAGCAAGCGACAGAGCATACCCAACAGCCGATACTGCAATTGCAATATTTGCAATGATTAGAGATACAAAGTATGCAAAATTGGCAAGGAAATTACCACTCTTTCCGAACGCGTACTCTGAGTAACCTCCCATCCCCCCTTCTTTTTTTGAGTACCTTCCAAGCCGGGCGAAGGCATATGCAAGCAAAGTGGCACCGCCCGCCGTGACCACCCACGAGAGAATAGAGATCGTGCCTACCTTCGCCAACTGCGTAGGTAGCATGATGATCCCTGATCCCATCATGTTAATCATTGTTACTACCGTCAATTGAACGACGGTCATCTTCTTCTTTGCCGGTTGCGGCTCTGAAACTGCGTCCATTCAAGATCCTCCATGTCGGACGTCACCAGGCATAAATCGCCCGACTTAATTACTTCTCTCGAATAACGTAGCCATAGGCCCGCTGTGACCCATCGCTCTCAGTACGAAGATGAACTCCTTGAAGCTCCGGGGCGAAACCTGGCAGCAGGTTAATGCCTTCTTCCAAGGCAAGGAAGTATTTCAGAGCTGGATTCTGCCAGCGTTCACCTGGAAGTACACATACGATCCCCGGAGGATACGGCAGGGCACCCTCAGCAGCAATTCGTCCCTCAGCTTCAGCGATTGGGATGAAATCGACATGACCGCGAGTAAACTCAATGTTTCCTTCCGCAGGCGTTAGAACAGCTTCAGGGAAGTACTTTTCACGGAACATATCCTTTTGTAGCTGGGCTACTTGACGGCTCTTGTAGAAATCATGCATTTCCTGGCAAAGCTGCCTGATACTGTATCCATGGTAGCGTTCCTCATGGGCAGCATAGATCTCGGGCAGCACCTCCTCAAGAGACGCATCGTTATCGACTAGTTCTTCAAATCGCACTAGGGCCGCCACAAGATTTTCCATCTTCGGCATTGACTCTGCCGGCGTCATCAAGAACAGAATTGAATTCAGGTCATTCTTTTCCGGAATAATATTCTGCGTACGGAGATAATTTGCCAAAATTGTGGCCGGGATACCAAACTCTTCATACTTAAACGATCCAGGGATATTAACTAAACCGGGCGTCGTAAGCATAAGCTTCATCGGATCAACAAAGTATTGACCGTCCACATAAGCGTCAAATCCGTGCCAACTCTCACCTGGCTTAAACTCGAAGAAGTCACGATTGGACATAATCTCTTCGGTCGAAGCATCCTCCCAACGCACACCATTAACTTCCGGCGGAACAAATGGCCGAACAAGGTGGCAATTCCGCAAGATTAGCTTGCGCGCTTCAATTACGACACGCATCGCTTCGGCCCACATCTTCTCGCCGTTGCCATTAGCATGCATCTGCGCATTGACATCTAGTGCCGCAAACAAAGGATAGAACGGGCTGGTCGATGCCTGCATCATGTATGCGTTATTAAACTGGTCAAAGTTGCAGTACCTATCCTGCCCCTTGATATGGCTATCCTTCTTATGAATCTGCGATGCTTGAGAGAACCCTGCCTGCTGCTTATGGACCGACTGGGTCACAACAATACCCGGATCTTCCGGGCCAAGCTCGAGCTTCATCGGGGAGGAATCCGCCATAATCGGAATCCACTGCTCATAACCAACCCACGCCGAATCGAAGATTATGTAATCGCAGAGTTTCCCGATCTTTTCGACTACCTGCCGCGCGTTGTAAATCGTACCGTCATATGTACCCGCTTGAATGATAGCAGCACGGAAGGGACGCTTTTCCTTTCCTGCGCCCTTCTTAGCTTTCTCTGCACGCTCACGGAGGTATTTCTCATCAAAGCAGTGTGCATCAATACCACCAATGAGACCAAAAGCGTTACGCGCCGTTTCTAGGTAGACCGGAATGCCGCCAGCAATCATCAACGCGCCATGTTCGGCAGACTTGTGATTGTTGCGGTCAAACAGAACCAGATCACCAGGAGAAATGAGAGCAGTCATCGCAACCTTATTTGACGACGACGTGCCATTTAAAATGAACCAGGTGTTATCGGCGTTAAAAATCTTCGCGGCATTTTCGGTCGCCTGCTTAGGTGCACCCTCGTGAATCAGTAAATCGCCCATCGAGACATCGGCGTTGCACAGATCCGTACGGAACAATTGTGGCCCATAGAAGTCATAGAAACGACGACCCGCAGGATGACGGCGATAGAATTGCCCGCCTTGATGACCCGGACAATCGAACTGAGAATAGCCCCGATCGTAGTATTTGGTTAATGCCCCGAAGAACGGCGGCAAGACTTCATTGTCGTACTTTGATGCCGCGGTATCTAACTGACGAGTAAAGAATTCTTCCTGAAGCGGATCATATGTAAGTACTCCCGTCAGCCCAGGAAGCTTCTCCAGAGTCCCCCCCGCTGTCATAAGGAACACGGGAATCTTCCATCCCTTATCAGTAACTCGCTTAAACCATCCCGCTTCAACGTCAGCATCGTCAAGCACGACGACTGCCACGTCAGTTAAGTCAGTCTCACTCAGCTTTTCAACTTGATGCTTCGTAGGAAGCGCCTTGCCCGCCTCAAGCAAGGCGTCGCTATAGGCAATTTTTCCATCGATCATTGTTATACGCCCGGCGAAAGCCAGCCCTTTCATATATTGACCACAAATGTCAATCTTTCTTCCTAACCCTTAAAATCAGGAAGGACTCCTCCATCAGAGTCGTCTTTAACTATGACGCAAGCCTCAAAAAGGTTCATGGGCTGAACGTCCACACTTTCACACCTTTTCAGTGGTATAGAACGAAGTCGATTCTCTCGCAGCAAATACAACTCTAGGAGACGTAGCACGGGCATTAGCAATTCACCGCATAACGAATGCGGCCCAAGTCCTACCCCACACGTTATTCTTTAGCAGTTACCTTGTGAGAGCCGTCTCCTTACGAGAACAATCGATCTACTTTTACCCCATGTTTTCCGCCTCATCTCGAGCGACAATAGCCAGCCGGTGATTGCAACCTACGTGATACTCGGTTCCTAAATCCATCGCATTTGTACAACGCTGACCAGGGAAAATCGTACAGATCCGCTACTTACCAGCCGGTACAGCGCCGTAGATCCAGTTAATCGGTGACGCAGTCGTCCGTATTCTCCTCAAATGCTCACCAACGGTGCGCCACTTTTCCATGTTCCCCTCCAAACGCTAACTACCTCAGACTTTTCAGCCGCCCCACCGCCGTCGTACGGAAACGGCAGCACCACCGCCTGGCACGTCTCCCCCGTGAGCACTGGCCCAGGCGCCCCAGAGCCGGATCACGGCGGCTACTCCCACGCCGCACAGAGTGAGATCCCGGCTACTCCCACGCCCGCTTCGACGTCGTAGCAAACCAAACCGCCACCAGGCCGGCCTTCCCACCAGCCCACCCCGGCGTCGTACGACAACTCAGATCCGCTCACGCAACCCCTCACCCGCCGAAACCATTAGGCTGGTGCCACACGCGTGCCCGGCGTCACAGCATGGCATTCGGGCACGTTCCCCCGCGCAGCCCGCGCGTCCTTACCAGCAAGGAGACACATGTCCACAATCGATCAGCCGCTCGGCGCATTTACGCAGGCGAATTCCGGCGCCTCGGCGGCCGGTTCCTCCCCCAACGATTACTGGTGGGGCCTCTCGCAATTGGTCATGAGCAAGCTCGGTACGAACTGGGAGCATACCCGCGAGCGCTACAACGCCACGCGGCGAGGTTCCTACTTCTCGGCGGAATTCCTCATGGGCCGGGCGCTCCTCAACAACCTGGTGAACCTGGGACTGGTGAATGAGGCTCGGGACGCACTGGCCGCCTACGGCCTCGACCTCACGGAGGTGCTGGAGCAGGAGCCGGACGCGGCGCTGGGCAACGGCGGACTGGGCCGCCTGGCCGCATGCTTCCTCGATTCCACCGCAGCCATGGACCTGCCCGTCACCGGCTATGGCATCCTCTATCGCTATGGTCTGTTCAAGCAGTCCTTCCGGGACGGCTTCCAGCATGAGGAGCCGGACCCCTGGATGGAAAACGGCAACCCCTTCGTGATCCGGCGCGCATCCGAACAGCAGCTTGTGCACTTCACAGACATGACCGTGCGCGCCATCCCCTATGACATGCCCATCACCGGTTACGGCACACACAACGTGAACACGCTCCGCCTGTGGAAGGCGGAACCGCTCGAAGAATTTGACTATGACGCCTTCAATTCGCAGCGCTTCACGGACGCCATTATTGAACGGGAGCGGGTGGGCGATATCTGCCGCGTGCTCTACCCCAATGACACCACCTATGATGGCAAGGTGCTGCGCGTGCGCCAGCAGTACTTCTTCGTGTCCGCCTCCCTGCAGCACCTGGTAGCCACCCACCTGGCCGAGCACGGCGACCTCGCCACATTTGCGAACTTCAACGCCATCCAGCTCAATGACACCCACCCGGTACTGGCCATCCCCGAACTCATGCGCATCCTCATGGATGAGCACGGCTTCGGCTGGGACGAGGCCTGGGAGATCGTCACCCACACTTTCGCCTACACTAACCACACGGTGCTGGCCGAGGCACTGGAAACCTGGGAGCAGTCCATTTTCCAGCAGCTCTTCCCGCGCATCTGGGACATCGTGGCGGAAATTGACCGCCGCTTCCGCATTGACCTGGCGGGGCGCGGCTTCGACCAGGGGAAGATCGATTACATGGCGCCCGTTCATGACGGCCGCGTCCACATGGCCTGGATCGCCTGCTATGCAGCATTCTCCATCAACGGTGTGGCCGCCATTCACACGGAGATCCTCAAGCGGGACACCCTCCATGACTGGCATGACGTGTGGCCGGAAAAGTTCAATAACAAAACGAACGGCGTGACTCCGCGGCGCTGGCTCAATAATTGCAACCGGCGCCTGGCCGGCCTGCTCACGGACGTACTGGGAAGCGACGCCTGGGTCAAGAACCTGGACCTCCTGGCCGGCATCGAGGACCACGCTACCCCGGACGTGCTGCGCCGCCTCACGGAGATCAAGCGCGCCAACAAGGAGGATTTCGCCACCTGGATCAAGGCGCGCGACGGCGTGGACGTACCGGTGGACGCCATCTACGACGTTCAGATTAAGCGTCTCCACGAGTACAAGCGCCAGCTCCTCAACGCTTTCTACATTTTGGATCTCTACTTCCGCCTCAAGGACAACCCAAGCCTGGATGTGGTGCCACGCCTGTTCATCTTCGGCGCGAAGGCCGCCCCCGGATACAAGCGCGCCAAAGCCATTATCAAGCTCATCAACGAGGTGGGCCGCCTGGTGAACAATGACCCGGACACCCGGAGCAAAATCCAGGTCCTGTTTGTGGAAAACTACAACGTCTCGCCCGCGGAGCACATTATTCCGGCCGCCGACATCTCCGAACAGATTTCCACGGCCGGCAAGGAAGCCTCGGGCACCTCGAACATGAAATTCATGATGAACGGCGCCCTCACGCTCGGCACCATGGACGGCGCCAACGTGGAGATCGTGGACGCTGTGGGCCGCGAAAACGCCTACGTGTTCGGCGCACTGGAGGAGGAACTCCCGGAGCTCAAGCGCAACTATCATCCGCGCGACGTCGTAGCCCAGACTCCTGGGTTGCAGCGCGTAGTAGACGCGCTCACGAACGGTACTTTGGACGACGCCGGTACAGGCGACTTCCATGATCTGGTGGACTCCTTGCTCAACGGGTCCTCGTGGGAAGAACCGGACGTGTACTACGTACTGGGCGATTTCGCGTCCTACCGAGAGGCCAGGGATCGAATGGCCGAGGATTACCGCGACGTCGAAGAATGGGCGCGGAAGGCATGGATCAATATCTGCCGCTCAGGGCGTTTCTCCTCGGATCGCACCATCCGGGACTACGCGAACGAGATCTGGCACCTGGCACCCATGCCGGTGGACTAGGAGCTCGGATCGGCATCGCGGCGGGGCGACTGCATTCCCGCTCGGGGCGGTCAGGCTTGATCCCTCCGCAGAAACACAGCCGCCCCGCCGGGAAACACAGCCGATCGCGTAGTGGTTTGTAGCAGGTAGTTGTGGGGCGGCCCGAGGGCCGCCCCACAACTGTTTACTGCAGCGGACTCTTACTTAGCGGATTTCGCACCCACGCCGGCCGTGGCCCGGCGCTTCGCGCGCATCGCTTTACCTTCCTCCTGCGACACACCGTAGTAGGCCGCAATCGCAATGTCCTTCATATCTTCGATTTCGGGAACTCGCGGATTTGCGGGCGTGCACTGGTCCTCGTAGGCGTGATGACCGATTTTATCGAGGTTGCTCCAGAAGAAATCTTCATCTACGCCGGCATCCCGGAAGGACGCGTCCATGCCCAGCCGATGATCACGGTAGTTTTCTACCGCCCGCGCCAGTGACTCCACACCCTCCTCAGGAGTTGCGGCCTTGAGGCCGAAGAGCTTCGCCAGATTCTGGTAACGCTCGGGGGCCACATACTGGGAGTATTTCGGCCAGCACGTTGATTCGGATGGCACCTGGCCGTTGTAGCGAATGATGTAGGGCAGCAGAATGGCGTTCGTATGGCCGTGGACCAATCCGCACAGGGCACCGATAGTGTGCGCCATTCCGTGGCACATGCCAAGGAACGCCGAACCGAACGCCATCCCCGCCATGGTTGACGCGTTATGCATATGCTCTTTCGCCTTGGTGCATTCAGCACCCTCGGGCAGATTAACCGATGGGTCAAGGTTCTCCCACACGAGTTTCGCGGCATGAAGAGCCATCGCATCAGTGAAATCGTTGGCATAAGTGGACACATACGCCTCAAATGCGTGGGTAAGCGCATCAAACCCGGAGTCGCACGCGAGCATCCGCGGCTGGGTTGCCGCGAGAACCGGGTCAACGATCGCCACCGATGGGGTAATCGCGTAGTCCGTAATCGGATACTTGTACCCCGTCTTGTGGTCGGTAATGACCGCGAAAGGCGTCACCTCAGAGCCGGTGCCCGACGTCGTCGGAACGCAAATGAGCTGGGCTTTCTCACCGAGCGCAGCAATCTTGAACGCGCGCTTACGAATATCGAAGAACTTTTCCCGAATATCGGAAAAAGCGATGCCCGGGCGTTCATAGAGCAACCACATAATCTTGGCCGCGTCCATTGGACTTCCACCGCCCACGGCGATAATCGTGTCCGGCTGGAATTCTTCGCGCATCATTTTCGCGCCGCGTTCCACCGTTTCCACGGATGGTTCCGGCTCCACATAGTCAATGACTCGAATGGTCACGCGGTTAGGACGAGCTCGCAGCTGATCAATAATTTTGTCAACTATGCCCAGCTTCTCCATCGTCTTGTCGCATACGATCACAACTCGTTCAATACCGACCGTCGAGCGAAGGTACTTAATCGCGTTCGGTTCGAAGTACGTCTTTGGTGGAATCTTGAACCACTGCATATTGTTGTTTCTCCGTGCCACCCGCTTGATGTTCACCAGATTTCCTACCTGTACATTGCCCGAAACCGAATTACGCCCATAAGAACCGCAGCCAAGAGTGAGAGATGGAGCAATTGCATTGTAAATATCGCCAATACCGCCCAGCGATGACGGCTGATTCCAGATAATGCGTCCGGCATGCATTCGTAGCCCGTATTCGCGTGCAAGCTCATGCGAATAGGTATGAATAACAGCGGTGTGGCCAGCCCCCTCAAGAAGCATCTGCTCACACATTTGGAAACCGGACTCCTGGTCTTTGCAGGTAAGAAGAGCATAAATTGGTGCAAGCTTCTCCTTTGTGAGCGGCTCCTGGTTCCCCACCTCCTTGCACTCCGCCACGAGGACCGTCGTGTCCTCCGGAACCTCAAACCCCGCTGCGTGTGCCAAGAACTGGGGCGACTTCCCGGGCACATTCGACCTCAGCTTTGGCGCCGGAGCCCCCTCATCGGCATAGGCCTCCACTCCGAACACGTAGCGTTCCAGCTTCTTCTTTTCCTCCGCGTTCACGAAGTAGGCCTTGCGGCGCTTCATCTCAGCAACAAGGCGGTCGTAGATTTCTTCACGCGCAATAATCGCCTGTTCCGTCGCGCAGATCATGCCGTAATCGAACCGTTTGGACGTAATCAAATCGTTGACACAGCTCTTGATATTAACATTCACGTCAATATAGGCCGGCGCGTTTCCAGCGCCAACTCCCAGGGCAGGCTTTCCTGAGGTGTAGGCGGCCTTCACCATTCCGGGCCCACCCGTCGCAAGAATTGTTGCTACACCGGGATGCTTCATGAGGAGGTTCGTTGCTTCAATGGCCGGATGCTCGATCCACTGAATGCAATTCTCCGGCGCACCTGCCTTCACCGCGGCGTCACGCACGATACGTGCCGCCGCAGCTGAGCACTTCTGGGCACTCGGATGGAATCCGAAGATAATCGGATTGCGCGTCTTAAGAGTGAGCAGAGCCTTAAAAATGGTGGTTGAGGTCGGATTCGTTACCGGGGTAACGCCCGCAATTACACCAACCGGTTCAGCGATTTCATCGATGCCCGTAACGTCATCAGATGAAATAATCCCGGCGGTACGCAGCTTCGCAATATAATTCGTCACATGCTCGCAAGCGAATATATTTTTCGTCGCTTTATCCTCCACAAGACCGCGCTGGGTCTCGTCGACTGCCATCTGGGCGAGCGTCAAGTGCTCGTGTAACGCAGCAATCGAGGCCTTACCAACGATATAGTCCACTTGTTCCTGGTTAAGGCGCTCAAATTCTTTAAGAGCCACCTGTCCCTTTGCAACAAGTTCGTCTACTTCCTGGGCAGGAGTAGGTACAGCAGCGGAAATATTTTCGTGAGCTGGCTGAGCTGTCGGGTGTGAACCCATGTGTCCCTCTCTTCTTTGTAATGTGCCCACTATGGCCAACGCCTTTATTCGGTTATTCGGCGTGGACGGCATGGGGCACTCGTCTTATTCAAGTTCTCGGACGTCTCATAGGCGTCAAGGATGCAATCAAAAGTGAAGCGGTGCGTGACAAACGGCGAGGCGTCAAGCTGCTTCTAGGCAACCGCCTTGAACAGTCTGCCAAGCGCGTCCATGCTTGCCAGGCCCGTGGTCACCGTATTGTTCTCAATCCACAGGTGATTCATGGGGAATTCCGCCGGGCTGACATGCACGCCCACGCCTTCGTGGCCGAGGACGCTACCCGGCGTCACCTCGGGCGTATCTCCCTTGAGAGTATGCAGATCCGTGCCACAGATCGTGGTGGCAGACATCTTGACGATGCCGTCCGTTGGGTGCCGGATCTGAGGATCCGGCACCTTTTCCCGAGCCTTCTTACCCGGGCCGTGATACACCAGCGCCTTCATGGGATCTCCTTTGCTTCGCAAATCATCTCTGATTCATTTCGAAGCTACCGGCGAGGCCCACGGCGCGATGGTTCCAACGGCCTACAAGACGTAGGGCCCTCGCGGCGCCAGAAATCCTGGGGAATTGTGGGGGTACTAGGAAATAGCCGGCAGGTTGACCGGGTACTAGGAAGCAGCTAGCGAGGTACTAGGAAATAGCCAGCAGCGGGTATTAGAAAGCAGCCAGCAGGTTAAGACGCGGCGTTACGCGCCGGCCACCGCCTTCAACTTGGCAGCAAACTCAGCCAGATCCTCTTGCGCGCGCGTGGTCAACGCAACAACTGCCCGCTCTTGTGACGTGGACGTATCAGAAGCGGTAGCGCCAAATGCCGCGCCGGCCACGCTTTGTTTCCCCGCGGTGGCACGCTTCCCCGCGCTCGCCTGGCCCTCCGCACCGGCCTGGCCGTTTTCGTCCGTAGGATCCGCCTCCCCTACGGACGTGAGGAATTGACGCAGGGCGCGGACGGCGTCGGAAAAGTAATGCGCAGCCTTTTTTGTTTCACCCAACTGGGCATACAAATCCCCCACCAGGCCGGTGGTGTGCGCGGCGGGGACATCCTCACCGGCCGTGCGATACGCGGCAACGGCCGCCTTCATCGGCGCCACCGCCTCCGCTACCTGACCGCCCCGGGCCAGGGCCACCGCCTGCTGATGCCGATAGGTGCCGCGTGCTTCCTGAGATTGCGCCGTGGTGATATGCGCCGCCTCGAGCACGGACACCGCCTGCCCATAGGCCGCCGCCGCGTCCTCCCAACGCTCCCGCGCCGCTAGAGCACGTCCAATCCCAAAGTAGCAATCCGCCACATTCTGCGGATGCGCGCCACTGCGCTGATAGATGGCGGCGGCGCGCTGGAGAGCCTCAGCGGCACCGGCGGCATCGTCCGCATCAAGCAGTGCCGCGCCAAGATTTTGATAAATCGGTGCGTAGGCACCCTCCTGGGCTCCCGGCAGACTCCGTGCCACCGCGAGCGCCCGCTTGAACTGCTGGGCGGCCGTGACCGGATCCCGCTGCGCGGCGTATGAAATACCCAGGTTGAAGTGGGCATTCGCCTCCTGCACGTGGTCGCCGAGCGCTTCATATTGGGAGAGGGCGTCCTCCATGACGGGGATCGCGAACGCGTGCCGGCCCTCGGTGGCGAGCATAAATCCGTACATCGCCGTGGCATTGGCCTTACGCGGGGTGGCCGGTTCCTTCGTGTAGGCATCCAGCGCACGTTCAAGGAAACGCTCCGCCGGCGCCTTGCCGAGCTGGGCGCCGATCACCGCGGCCGCGTGAAGCGCCTGCGCATCCCGCACGCCCTCCAAATCCGCACCCGCCAGTTTCTCTGCATCCGCATATGCGCGGTTTGCCTGCGTTATATTTCCGCGATCCAGCGCGTCAAAACCAAGTTTCAGCTGCGTTTCCGCCTGAGCGATTTCATCCTGAGTGGCCACCTGCCCTACTGTACCGGGTTGGTGCCGGCCTTCCGGAAACCGGGGACAGCCTTCCACACTCTGGAGGCTGCCCCAGCCGCCCCTACTTCATGCGGTGCCCGGCGGACCCAAGCTCCTGGGTGGCCTCAACAACACGAGCAGCCATGCCGGCCTCTGCGGCCTTCCCCCACGAACGCGGATCATATTGCTTCTTGATGCCCACCTCGCCGTCGACCTTGAGCACGCCCGAATAGTGCGTAAACATCCAGTCCGCGACAGGCCGGGTGAACGCGTACTGGGTGTCCGTGTCCACGTTCATCTTGACCACACCATTCTTCACGGCCGTGGCGATTTCTTCCGGGGAGGAGCCGGAGCCACCGTGGAACACCAGGTCAAACGGATGATCCTTACCGTACTTCTTACCCACTACCTCCTGGATTTCGCCAAGCAGCTCCGGGCGCAGCTTGACGTGACCCGGCTTGTACACGCCGTGCACATTGCCGAACGTGAACGCTGCCGTATAGCGGCCCTTCTCACCAAGGCCCAGCGCCTCAACCGTCTGGAGCGCATCCTCCGGCGTGGAGTAGAGCTTGTGGTTGATTTCGTTGGACTCGCCGTCCTCTTCACCACCCACAACACCAATTTCCACCTCAAGGATGGTGCCTGCCTTCTGGGAAAGTGCCAGCAGTTCCTGCGCAATCTCCAGATTCTCCTTGAGCGGCACCGCCGAACCATCCCACATGTGGGACTGGAAATAGGTTTCCTCGCCGCGCGCACGCTGTTCAGCCTCAAGTTCAAGCAGGGGGCGCACCCAGCTGTCCACATTCTGCTTGGCGCAGTGATCCGTGTGCAGCGCCACCGTCACGTTATAGTTCTTGGCGACCTCACGCACATACTGCGCCAGCGCCACAGAGCCAGACACACGATTCTTTACCGAAGGACCGGACAGATATTCAGCCCCACCCACGGATACCTGAAGAATGCCGTCAGATTCCGCCTCCGCAAATCCACGCAGCGCCGCGTTCACGGTTTGAGAGGACGTCACATTGATGGCCGGGTACGCAAAACCTTCGCTCTTCGCGCGGTCAAGCATGGCATCGTACTGTTCACGGGTTGCAATAGCCACTGAAATCTCCTTTGATTCTGCGACGCCAGCCGAGGCATCGCCTCGACAACGCCCGACGTCCTCATTCTACTGAGAGAAAAACAGCACTAGCCTAGTCGAATTCCCGTATCGCTCCTAGAGGTTGCACAGATGCCTACTCAGCATATGATCTGACGACGCCGATACGCGCGGCCCTGAGTCCCATCGCGGTTCGGGGTGGCGTGGTATTCGCAATAGGATTGACATTCCTTGCGGGTGACCTATCACATAGTTCGCGCGCCGCGTCGAACAGAGCCGTGATCCTCCGCGGGACACACCGGCAGATTCCTCCTGCGCCCCAGGAAGCGCGGTCACGCAGGCGGGGCTGAGGCTGCGCCGTGAAGTAGAGGCATTGAGGGGCACTATGGGCCAGGCGCCGGGCGTCTCATTCATGTCGGAGCCCGCGGATACGATGGCCCCATGGACAACGAGGTATCGGCCGAGGCGCGTTCACTCGCCACCCTGATGGCCGGAAAGAAAACAGTAGTGATCTCTGGCGCCGGACTCTCCACCGGTTCAGGGCTGCCCGACTATCGCGGTACGGGCACCACGCAGGAGCCATCCGTAGAGTATGACGATTTCGCGCGCGATCCGGTGTGGCAGCGCTGGGTGTGGCAGCGCAATCAGGAAACCTGGCACGCGGTAGATGCCCTCTCCCCCAACCCGGGGCACCTGGCCATCGCCCGCATGGAGAAGGCCGAGCTCCTCACCGGTATCGCCACGCAGAACGTGGACAATCTGCATCAGAAGGCCGGCTCGGAAAAAGTTGCCGAATTGCACGGCTCCGTAGCGCGGGTAGATTGCACCCAATGTGGCGCCCACTTTGACCGGCGGGAAGTGGACGGTTGGTTGGAGAAGCTCAACCCGAATCTGCCGGAGGATCCCGATCCGCAGCATGTGGCCATTCTGGCGAATCGGGATCGAAAGGCAGCGGAACACTCTACGTTCAAGGTTGCCCCCTGCCCGCGGTGCGGGGGCCTCATCAAACCTTCGGTGGTGTTCTTCGGCGAGTCGCTTCCCCAAACCGCCATGCGCAGCGCCTTCCAGTGGGCGGATGCGGCGGACGTGGCTCTGGTGGTGGGCTCGTCCCTGTATGTGTCCACGGGCATGTGGGTGTTCGCCGAGGCACTCGAGCACGGCGCCACGGGCGTGATCCTCAATATGGGCCCCACCCAGGGTGATCGGTACGCGGATCTCCGCATTAACGCAGATGCCAGCGAAGTACTCAGCCAGGTGGCGGATCTTCTGGGAGTGTAGGGAGCGCTCCCTCACGGCCCCGTGGAACATCCCGGGTGCAGGGACGGTTTCACGCACGTAGGCGCCGCCGCCATGACATCGCCGCTTCGTTCTCCAGAGTGACGTGTACCGGTACTAGTACGCGCCCACAACGACGTCGTCAGAGATGCTGGCGCGCCCACGCATACATGGCAATCGCAGCGGCCGCGGCCACGTTGAGCGAGCGCGTGGAGCCGTATTGCGTGATCTCGACGGCGCTATCGCACGCGGCCAGCAATTCCGCCGAAATACCGGACTGCTCCTGCCCGAACACGAGCACGCAGCGTTCGGGCAGCGCGGTGTGCTCTATAGCCGTGGCGCCCTCCTGATTGTCGATGGCCACCAGCGTGTATCCCGCCGCATCAGCCCAGGCACGCAGGCCTTCCGCATCGGGATGATGAAGCATATCCAGGTAGCGATCCGTCACCAGCGCCCCGCGGCGATTCCACTTGTGCCGCCCCACAATGTGCACACCGCCCGCGTTGAACGCGTTCGCTGTCCGCACAATCGAGCCGATATTGAGGTCATGCGTGAGGTTCTCGATGGCTACGTGGAGCGGAGCACGGCGCGAGGCCAGGTCCGCGCGAATGGCATCCACCGTCCAGTATCGATATGCGTCGACGACGTTACGGTGGTCCCCCTCCGCCAGCAGACGCTGATCCCACCGGCTGCCGTCCGGCAGAGGCGCGTCCGGGTACTCCTCCGCCCACGGCCCCACCCCGGCCGTTGGTTGCTCTGCGTAGGGCGAATGGCCGGGCGTGGCCCGCGCGGTACCCGGAGCAATGGGGCGGAGCTGGGGCGCCTCGCGCAGCGCGAGTGTGCGCGTCGCCAGCGCCGCAACCCGCGGTAATGCGCCGGAGCGGTCCACATAGCTATGGCCGTGGGCACCATCGTCGGCAAGCGCGGCAAAAGCCACCACGGTGCCGCCCGCTCCCTCCACCCAGGCACGCAGCGGTGTATAGGCCTCCCTGCTGGCCACATCCGCGAGCACCACAAAGGCATGGCCGGCCGCCAGATCGGTGTCCGAATCCGGGGTGAGCACCAGCAGTGGTGCGGGATTCTTCGGCGCTACGCCAGCCCCCGGGAGCGCTTCTCTAGCGCCCGCGGCGCCCGCCGGGCCTGCCGTACCTGCCGGGCTGCCCACACCGGCCGGGCCCACCGCAGAGGCTAGGCCCACCGCGCCCGCCGCGCTGGTCGCACCCATCAGACCTGCCGGGCTGGCCACACCCGCCGCGCTCACCGCACCGGCCACCGCGAGCCCGAGGGCCGGGTCCGCGCACACCAGGGCGGTGAAGTCACGGCCGGGCCGGACATTCGCGGCGTCCAGCAGGCCAAGGATCGCGACACCGGACAGCGGGCCACCCTCCGCGTCCAGGAGTACCTGCGCCAGGTCCGGGCCGCCCGCCCGACGTACACCCAGCCGGCAGGCCACTTCAGCAAGCTGTGCAAAATCCGCCATTATGCGCCCTTAATGCCGGCGGTTTCCGGCGAAACAATGCTGCGCCCGGACAACCCCGGACCCGTCACCTTTCGCACCAGCCAGCGCGGCGCCCACTTCAGCGCGACGGCAGCCGCCCGGTATAGCGGGCTGGGAATCACTAGCACGCGGTGATGCCGGCAGGCATCGATAGCCGCATTCGCAACCGTGACGGGTGAATCAATTTCGAAGGACGGCCACTGGGAGGAATCCACGCCGGAACGAGCGTGGAACTCCGTACGGGTCAGGCCGGGCAGCACCGCGGTGACGCTCACGCCCGTACCGGCCAATTCCGCGGCCAATCCTTCAGTAAATGTTTTTACCCAGGCCTTGTGCGCCGAATAGGGACCCTGCGCGGTGAGGGCGGTCATTGAGGCAACATTAATAATCCCGCCGTAGCCGCGCGCTTTCATGACGGGTGCAGCCGCATGGCACAGCACCATGACGGCCCGCACCATAACGTTGAGTGCCTCCTCGTCGCGTTTCAATGAGCCACCTACGAACTCCTGACCCAGGCCGAATCCGGCATTATTGACCAGCAGGCCGATTGGCCGCGTAGTAGAGCGAAGGCGTTCGGCCACGCGCGCGGTGGCATCCGCATCAGATAGGTCCGCCACCAGCACCTCCACCTGTACTCCAGCCACCTGTCGGATTTGCTCGGCTAGTTTCTCCAGCCGCTCGCGCCCGCGAGCCACCAGCACGAGGTCATTACGTTCCGCGGCCAGCTGCCAGGCAAACTCCTTGCCGATCCCCGAACTGGCCCCGGTAATCAGTGCACTTCCCATGGGATGAGCCTACCTGCCCTATCTTCTGTCCTACGCCCCGGTTTCTGGCGCCCGGTTCGACGACGCCGTTTGCGTACCGCCCGAACCGCATGCCCACCGCATCCGGCCCGCGCTGCGCCCGCGATCGGCCGCCCGGCCACCCGCCGGCCAGGCTCGGCTCCGCACCATCCCATCCCAACCACGCCCAGCCAAGCGCATCCCAGCCCACCCACCAACCGCCCGCGCTAGGCTGACTCCATGCGCATTGCCACGTGGAATATCAATTCTGTTCGCACCCGGTTTGAGCGCGCGCTCGGTGTGCTGAAGCGCTGGGACCTGGACGTGCTGCTGCTGCAGGAAACCAAGTGCAAGCCGGAGCAGTTCCCGCGCGAGCCGTTCGAGCAGGCCGGCTACCAGGTGGAGGCGATCGGCCTGGACCAGTGGAACGGGGTGGCCGTGATATCCCGCGTGGGCATCACGGACGTGGCCACGCAATTCCCCGGACAGCCGGCTTTCGCGAAACTGGGTGCGGATGGCGCCCCGGTAAAAACGCCGGTGGTGGAGGCGCGGGCGCTGGGCGCAACGGTGGGCACCACGCGCGTGTGGAGCCTGTACGTGCCGAATGGCCGAGCGGTTACTGACCCGCACTACCGCTACAAGCTTGATTTCCTGAATGCACTGCAGCGTAGTACCGCCGCAGCACTGGCTGAGGCTCCGGAGCAGCGTCTTCTCCTCGCCGGAGATTGGAACGTGGCGCCGCGCGATGAGGACGTGTGGGACCCCGCCTATTTCCGCGATAACGCGGGCGGCCTCTACATCACGGACGCCGAGCGGGAGCACTTCGCCGCTTTCTCGGCGGCCGGAATGCGCGAGGTAACGCGTGATGCCGACGGCGCCGCCTACACGTTCTGGGACTACCAGAAGCTCCGCTTCCCGCGAAATGAAGGCATGCGGATCGATTTCGGGTGGGCGTCCCCGCACTTGGCGGACGCGCTGCTCGCCGCGCACATCGACCGCGACGAGCGGAAGGGTAAGAAGCCGTCCGACCACGTGCCGGTCATCATGGAGTTCGCAGAGTAACGAACAGGACTGGGCACGCAGCCCTCGCTACCCGCGAATTACCCTCGCCGCCCGTGGATTATTGCCGGCATCGCCTTTAGCGGAGGACCGGGCAGGCGGCTACCGAAGCAGCCGCCTACAGCATCTCGACAATGTCCGCGATGCCGCCGTGAATGTAGTCCGGGCGGAACGGGAAACTAATAATGTCCTCGCGCTGCGTGTTGCCGGAGAGCACCAGGTGGGTTTGGAGGCCCGCCTCCATGCCGGCCTGAATGTCCGTATCCATCGTGTCACCGATGAGCGCCGCGGATTCCGAATGCGCATCGAGCAGGTTGAGTCCCTTGCGAAGCATGACCGGGTTCGGCTTGCCCACGTAGTACGGCTGCTTGCCGGTGGCCGCGGTAATCATGGCCGCCACGGCGCCGGTGGCAGGAATGGGCCCCTGCTGCGAGGGGCCGATGAGGTCCCGGTTGGTGGCGATGAATCGCGCACCCTTATCAATAAGGCGAATAGCGGTGGTCAGGGCGTCGATCGAGTAGGTGCGCGTTTCGCCCAGCACCACCACGTCCGGCTTGTCGCTGGTCATCACGAATCCCGTGTTATACAGCGACGTGGTGAGGCCCGCCTCGCCCACCACAAACGCCCGCTTCGAGGGCACCTGCTCCGCGAGGAATTCCGCGGTTGCGGACGCGGATGTCCAAATGTGGTCCTCCGGCACGTCCAGTCCCGACGCCGCCAGCCGCGCCGAGAGGTCCCTGCGCGTAAAGATTGAGTTGTTGGTGAGCACAAGGTAGGGGTAGCCCTTCTGCTTCAGCGTGTCCAGGAACTCCTTCGCGCCGGGGAGCGCCCGGTTCTCATGCACCAGCACGCCGTCCATATCGGTAAGCCAGGTTTTAATTTCACGCGTCATGCCTCTAGGTTACGTTCTTGCTGACGCCACGTGAAATTCCGACGACGCCGTTCACCGCGAGCTTCCAATCACCGCGAGCTTCCAAGTTACGTAGTGAGGTGTTTGTGAAGGGCGCGTAGCCGGTATGAACTCGCACCTCCGCGGCTCTCCCCGCAGGGAAACCGGGCCACCGGACGAACGTTGCACGGAGCGGCCGGTGATCGAGCACAAGACCTCCACCACAAATTCCGCACTGCCTCTCTCCAACCCGATCAGATGCGAGTGGACTATCAGGTAAACCCGGCGGGGGGGAGAATCACATGACAAGCGCTGCACGCAGCCTGCCCGTAACTCACCCCACCACCGCGGACGGGACGGGCGGAACACGGCGTCGTCGTGCGTACGAATAGACTGAGGCCATGACTGCGCCGTTACCCTCCGATACCCTGACTTTCCCGCACGCCTACGCCGTCATTGCGCCCGAGGGCGAGCGGTTTGCCTACGGCGATGTGCACCGCGAATTTTCGCTCGCCTCCGTCACGAAGTCGATTTTTGCGTGGGCGTTGCTGGTGGCCGTGGAGCGCGGTGAGGCGGACCTGGACGACGCCGTCGGGCCGGCGGGCTCCACGGTAGAGCACCTGCTCGCGCATGCCTCCGGCCTGGCCGAGAATGACGGCACCGTGCGCACCGGCGTGGCCACGAAGCGGATTTATTCGAATTTTGGCTACGAAGAACTGGGCCGCTACCTAGCGGCTCGGACGGGCGTGTCCGTACGCGACTACGTGCAGAAGGCTGTGTTTGGGCCGCTGGGAATGGATGAATCCGTGGTACCGGCCAGCCCAGCTCATTCGGGCATTTCAACGGTGGCGGACCTGGAAAAGTTCGCCGGCGAATTGCTCCGGCCACGACTGCTGAGCACCGGAATGGTGGCGCAGGCGCGGGCCGTGCACTTCCCCGGCTTGGCGGGCATTCTTCCCGGCTACGGCCACCAGAAGCAGAATGACTGGGGGCTGGGCCTGGAGATTCGCGATCATAAGCAACCGCACTGGACCGGCGCCGCGTTCTCGCCACGTACCTTTGGCCACTTTGGGCAGTCCGGCTCGTTCGTGTGGGTGGACCCGGAGGCCGATCGCGCCGGCGTGTTCCTGGGTGCCGAACCGTTCGGCCCCGCGCAGAAGGCCGTGTGGCCGGCGCTCACGGACGAAATGCGTGCTATTTAGGCGGCGCGGCACACAGTTACAGCGAAGTGTGCGGCGTTGCTGCGCGAGCGGGTTCCAGCTCAAGGCAACGGCAAAAGGAGAACTACTCGCTACGCGAACGGGTTCCAGAAGCGGCCGCCGTTCACCCGCAGCATCACGATGGCCACCACCACAGCGCCCACCATCAGCAGCACGACGGCCACATCCGCCGGCCGAATACGTCGCGCGGAGAACCAGGTGCGTTTGCGCCCGCGCCCAAAGCCGCGTAGTTCCATGGCCGCGGCGATTGTCTCGATCCGGTCCAGTGTGCCGAGCAGCAGCGGCATTAGCATGCTGGTGGCATTCTTGACGCGCGTCCACAGCCCCACCCGGCGCGAAATATCAATGCCGCGTGCCTGCTGGGCGAGCGATACGGTGTGGAAGTCCCGCTGTACATCAGGGATAAAACGCAGCGCCAGAGCCACCGCATAGGCCGCCTTATAGGGGACGCCCACGCTGTTGAGCGAGGCGGCAAACTCCGAGGGCGGCGTGGTTCCCACGAACACCAGCACCGCCGGTAACACGGCAAAATATTTGAGGGTCACCAGCCCCTGATAAAACAGCTGCTCCTGGCTGAGATCCCACCGGCCGGGCCCGTTGATGAGCACATGAGTGGTACCGAACAGGTCCGTACCGTACGCGGGCGCAAACAGGAAAATGAACAGATTGTTGAGCACCATGAACACGAGGATGAGCGTGAGCACCACCTTCATGTCCCGGAAGCGAAGCCGCGCCGCCACCCACAGCGCAATGTTGAGAACGGCCAGGCCAAGGAGCACGCGGGCGTCGAACGTGATGGCAGCAGCCACAATGAGCCCCACGGATAAAATCAGCTTCGAGGTACCCGTCAGCCGATGAATCGGGCTGCGCCGGTCAATATATCCAAGAATCGGATTAGCCACGCTGCGCCGCCTCCTTGCCGTCCAGCCCGTCCACGCCGGTCGAATCTGCGCCCCGCGAACTTGCGCCGCGGTCCGCAGTCGCGGTACCTTGCGCACCACCGTTTGGTACGACGTCGTTCACACCCGCGGCACCTTCTTCCACGCGTGCTGGATCATCTCCTGCCGTACCACCGTGCTTTGCCCGATCCACCTGTAGGAATCGACGTACCAGTTGTTCGGCGTCGAACCCGTAACGCTGCGCATACGTATACAGGCCCGTGGGCACCAGGTCAGCGCGGGCGGTCACCGCGGGATCCGTGAGCACGCGCGCGGGGGCGGCGTCGGCGATGATTTTTCCGTGCGACATCACCAGGCAGCGCTGAGTGTATTCGAGTGCGAGGTGCATGTCATGGGTAATAAGAAGAACCGTGGTGCCGGCGCGATTCAGTCCGCGGATAAACTCCATGAATTCGGTGTAGTGGCGGAAATCTTGGCCGGCGGTGGGCTCATCCAGAATAAGCACGGTGGGGCCCAAAGCCAGCATGGCAGCAATGGTCAGACGTTTCTTCTGGCCGTGACTCAGCGCGGAGATAGGCCAGGACCGGTACGGCCACAGCCCGCACACCGTCAGTACATGCCGGATAATCTCCCGCGAGCGCTCGGCCTCAACGCCGCGTGCCTTGAGTCCCAGCGCCACTTCCTCCCACACCCGCGGCTGGGAGAGCATCTGCCCGGGCTCCTGCAGTACGAAGCCCACGTGCGCAGCCTGTTCGGCAAGCGACCACCGGGCGGCGTCCTCCCCACCGATGAGCACGGTACCTTCACGCGGCTTCTCGAAGCCGGCCAGCGCTCGGGCCAGGGTGGATTTTCCGGCGCCGTTGGAGCCGACGATACTAACCATTTGACCGGCCGGGATGGTGGCCGAAAGCTGCTCGAGCACGCGATTGTCAGGCTGATCCCCGTTGCCCTCGTAGGCCACGGTGAGGTCGCGAACCTCCACGGCGGCCACGGCATCCGCCGCGATGGATGGCGCCGACACCGGCTCCCCCACCCAGCCGCGCACCCGCGCCACATCCTCCTCGCTCAGTACCGTGTGAGCAGCATTGGACGGGTGCATGGAGGCCCGCAGGTGTACGCCCGCGTAACGTAATGCGGCGGCGTGCAGGGGCGGGCGAATCCCGTTCTCCTCTAGTAGACCCGAGGCCACCAGCTCATCCGGCGTCATATCCGCGATAATCCGGCCGGAGTTCATGAGGACCACGCGATCCACCGGACAGTGGAGCACATCCTCCAGCCGATGCTCCACGATAATGACGGTTTTACCAAGCTCCCGGTTAAGCCGGTCAATAAGCTCCACGGCCGCGCGCCCGGAGGCGGGATCCAGCATGGCCAGGGGTTCGTCAAAAAGCAGAATGTCGACGTCGTCCACCAGCACGCCGGCCATCGCCACCCGCTGCTTTTGTCCTCCGGACAGCGCCTGCGGGGAGGAGGCAAGAAAATCTGCAATACCCACCTGCCGGGCTGCCTTCGTCACGGCCTCCCGCATGTCCCGCTGTGCCACCCGCTGATTTTCCAGTGAAAATGCAATGTCCTCGGCCACCGTCAAACCCACAAACTGGTCAGCCGAGTTCTGCAGCACCGTGCCAACCCGCCGCGATACCTCCACGATTTCTGCCCGCGCGGGATCCACCCCCGCAACGCGTACGCTACCGGCCTCCACAACGCCGTCGTCCTGATGGAACGCGAG
This sequence comes from Neoactinobaculum massilliense, assembly GCF_900604955.1. Lineage (GTDB taxonomy): Bacteria > Actinomycetota > Actinomycetes > Actinomycetales > Actinomycetaceae > Neoactinobaculum > Neoactinobaculum massilliense. The sequence continues at coordinate 230,283 of NZ_UWPE01000002.1, forward strand.
CGAGTTCAGCACCTTCACCAGAGTGGATTTTCCGCACCCCGATGGCCCCACGATCGCCACCTTTTCACCGGCGTCGATTCGCAGGTTGATGTCCGTCAGGGTGGCGCTCTCCTGGGTGGGATAGCGGAACGTGAAATCGCGGAGGGAAATCAGCGGCTCGGGCACACTACTCCTCAGCCTTCAGGGAACCCGCGCGCGTGCGGGAGCGGGCATAGATCGCCAGAATAATCGAGCCCACCACGCACGTGGTCACCGAATTGGATACGAAAGCAAACGCGCCCTGCGTGAACACCTTGGAGGCCGGCTCCGAGTAAATGAGGATGTCGCCCAGCGGCGCCACCAGCAGCCAGGACACCGCATGCGCCAGGATGACGGACAGATTAAATCGCAGCGCCGTCCACCCCTTGAAGTCGCCGGCGCGCACATGATTGTGCAGCACCAGGAGCCCCAGCACCAGGCCGAATACACCCGAGGCAATCTCCCACGAAATCCAAATTCCCCAGGTGGCGTCAATGAGTAGGTGGCCAATGAAGCCGCTCAGCGCACCCACCGTTGGCCCATACAGCACGGCGAACAGCGCCAGCACGGCATACTGCAGACTGATCGTGGTATTGGGCAACGGGGACGGAATCGCCACAAACCGACCGAGTACAAAGAAAAGCGCGGCCCCAATACCGGTGGCCACCACCTTCGCTACCGGACTGGGCGTATGCGTAGAACTCACTGGATTCTCCTTTTATTCGGTGGACGCCCCATCTGGGCAGCCCAGTTTACGCGCCGTTTACGGGCGGCCCGCGGCCCGTTGCTTCGGGTGACCGTACGCTACGCGTGACGACGACGTCGACCGCGCCCGCCCACGCAGCCCGCCGGCACCGAAACGCTTGCGCGGCACCAGCGGCGTCGAACCGGACGCCGCGCTATCGTGCCCCGCTCAGTCACCGTGCCGAGCCATCGCGCAGCGGCACCTCAGGCTTCGCCGTCCATTCGTGCCAGCGAAATCTTCCAGTTCGGACCCGTAGAAATATCAAATGCGCGGGCATAGGAGCCCCGATTAATCGCTACGGCCATGCGGTCCAGCGAATTGACATACAGCAGCGATTCTCCCACCTCCACGGAGGCGAAGGAAGGTACGTACACCAGGCGATTGGCGTGAACCGCGCGGCCATCATGGGTGATGTGCACCCGCACGTGGTCGCCCAGTTCAAATCCGAGTGAAAGGAACTGTTCACGCGGAATTGAGGACCACAGCGAGCCGTAGCGGACATCCAGCGCATCCACGATCCCGGTGATCTGACCATCACCCACCTCAGCATCACTGAGTGGCAGCCGCACCAGACTGGCCGGATCCAGCGCCGGCCCCACGCCCTCAAAGGAGATGATGCCCGCAGCGAGCCGAGCACCCGTATAGGCATATACATCCCGCCCGTGGAAGGTGTAGGACGTCTCGCTGCCCTTGCGCCGATTCACCGCCTCGTCGATTTCACGGACGGCTGTGATTCCGTAGATCGATGCCACATGGCTGAGCGTCCCGTTATCCGGTGTCACCACGTAATGTCCGGTGGCCGTCTGCGCCACCACGGACCGGCGGTCCGAGCCCACGCCCGGGTCAATGACGGAAACGAACACGGTGCCGGCCGGCCAATAGGAGACGGTCTGCGCCAACCGCGAGGAGCCCTCCCAAATGTTATAGGGCGGGATGTTATGAGTGAGGTCGAAAATGCGCAGCTCCGGGGAGCAGGAGAGCGCCACGCCATACATCGCGGCCACCGCGCCGTCCGCCAAGCCGAAATCAGACTGGAGTACCAGAGGGTGAGATGTTGTATTCACTTTTCCAAGTGTAGAAAGTGACCGCAGCGCGCCACGGATTGTCCAAGTTGTGAGCAGGGCACGTCCACCGCCACTGGCCACAACTGCCCTGGATCACACAGCCCGGGCACGGGTACGTCCAGCCCGCCTAGAACCAAACGATCGCGGCCGCCTAGCGCGCGGCGCCAGCCGGAACGGTGATGAGCGGCCACGGATCCGCGCGCTCCAGAATGGCAGCGATACGCAGCAGCAGGCCCTCCTGGCCCGCACGCACCCCGCCAACATGAACAGCAAACGGTAGCTCCTGGCCATCCACCTCCGCTCGGTGCAGCGGGACGGACACGGCCGCCGGCCCCCACATATTCCACGTGGACGTCCACGGGCTGGCCACACACTGGCGGCGGAAATCCTCCGCCGGATCCTCCGGTACCTGCGTCCAGCTGGCCAGTGCGGGCGGGATCCCGCTGCCGGGGGTGAGAACGGCGTCGAAGGAAGCAAACGCCTCCCCCATGGTGCGGCCGACGCCCTGCAGTGCCGCCTGCGCGCGCACCACATCCGCGCCCGTGAGCCGCCCGCCCTCGCTCCGCAGCCACCGGGTGAGCGGGGTGAGCGCCGTCTCCTGACCGGCCGGAATACTCATCGCCGCGGCGCCCGCCTTCCAGATGGGCATGAAGGCCGAGTGCCAGCGCGCTGGCGTCAGCGGACGCGGCACCCGGGTGAGGCTGGCACCCGCCGCCCGGAGGATTCGCGCCGCCCGATCCACCGCCGCGAGCGCTGCCGGGTGAATATCCGTGTCGACGTTGAGCGGTTCGGTAAGGATAGCCAGCCGTATGCCTTCCAGCGGCCGCGCGCCGCTCCGCAGTACATCCGCGAGATAGTGCTCGCGGCGCGGATAAGGGAACGGGTCCCCGGGGCGCACATGCGCAATAATCTCCAATCCGGCCGCGAGATCCGCCACTGTCCGGGACAGAATCCCCGGCGTGGTGAGGCCGATTCCGGGCGCGCCGGGCGCCGAGGAGACCAGGCCGCGGCCCGGTTTGATACCCAGCACACCGCATGCGGCGGCGGGAATGCGGATGGAGCCGCCGCCGTCATTCCCCAACGCAATGGGCACAATCCCGGCGGCCACCGCCACGGCCGCGCCACCACTGGAGCCGCCCGCTGTCCGGCGGAGGTCCCACGGGGTGCGGGCGGGCGTCTGGCCAGCGGGTTCCGTATAGCCGGTAAAGCCGAATTCCGGGGTGGATGTTTTGCCGATTGTCACCGTGCCGGCCGCGAGCACGTCCGCCGCCACGCCATCCGTGTGATCGGCAATCTGTCCGCGCAGCAGCGGCGTACCACATTCCAGCGGCAGGCCTTCCACGGCGATGAGATCCTTGATCGGAAATGGCACTCCCGTGAGGTCCGGCCGATTATCACTTGTTTCGACGACGCCGTCGCGCCGCCCGCGTGCGGCCTCCGGTACAAGTTTGGTTGTGTTGAGGGCGGGCGTGGCGTCCGCTACTGCCACGTACGCCTCGGCCGTATTCGTGTTCGCGCTGCGCAGTATCGCCGCCGCGCGGCGGGCCTGGCGCAGTGAATACTCCGGCGCCAGCGACGCAAATGCGCCAAGACCGGATAAATCCCGGGCGCGCTGGAGCACGCGCTCGGTGTGCTCCACGGGATCCACCCGGCCGCTGCGCATGGCTCGCGCCAAATCCAGTGCACTGTAGTAGAGGGGATCAGAGTCCGGGTCCGGATGAGTAAACATGCCTTGACCCTAACGCGGGTTTGTGCGCCGGCAAGGCTTGTTGTGGGCCGCCTAGCGGCCCACAACGGTACATATCGGCGCACAAACCCGATCGGGGGCGCACCGGCGTCGTACTTAGTACGTGGCGCCTTCAGCGTTCTCCTTAGCCTCGACGCTCAGCTCCAGGCCGTACTTGTGCCGTACTCCAGCGCCTCCTGCCGTCCCGGTTCCGGAACCGCTAGCGCCGGTGGCAGCCGTGCCACCACCCACAACGGAAGCACGCGACGCAGGCGAGCTACCGGCGTCGTGCGAGGAGGTCAGCTCCGCGAGATCCGGAGTGGCCGTATCCACCCGCACCGTATCCCCGTCCTGGACCTGCCCGGCCAAGATCATGCGGGCCAGCTGGTCCCCGATCTCCCGCTGCACCAGGCGACGAAGCGGCCGCGCCCCGAACGCCGGATCGTAACCGTCCAGCGCCAGGTAATCGCGGGCACCATCCGTTACGTGAAGCGTGAGCCGGCGGCCCGAGAGCCGCTCCTGGAGCTGAGCCACCTGAAGATCCGCAATCTTGCCGATCTGCTCAACGGAGAGCGGGTCGAACAGGATGATGTCATCGAGGCGGTTCAGGAACTCCGGCTTGAAGTGGCCGCGCACCTCACTCATCACGGCCTCCCGCTTCTGATCCGCGCTGAGTGCCGGGTCAGAGAGCGCCTGGGAGCCCAGGTTGGAGGTGAGGATGAGGATGGTGTTCTTGAAGTCCACCGTACGGCCCTGGCCGTCGGTGAGCCGGCCATCATCGAGCACCTGAAGCAGGATGTCGAACACGTCCGGGTGTGCCTTCTCCACCTCATCGAGCAGGATCACCGAGTACGGCCGCCGACGCACAGCCTCCGTGAGCTGGCCGCCCTCCTCGTAGCCCACATACCCCGGAGGGGCGCCCACCAGGCGGGATACCGTGTGCTTCTCCGCATACTCGGACATGTCGATACGCACCATGGCACGCTCGTCGTCAAACATGAACTCCGCGAGTGCCTTGGCCAACTCCGTCTTTCCTACGCCCGTGGGACCGAGGAACAGGAAGGAACCATCAGGACGGTTCGGATCCTGGACCCCCGCCCGCGAGCGGCGAACGGCGTCGGATACGGCGGTGACCGCAGCTTCCTGCCCGATCACGCGCTTACCCAGCTCCTCCTCCATGTGGAGCAGCTTCTCCGTTTCGCCCTGCATGAGGCGGCCCACCGGCACACCAGTCCAGGCGGACACCACTTCCGCGACGGCGTCCGCGGTGACCCGCTCCGCCACCATCGGTTCGCCCTGCGGCTCCCCGCTGGCTTCCGCCTTCTCCGCCTCCTCGATCTGGCGCTCCACGTCCGGGATATCACCATTCTGAATACGGCCGGCATCCTCATAGCGGCCCTCGCGGATGGCCAGGTCCAGCTTGGTGCGCAGGGCGTCCAGCTTCACGCGCAGGTCACCCACGCGGTTGCGGCCCTTCTTCTCCGCTTCCCACCGCGCGTTGAGCGAGGCGAGCTGTTCAGACTTATCCGCCAGCTCCTTGCGTAGCGCCTCAAGCCGCTCCGCGGACGCGTCATCCAGTTTGTCCCCGTCCGTGTCCGTCAAGTAGGCCTCCTCCATCTTCAGCCGGTCCACCTGCCGCTGCAGCACGTCGATCTCCTCCGGGGAGGAATCCAGTTCCATGCGCAGGCGTGAAGCGGCCTCATCCACCAGGTCAATTGCCTTGTCCGGGAGTTGGCGGCCGGAAATGTACCGGTTGGAGAGCTCCGCGGCGGCCACCAGGGCACCGTCGGTAATGGTCACCTTATGGTGCGCCTCGTACTTGGGTGCGATGCCACGCAGGATCGCCACCGTATCCTCCACCGACGGCTCCCCCACGTAGACCTGCTGAAAACGACGCTCTAGAGCCGGATCCTTCTCAATGTTTTCGCGGTACTCATCCAGCGTTGTAGCGCCGATGAGCCGGAGCTCCCCACGCGCCAGCATGGGCTTGAGCATATTGCCCGCGTCCATGGCACCCTCGCTGCCACCGCCTGCACCCACAATCGTGTGGATCTCATCAATGAACGTGACGATTTCGCCGTTCGCGTCCTTGATTTCCTGCAGCACCGCCTTGAAGCGTTCCTCAAACTCACCGCGGTACTTGGCGCCGGCCACCATGGAGGCCACGTCCAACTGGATGAGCCGCTTGCCGCGCAGACTCTCCGGCACATCGCCGTTAACGATGCGCTGGGCGAGCCCCTCCACCACGGCCGTTTTGCCCACGCCCGGTTCGCCAATGAGCACCGGGTTGTTCTTGGTGCGCCGGGAGAGCACCTGCACCACGCGCCGGATCTCCTGGTCACGGCCGATCACGGGATCCAGTTTGCCGGCGCGCGCCGCCTCCGTGAGATCCTGACCGTACTTCTCCAGCGCCTTGAACGTGCCCTCCGGATCCGGGCTGTCCACCTTCCGGTTTCCGCGTACGTTCGGCAGTACGGCGGCGAGCTTCTCCCGCGTGGCGCCGGCCTGCTGCAGAATCTGCCCCGCCTGCGACTGCGAGGCCGCGATCCCCATGAGCAGGTGCTCGGTGGAAATGTAGCTGTCCCCCAGGCTGGTGGCCTCCTGTCCCGCCGCCGAGATAACGCGCGAGAGCGGCCGGGACGCCTGCGGGTTCTGCACCGAGCTTCCCTCCGAGCGCGGCAGCGCCGCCAGGGCACCCTGCACGCGGCCGGCAATATCCGCCCGGTTGGCACCCACGGCGTCCAACAGCGCCACAGCCACCCCGCCCTCCTGCGTGAGTAGCGCCGACAGTAGATGCAGCGGTTCGACCTGCGGATTGCCCGCATCGGTGGCCAGGCGTATCGCCTCCGCCAGCGCCTCCTGCGACTTTGTAGTCAACTTGTCCATAAATCCTCCCGTTCGGGTACCGCGCGCGGCCCTCCCGGCGCTCCCCGTCTGGTCAAGTAACGTACCCTAGGTTGAGTCTATTCCACTCAAGAGTTCTTGCAACTCAGCTTCGGGGTAGAGGGGACGTTTGGTCCGCTGTTTCCCGCGCGCCGACGCCGTTTTGGGTACGCGGAGGGAAAGCGGGTTGCAGCGCTATCTCAGTGCTGCCTCCTTCCACCGGGCAGCGCCAGCCGCTTGAGGGAGTACCGCCCGTAAAAAACACCAGTGCCCGCTTCCCGGACCTATGAGGACCGAAAAGCGGGCACTAGTCTCAAGCCGGCCGCTGCAACGCAAAACCGGCGGCACCACACGGCCTAGCGAAATCACCTACTCGCTAAGCCTGTGGCGACACACCATCTCAGAGCCACAAAAACCGCCGTGCGCTACCTACTTAGCGGGGCTGGCGGCGTCGCCGGACGTGGTGGAATCATCCGCGGCGGAATCCTGCTTCCCTGCCAGGCCACCCACAACATCCCCGAGGTCCACCCCGGTCAGCGCCTTGACGATGCCACTAATTTCCGTGGCGTTCTTGGTGACCGAGCTGGCCATGCCGTTGGCGGTGCCGTCGTTGGAAATCAGGGTGATGTTGTCCACGTTGCCGTATGCGCCAGCGATAGCGGAAGCAAGCTCGGGCAGCTTCTCCACGATGGACTGGGCAATAGCGGCGTTGCCGTACTTCTTGAGGGCGTCCGCGCGCTTGTTGAGCGCTTCCGCCTCCGCGAGACCAATAGCCTGCTTCGCCTGCGCCTCGGCCTCGCCCTTCTTTGCGGCAATCTCGGCCTCGGCCAGGCCCACTGCCTTCGCGGCGGCGGCGTTGGCCAAACCTGTCTTCTCGGCAATTTCGGCGTCCGCGAGGCCCGTCATGCGGGCGGACTCAGCCTTAGCCTTACCGGCACGCTCCGTCATCTCGGCGTCCGCGTTACCCTGCTCGCGCCGCGCCTCGGCCTGCGCCTGTGCCTGTGCAATCTGCGTGTACTTCTGTGCGTCAGCCTCCTGCTTGGCCCTGTAGTTCTCGGCGTCGGCGGGCTTACGAACCTCGGTGTCCAGTTCCTTCTCGCGGAGCTTAGCCTTCTCCTCCGCGGCTTCCTGCTGCTTCTGCGCAATGAGAGCAGCCTGGGCCGCCTGGGCGAGCGGACCGGCGGCGTCGGCCTGCGCCTGCTGCGTATCCGTTTCCTGCTTAATCTGGGCCTGGTAGATGGCCAGTTCCTTGTTTTTCTCCGCGATCTTCTTGTCCGCCTCAACCTCGGCGGCGGCCGCCTCCTGCTTGGCATTGGCCATGGAGATGCGGGCCTGCTTTTCGATCTCGGAGGACTGGGCCACGCCCAGGTTTTCGATGTACCGGTTCTTGTCCGTGATCTCCTTGATCTGGAGGGTATCGAGGGTGAGTCCCATGCTCCCCAGATCTGACTGCGCGGCGGACGCAACCTTCGTGGCCAGCTCCTCGCGGTCCGAAAGCAGCGCGGAAGTTTCCATGGTGCCGATGATGGAGCGGAGCGAGCCGGAAAGCACGTCCGTCACCGAGGAGCCGATTGTATTCTGCTGATCAGCGAAGCGCTCCGCTGCGGCCAGGATCATGCGCGGCTCACTGCCCACCTTCACCATGGCCACCGCCTCCACATCCACGGGGATGGCGTTCTGATCCACCGCATTCTCCACCACCAGGCGGATCGGAAGCGTTTGCAACGAGATCATGGTGGATGACTGCAGCAGCGGCAGCACGAAAGTACGCCCGCCGGGCATAACCACCTTGCGCTCGCCATTTCGCCCGGAGGAGCCGGACACGATGATTGCCTTATCCGGCGGCGCAATGCGAAGCCGCGATGCGAAGAATGCGGCGGCGAGGATAACGAGGAGGACGACGCCCCCAATAAGGTATGTAAGGTATGTGACGCTCATTTAGCTTCTTTCCGCCTTAATGAACACGTAGGTTCCGTCGGCATTCTGTGAGGTGATGATTACTGACATACCCGACGTGTAGGAATCGGGAAGAAGGGGCGTGGCCACCACCGTCAGCGGCATGCCTGAAAGCGCCGTGGCCACCTGGTAGGTGCCGTTGTGGAGGTCATAGCGAATGGTGCCGAATTTTCCGACGGCGTTTTGGTCACCCAGGTCCTCGCTCTTGTGGAGGGCCCGGTAGATGAGAGCAAAAATAATCGCGATCACAACGCCAACGCCGGCCGAGATCCCCAGCGCCAACCCCGCGGACATTTCATTGGCGCTGGTGAACATGCCCACCAGCCCGAATCCGCAGGCGAAAAATACGATCGTAGTGAATAGTGGTACGCCGTCAAAATCCGGGAAGATGTCATCAAAGAGCCCGTCAAGCAACGTGGTGAGGATGAGAACACCAAACGAGACCGCGGAGACAATGGCGAAGAACTCGAACATGCCTCTAGCTTATGCTCTTTCTGGGAACGGCCGTCGGGAAATGCATAGAAAATGGTCCCGACCAAAATCGGGACCATTTATCAGTTGCAGCGTTAGTTACGCATCGTGACGACGCCGCGCCACAAGCACCGTACCGGCGAGCAGTAGCACCGCAGCAGCCGTGGTGAGACCAGCCGTACGAGCACCGGCGTTAGCTAGCTTCGTCTCGGAAGCGTTCGGAGCGGACGCTTCGGTCCGAGCCGGGGCCAGAGTGGCGGCGGGCGTCACTTCAGCAGCCGGCGTGGTTTCCTCAGCGGCCGGGGTAGTTGCTTTCTCCGTCGGTACCGGCGTGGCCGGGGTGAGCTCGGTCAGCGGGGTCGTTGCCTCCTCCGTCGGTATCGGCGTGGCCGGATCAAGCGTCGCAATCGGGGTGGTATTCAGCCTGTTCACAACGGCAGCTGGGCTGAAAGTAGCCGACGGAACCGTGACAGTGCCCGCAACAATCAAGGACCAGGTCGAATGAGCATCGAAGGTTACGCTCTCGCCATCGAAATGAATGCCCGCCTCCGAGGCCTCCGTCCCGGTCAACACCTGAGCGAACTTGCCGCCGAAACCGTGACCGATCTGCAGACCCACCTGCTGAAGCTGCGCGTCAGTAAGCTTCTCCGGAGACCAGACCGTAAAGTCAGAGCCCTTCTTCACTACTACCCAGGCAGACCCGTCACCGAGTTCACTCAAAGGAATGACCAGATCATTGCCGGGTGTGTATGTCGTTACACCGGTGACGCCACCCCGATCAAAAGAGGTAAGCGCAGGCTGCGTGTAAGAAACCGTGTAGTGGTTCGGCACCACCGCTTCCTCCACCGTGTAGGTAGCCGCGGCAGGCAGGCCACTCACGTCAAACTGGAACGACCCGTCCTCAAGAGCAGACTTCGTGGTGGCAATGACCGTCCCATTTTCGAGGAGATTAACGCTAACCTGCGCATGGGCACCATAGCCATCATCCCAAGTTTTGTGGCCGGTGATAACCGTGCCCGCGGGGAGCGTGTCGGTTGCCACCACCTCAACGGCATCAGCGTGCGCGGGTGTGAGGCTAGTGAGCGTGAAAGCACCAAATCCCAATACGATCGCGGCGATCAGAGCGAGAAGGGCCTTCCCCCCGTAACGCTCAATGTGTCCCTCATGTTTAGTCCTTTCATCTTTCATCCCAGCGCCTTACGTCCACCTTCCGGGACCGGCGTCTTATAACCGAGATACCTGGGAATTACATAGAAATTATGACATGAAATACTGGACACCGTCGCCGCAGTCCGCCATTCGAACGAGTAGATTCACTCACTTCCGCTCGAAAGCTCCCAGCATTCTCCGCAAATTCGGGACCACTGTTCTACCCAGCGTCATCGGCAACACCTGACCATCTACACAACACGCGCCCAGCGAACCCGACAACAGACCGAGGCTGCTGGTCAACCTATGCCACTAGGCTGGCGTCATGCCCGAAGGTCACTCGATTCACCGCCACGCCCAGTTACTCACGTCCCTCTTCATGGGGCAGCCGGTGCGGGTTTCCTCGCCGCAGGGCCGCTTTGCCACCGGCGCCGCGATCCTCAACGGCGAGGTGCCCGGACGCGCCGCCGCGTGGGGAAAGCACCTGTTCGTACCGTTTTACCCGCTAAATGTTTCGGACGACGTCGACCTGGGTGCCACGCGTATTGGACGCTCACCGGCTGCGGTGGGCACGTCACCCGTGGATGCGCCGGCCGCACACTGGTTACACATTCACCTTGGCCTGTATGGACGGTGGCGGTTGGGTGGTCCCGGCACGGCGGGGCTGACGGGCGCCGGCATTACGGAGGCGCCCACCGAGGATTCGGGGATGAGCGGGCCACGGCGCGGCGCCAGCGGTACGAAGGCAGACGCAGGCAATGCCCGCTCAGGGCGTCTCGGCGTCGGAGCGGATTCCGAGGTACAGCGGGCGGACCTTAGCGTTGCGGATCCGGCCGCGAATCGGCCGAAGTTCGGCTCGATCAACCGGGATAACACCACGGATCTGGAGGGTTCCAAGCTGCTCACCCCCACACCCACCACCCGCATGCTCATGTATTCGGAGCGGGCGGCGGCCATGCTCACCGGGCCCACCCGCTGCGAGGTGATCAGCCCGGCCGAGGTAGCGGAGGCGGTGGCCAAGCTCGGGCCGGATCCGGTGCGCAATGAGCCGGGTGATCGGGAGCGGTTCATTGAGGCGGCGCGGAAGCGGCGGGTGCCGGTCGGGCAGATTGTCATGGACCAGGCCGTGGTGGCCGGGCCGGGCAACATTTATCGAGCCGAGTGCCTGTGGCGGACGGGGATTGACCCGCTGCGGCCCGCAAATCGCGTGTCGAAGGCGCGGCTTGGACGGCTGTGGGATGACCTCGCCGAGGAGATGCGGCGCGGCGTACCCACCGGCATCGCCACCACTATTCCGGATGAGTACCGGCCCGACCAGTCCGTAGAAGGCGATGAAGAATTGGACCGCGTGGCCGTGTATCACCGCGATGGGCGGCCGTGTGTGCGCTGCGGTACCACCGTTCGGATGGAGGTGCTGGCCGGGCGGAAGCTGTACTGGTGCCCGGGCTGCCAGCGGTAAGGGCGGAGTGGAAACTATACGAAGCGGCCCGAATGCCACGCTCGTTTCCAGCGCCGGCTCTCACATTGGTGTCTGTGACCCGGCTGGTCTACGCCAGCGGACGCCATCCTTATTGATCGGGGCGCCACACTTGTGCGGAGAAATTGGGACGGCTGGGAGCTCACCCTTGATTATCCCGCGGGAAGGACCCGATAAAGGTTAGCCGGAGGCAATGGATCCTGTATCCCAGCGAAATTCAGAAGAAGTTTGACAATTTTATCGGGGCATACGGTAGAGGAGGAGAGGCTGATGGGTGAAAAAGTAATGACAGATAAGGTGCGGATCGCCTACTACTGCCTGGATTTTATCCGCATGCAAATGGACAACGTGGAAGATGAAGGCCTGCGCCACCGCCTCGCTCCCCGATACAAGATTGACTGGGAAGGCGTGCGCCACGCGTTGGATGAGGCCCGCGGTTATGTAGATGAGCGCAACTGGGAATTCGCCGCCCGTGTTCTTACCAGCCTCGACCAGTACTTCGACACCATCCCCTTCGGCCACGGTGACAACCTCGGAAAAAATGTCAAGGAAGTAGCCCACGCTTTCCAGAACGCCGCCTCCGGCGGCGGGAACATCTGGCGCGCCACCTGGTTTGAAATCACACACTCCTTCCGCCGCAAAGGATCCGTCGGCGTCTCCACCAGCCCGGACCTGTCCAAGTTCATGCTGGTTGAGTTTCTCGCCAACGTGTTCGGCGTCATCACCGGCATCATTGTGCCCATCGTCCAACTGGATGCTCCCTGGTCTCTACTCTGCCTCGGCGTCTACATTGTCATGGCCGGAATTAACCTTGCCGGACTCGCCCTCAAAACCTACGGCCTCCGCCTCACTGTCGGCCTAGTCTCTCTCTTCCTTTTCTATCGGAGTTTTGCTCTCTGGGCCGACCCCACCAACGAACTCGTCGCCCTCTCCGGACTCGGCGGGGCGATCTTTGGCGTCACCGTCGCCACCGGGTGGGCATACAACATTGCCCGCCGCAACGCCACCAAATACGGCCCCTACGCCGCCCTCTGGGCCCGCCAACTCACCAAAAAACACTACGAAGTCATCCTCTATGACTCCGACGGGCTCCCCGTCTGGCGCCGCCACATGAAAGGCCACTTCAACCGACTCCTCGACCTCGTCACCGGCACAGATGTTGCCGATAGCCTTGAGGCACGAGTCCGCCGCCGCGATGCCCAAAGCCCTTACGGGGGTTGGATCCACTGCTACCCCGGACTCATCGGCATCCGCATGCGCGGCCTACGCCGCCGCAACCCCGCCAGCTGGGGCGAAGCCCTCGGCACCACCCCCGGCGTCAACAAGCACAACCTTGACGCATTCTTCGCCCGCCTCACCACACCCCTGCACCCACCCCTCTACGAAGACATCCTCGCCGACCCCACCTACAACGTCGCCCCCAACGCCCCCTGGTAAACCACCAATCAACGGTTCAGCGCCGCCACCGGGCCGTCGCGCAAAGCGGCCGGGTCCACCCGCCAGGGCGCGGTTCCCAGCGCCGCCACGCCGTCCGCGGTAATCTTCGCGAGGCCCGCCGCAAATTCGGCTCCGCTGCGCGCCTCAAACCCCAGCGACCGCGCCAGCAAATCCACCACGTCCCCCGGCTCCCAGCCGAACTTGGCTAGGTCCGCGAGCGTCACGGCACCGTCGCGCTTCTGCAACCGAATACCGGCCATGTTTTCCACCATCGGCACGTGAATATAAGCGGGCGTGGGCAGCCCCAACACCTGCTGGAGGTACACCTGCCGTGGAGTGGACGGCAGTAGGTCGTTGCCGCGCACCACCTCGGTGACGCCCTGAGCGGCGTCGTCCACAACGCTCACGAAGTTGTACGCGAAGGCGCCCTCGCCGCGGCGGATCACGAAATCATCCACATCCCCGGTGTATGCGCCGGCTACACCGTCCTCCACCGTTAGCCGGCGCACAAGCATCGGGGCCTCGGTTGCGTGAGACCGCGGTTCAGCCCGCAGATCCGGCTTGGCCTGCAGGTCCGGCCCACCCGGCGCCGCGTCCGGCCCGTCGGAGCCGCGCGTCCCGCCGGCCAGCACGCCTTCAACCGGCTTTGCCGGAAGCGTCGGCTGTCCCTGCACGGATATATCCAGGTCGCAGCGTAGGCGAACGGCCGGCCCGCGGTTCATGCCAGAAAGCTTCTCGCGCCCCGCCTCACGCTGCGCGGCCGTGAGATTCCTGCACGTGCCCGGGTACACGTCCGGGGCGTGGTTGGGTGCCTGCCCAATCTCACGCAGTTCACGCCGGGTGCAATAGCACTCGTAGGTGGCGTGCGCCGGGAGCCGATCAAAGGCCGCCCGGTATCGCTCCAGATTCTGGGACTGCCACAGCACCGGGCCATCCCACGTCAGGCCGATTGCTTCGAGATCCGCCAGCTGCCGCGCGGCATACTCGGGCCGCACCCGGCTGGAATCCAGATCCTCCATCCGGAGCACAAAGCGCCCGCCAGCGTTGCGCGCTAGCGCCCATGCCAGCAGGGCCGTCCGCAGGTTCCCCAGGTGCAGCGCCCCGGTGGGCGAAGGCGCGTATCGCCCCACCACGGCGTCGCCGGCACCATCCGGCTCGAATCCCGTGGCCTCACGCCCAGCCGTATCGGTCAGCACAGTGTGTCCCAGCGCGGCAGGACGGTGGCAGGCGCATCGAAGGCCGCCTGCACGTTTGCCGGCAGCAGATCCTTGCGCACCACCACACCGAACAGATATTCATCCAACCAGGAATCATTCATGGTGAAAAAGCCCTTCTCGCCGTGCTTCTCACCCCACGAATTCTCCACGCGCCACCGTAGCGGCGCCCCGCTCCCGCTCAGGTCCACGCCTGTGAACGCCATGGCGTGCGTGGGCGAAATCTGGTGGGAATCCATGCGCTGCGTGCGAGTCATGGCCAGGTCCACGCCGTAGAGGCCTTCGTAGTTAAAGAGGTGGGCGTCCCAGATGCCCCGGTCGCGGTCAAACTGACTGCTGACGTCGCAGTCCATCCACACCGGTTCGCCGTCCTTGAGCGTGGCGATTGCCGCCGCGCGTACCACCTGCGGAGATACCACCACGGCGCTGTACTCGTTGCCCGGCATGTTGCCCGCGTGGTCAATGGTGAGGTGAGTGAGCTCAGCGTGACGCGGATCGATCACCACGTAGCCGTACTGGTCCAGATCGCCAAGGTAGCGGGCAGCGAATTCCTGCGGGGTCATGTGCCCGTCGCGGTGGAACTTGCCGTCCTTGTCCCGGTACTGCCACACAAAGTCCGTGGGCGGAGTGCCCAGGTGCATGGCCAGCACGCGGTACACCTGCGCGAGCGCCTCACGCTGGACGGCTTCCACTTCACCCCGGTGGTCATCCACCGCGTTTCCACCGGTTACGGTCCCGACCTTCGCCGCCTCATGTCCCGCGCGAGCTGCTAGATCCGTGTTCGTGCCCCGAGCCGCTGGGGTTACCTGAGCCTCCGAGCCCATGTCTGTATCCCGAGCCGCCGCCTCCCGAATACTGAATGCCGCCCGACGCAGCAATTCGCTCACCACCCTGTCCATGCCCACCGTGTTCGCCGACGAATACGTTTCCGGCATCGCATACTTCGGTACCGCGCCGTACTTCTTGATAAGCCCGGCGAACATGAACCAATAGCCGCCGTCCGAGATAGGCTCTTTCAGCAGCTCGGTCACCAGCCGGTCATCAAGCGGCCGGTCCGCCAGCTCCACCATGGAGGTGAGGAAGTAATTGGCCTTCTCGAGCAGATCCCAGAACTGGGTGTAGGCCTGGGAAAACTCAAACTGCTCCAGCCCCAGGCTCTTCATCACGTCCGCCCGCCGAGTGTTATAGGAGCTAAACATCCAGCACCTGCCCGACTTCTGCTGGTCCGTCACATCCCACTTATCCAAGCGAATGGACGTGACCGGGTTGATCTGATTGATGACCGTCCGATCCTCAGCCACCTGCGAGACCCGCACCTGCGTCAGCGCATTCTGCGCCACCCGCGCGGTGGGATCACCCGCAAAGTTGCGTGCGAAACCGTCCACCAGTTCCTGCGTCACGTCCATATTTCCCTCACTCTCCGACGACGCCGCCCGCCCACGGCCGTTTCCTCCAGCGTACTAGTGTGCTCCGACAGCTTTACTCGGCGGGTGGGATGTGGACAGTCGCGTGTAGTGGGCCGTGTACTGGTCCCGGCAGGTAGATCCGGCGGCGTGGGTGCTAAATCAGTGCACCCTCCTGCCTGGGTGGTTCGTGCGATCGGGTGGATGAAGCGAGAGGAGCGGGGTTTCGGTCGGGATGTGGCCGGCGGTTGGTGGATACGGCCGTGCAAGTGCGAATCCCTACCGGGGTACACCGTGCGGCCAGGGGACTCGGCTGGGGTGAGCCTGCCGGTGAGCGGATGAGCCAGCGCGGTGTCTGGTGGAGCGGGAAGCGAACGTCCACGTGGGGCGGCAGGGCTGGGGATTTCGGTCGAGATACGCCCGGCGGTGGGTGGATGGGGCGGTGCCGGGCTCAATGAGGAGTGGAGCCGGGTGCGCTGAGTTGATGGTTTTCTCTTGAGTGGATGGCTAGTGCCCGGTTAGGGGACTGATTCGGGCCCATAACCGGAAGTTTTCCGTCAACTGAAGAAATTCCTTACCGTTCAGCTTGTTCAGCAGCCGACCGCGGCGCCACTAGGCTAGACGCATGTCCAAGAAGAAGCAGAAGGCCGCCGCCACGCCCGCACTGGCCGCACTCAACCGCGCCGGCGTGGATTACACACTCCTGGAATACGAGCACCCGCTTCACGAGGATGATGGCTGGGCACTCGGCAGCGCCGACGCCCTCGATGTAGATCCCGCCACCGTATTCAAAACACTCATGGTGGAAGTGGATGGCAAACCGGCCATCGGCATTGTGCCGGCCACCGCCACGCTCAACCTCAAGCGAATGGCCAAGGCAGCCGGCGGCAAGAAGGCCGTCATGATGGACGTGGCCGAAGCGGAGCGCCTCACGGGCTACGTGCACGGCGGCATCTCGCCACTCGGGCAGAAGATCAAGGCACCCGTTGTCATTGACGCCTCAGCCGAAACCCTCGCGACCATGCTGGTGTCGGGCGGCAAGCGCTCGCTCTCTATGCGCATCGCCCCGGGGGATCTGGCCAGTGTCACCCGCGCACAATTCGCTGATATCGCCGAGTTTCACACGCACTTCTAGGCGCCCACCCGCACGCACCGGCCGCGCACCGGCACGGATCACCCACCGGGACTCACCGCGGACCGCACCCGCCGCGCGCGCATCACGCCGCCGGCCAGGCACGCAAAAGCGGGCGCAAAGCGCCCGCTTCGTCGTCGTACTGGAGCAGCGAAAAACGAACCCCAGCCCTACGCCAGCGACCCCATCGGATCCCAGGCCGGCAGCACGCCGGGCTCACTATCCAGCGCGGCCACCAGATCCTCGGGCAGCCGGTCCTTGGCGACGGCGATCTCGAACACGTGCTGATCGAACCACGAATCATTCATGGTGAAGAAGCCCTTATCCCCGTGCTCCTCACCCCACGAGTTCTCGATGCGCCACCGCCGCGGCGCACCCTCCTCATCCAGGTCCACGCCCGTGAACACCATGGCGTGCGTCATCATGGCCTCGCCAAAGCGCAGCTCCTCCGCCTTGGACATGGCCAGATCGATGCCGTATGTGCCCTCGTAGTCATACAGCTTGCCGTCCCAGATCCCGCGCTCACGGTCCGACTGCTTGGACGTATCGCAACCCATCCACACCGGCGCACCGTCCTTGAGCGTGGAGATAACGGCATTGCGCAGCACGTCCGTATCCGCATTGAGATAGACCACCGGCTTGGCGCCCACCACGTTGCCCAGGCGATCCACCGTGTACGTCTTGCCGTATTCGTTACGCGGATCGTTGACCACGCACACGTACTCGTCCAGGTTGGGCAGGTACTTTTCGGCGAACTGCTGCGGAGTGAAGGTGCCTTCCCGGTGGAAGTTACCGTCCGTGTCCCGGTACTGCCACACGAAGCTGGTGGGCGGGGTACCCAGGTGCATAGAAAGCACGCGGTACACCTGGCGCAGCGTTTCCTTGCGCACCGCATCCGCGTCCTTCCCTGCCTTGACGGCCGCCCGCACGTCACGTGCACCACGGCGCAGCAGCATTTCCAGCGTGCGGTCCATGAGCTGGCTGTTGGAGGAGGATTCGGTTTCCGGCATGGCGTACTTGGGCACCACGCCCCACTTCTTCACCAGCGCGACGAACATGTTCCACTGCCCGCCGTCCCCGATCGGGTCCGAAAGCAGGTAGTGCACCGTGCGATCATCCACGTCCCGATCCGCCAGATCGATCATGGAGGTGAGGAAGTAGTTGGACTTCTCCAGCTTGTCGTAGAAGAACTGGTAGTTCTGGGAGAACTCAAAATCCTTGAGGCTGGCGGCGGTGATTACGCCCGGCTTCAGCGAATTGAGACCCGAGAACAGCCAGCACCGGCCAGACTTCTTCTGGTTGGTGATAGCCCAGTGGTCCACCTTGATGGACATTGACGGGTCAATCCCGTTGATAATCGCGCGGTCCTCCGCCACCTTGGTGATCGGATTCTGCGTCACCGCATTCTGCACCACGCGCGCAACCGCATCCCGCGCAAACTGATTCGCGAACTCGGCCACCGTTTCCCGAGCAAGTTCGTTCGCCATAACTACCTTTCTCTGAAGTTGTACCCTTCAGTCTAGACCGGGGGTGCGACAAACTTTCCCTCGCTGGAGCCTTGTTCGCATCGTGGTACGACGACGCCGCGCCCAGTCCCGAGCACGGCAGGTAGAGATGGGGCACGCCAGGTTGGGGCGGAATACGGTGAGTAGAGGTGGGGCGCGACGCGTTAAATTACGACGCCGCGGCGCCCAGTCCCGGGTGCGGCACTCGGGGCACGCCGGATAGGGATGGGGCGCGGCCGGACGAGTGTGGACGCGTAATAAGCCGCACCCCGGCCCATGACCCGCGCCACGTACCGTGCCCGCGCTCTCTACTACGCGCGCGGGCGGCGTCGGCCACGAACCCACGCACCCGCCGCTACCGCGGACGGACGGAGAACGCGTAGTCGCCGGTGGACTCGCTGGTAATCATGGGCGGATGAAGCTGCCGCATGGAGAACACCTTGTAACGCCGTACAACAACGTAGGCAATCACCATGGACACCACGACAATTCCCAGTAGTACCGCGACGGCACCCCAGTACTGCTCATTGGTGCCGCCCGAGATTGCCACCCGGAACCCCTCGACGGAGTATCGCATCGGGGAGATCACGGAGATCGCGCGATAGAACGGCACCAGCATGGCCACGGGGAACGTGCCGCCGGAAGCCGGTAGCTGCAAAATGAGCAGCACCAGGAACACGGCGGACTGCGGAGATCCCAACCACAATCGCACCCAGTAGGCAAGGGAGAAGAAGGAGAGCGCCACCACCACCAGGAAGAACAGGTAGCGCCATGGGTGCACGGGATTAATCCCCAGCCACAACCACACACCTATTCCCATGATGAGCGCCGCTCCAACCCCCAGTAGGGCGAACGGACCAAATCCGTAGAGCAGGCTACGCAGCGGGGTGCTGCGCGACGCGGCCGTCCGCCCGGAGAAGGTACGAAGCACCAGGAAGAACGTCACCGTGGACACCCACAGCGCGATGGAGAAGAAGAACGGGGCCAGGCCGCGGCCGTATGTCTGCGCGTCATTATCCACGATGGTTTTCACGGACACCGGGGAGGACATGATCTCGGAGAGACGCGCGGAATCGGACTCGGTGAGTGCCGGGATACTGGCCGCGCCGTCGTTGAGGGAACTGGCCAGCGTGTTGGCACCCTTCTCCAACTGAGGCATGGCTTCATCCAGGCGAGCGATGGCGTCCGTCAACGTGGTAACGCCACTCACGATGCTCGAGAGAGAATCCGTGGAGAAATCTCCCAGCACCTCGTTCAGCTGATCCTTGCCCTGCTGGAGGGTGCCCAGACCGTCCTGAAGTGTTTTCGCGGACTGCCCGATGCCGTCGAGGGACCCGGCCACCTCCTCCGTGGTGCCCTTCAGCGCGGAAAGAGCCGCATCGGCGCCATCCACCGCAGATTTGGCCGCATCGTAATTAATCTGCGCTTCGATATTGCCGGTGAGGGCACCCTGGGCGTTGAGCTGCGCGGAGATATCCCCCTGCGCCTTACTCGCCGCCGAAAGCGCGCTTTGCAGCTCTGCCTTGAACGTGGAATCACCAAGCAGGCTGGGGTTCGCCTCCGCCTTGGCCACCAGGTCCGAAGCAGACTGTAGGGAACTTTGCACCTTCCCCACCACGCCGCCGTCCGCGCCACCGGTCAGGTTCGCGCTGATGTCGGCCAGGCTCGCGGCATTGTCCTTAAGGGAAGGGAGGGTGGAGTTGATGTAGCTGCGCAACGGTCCCAGCGCCTGCTCCACGTTCTTAGTGCCCACGTCCAGCGAACTGGAAATGCCGGAGAGCTCCGCCACCGCACCGCTGATACCGGAGAGGCCGGTGAGCGTTTGGGTAGAGCCCTCATCCAGCACGTCCAGGGCGTCGTGCAGCTTACCGAGTTTGTCAGAGAGATCCGGGAGGCTGGTGTTCTTCAGCCCGGCGTCGATCTGACTGACGCCGTTCGTTGCCTGGGTAAGCCCATCGGCAAGCTGCGCGGAGCCGTCCGCCGCCTGCTGGAAACCGTCCCGTATCTGCCCGAGCGCGCCGAATAGCGCCGTGAAGTACGCTTCCCCCACCGCCGAATTCACGGATTCCTGGATGACGGATTGCGCCTGCATAAGAAGGGATCCGGCAATAAACCCGTTCGCGTCATCACGCCGAAATTCGATGGTGGCGCGCTGCGGCTTGAACTCACCGGCCGCAACCAGGTTCTCGGAGAAGTTCTCCGGGATGGTGACAATCATGTACACCTTGCCCGTGCGCAGCTCCTCGCGCGCTTCGGCCGCGTCCATGAACTGCCAGTTGAAACCATCCTTCTGCTTAATAGCGGTCTCAAACTGACTCCCGGCATCCACCTTCTGCCCCTGGTACGTGACGGGCTTGTCCTTATTAACAATCGCCACGTTCACCTGGTCAATATGCCCGTAGAGGTCCCAGTTGGCGTCCAGGTAGATACCCCCATACAGCAGCGGCACGCTCATAATGAAAATGAGCGCAATGACAGGAATGCCACGGAATCGCTTGAACTCCAGGTTGAGGAGCCTAACGAGGTTGTGCACTACCGTTCCTCCCTGTCGACGCCGTCCTGGTGCTTCCCCGCGGACGCTGCGGTGGTAGCCCGCGTTACGGTCACTTCGGTATCCGATACGTCCGGCACCTCGATGGGTTCGGGAGGCTCGGACGCCACGGAGATATCCGCCGGACTATCCTCCACCGGATAGAGCCGCGAAACGGTACGGGCGGGCAAATGTACCCGCACGGTGCCCTGCGGAACTCCGGTCGCATTGCTGGCGGACACCACAATCACGGACCCATTCAGCTGCGCCAATTTTTTCAACGCGGCATACAGCGGAACCAAATCATCCATCGGAACGTCCGCATCGGCGTCGTCCACAACGGTGATCGCGGAGGGCACCACCAGGCCGAGGGCCGCACACACCACCGTCTTTTCAATGGCAGGCAACTCCTGGTACTGCGCCACCCGGTCCACGCGGTACCCGAGCCACTCCTCGATGCGTTCCGCCTGCTGCTCCGTGGCCGCGGGCGTGCTCCCATCCAGGTAGGCGCGCTCGGCAATGAGCTCGGAAATGGTGAGGCGATCATCCGGCGCCACGTACTGACCGACGCGGCCCACACTGGTGTAGCGCAGCGCCGCGTAGGGATCCGGGATCGCTTCCTTACCGACGATGCGAAGATGCCCGGTTACCCCGCGCATCCGGCCGGTGAGCGCCAACAGCAGCGCGGATTTACCGGAGCCCGTGGTCCCGTACACCACGCACAGGTCCCCCGGGCAAAGCTTGAGATCCAGCGGCCCGAACACCGGGCCGTGCAGCGAGGATAGCGCCAGATGCGAGGCATGAATCACTGAGCCGTCAGGATTGAGCGGGAAATCGGCGTGCTCCGCCTGCGTGGCGTGCCGACGCCTGCGCGCAAAGAATCCTGCCATGCTCTATCCTCACCTCGCATGTTCACGGACACGACGCCCCTGCCGCGTTCATTCGCGAATGCAACCCATTGTATGCGCGGTATGCGCGGCATGTAAATAGCCCGGGTGATTTTCGTCGGCGCAGCAGCCCGCTACGGCCCCGCCGTTACACCACCGCTACCCTGGTACCGATGAATCAAAGGAATTACCGTCACGCACGACCGCCACGCCGTACGGCGGGCGTTATCAGCTTCATTGTGGTGGGTGCAATCGCATTCGCGTGGGCCGGTGGCTCGCGCAACCCCGGGGATACGCCCTCGCCGTCGTCCAGTCCGCAGGCGCTGGTGGAACAAACCGTCTCGGGCAACGCGGTCGCCGTCGCCAAGCAACTGAGCGTGGTGAAACTCGGCAGCGGTAGCGGATACTCGCGGGCGGAGTTTGGGCTGGGCGATGGCTGGCCGGACCTGGACGGAGATAATTGCAATACGCGCAATGAGATTCTGGCACGGGATCTCACGGGCGTGGATTTCTGGAATGGCGGCTCAAACCCACCCAATTGTGTGGTGGGAAGCGGCACGCTGACGGATCCCTACACGGGTAGTACGGTCCGCTTTGATCGGGCCGCGGACCCCGACGCCGTGCAGATCGATCACGTGGTGGCGCTCTATGATGCCTGGCGCAAGGGCGCATCCACCTGGGATGCCGCCACCCGGGTGGCCTTCGGCAATGATCCGCTTAACCTGGTGGCCGTTGGTGGTGAGGCAAACGACGCGAAGGGGCACGCGGACGCCTCCGAGTGGCTCCCCGAGAACGCCGCGTATCGCTGCGATTATGCGGCACGGCAGGTGGCCGTCAAGGCCAAGTACGGCGTGGGCGTAACCGAGGCGAAGCAGAATGCGCTGGTTGCCACGCTCACCCAGTGCGGAGATCCGGAGCTGCCCAAGCAGTAGGCCGGGCGGGCACGGGCGCTAATTAGCCTCGAGGTACTTGGCGATGGCTGCTGAAGAACCACCGACCGGGCCCGCGACTCGCCCACAGCATGCGCCGTGCCTCCCGCCCACGTGCCACCGGATGCAAAGAGGGACCGCGCCTCGTAGCGCGGCCCCTCCGTCGTCGTCACTTTATCCGTGCCGGCAACTGGTCACGAACCGTGCCGACAACTAGCCACGAACCACGAGCGGCGTATCCGTCCCCTCGCCGTTCCAGTCACCCACGAACGGCGTGTCGCCCGGGCGGCCGTAGCTGTCCTGGAATTCGGCCGCGCCACCGCGCAGGTGGTTACTGCCGAGCCACGTGCGCCCGCCGCGGATCACGGTAAACGTGTCCACGCCGTCGCCGTTCCAGTCACCCGCAACCGGTACATCGCTGGACGTACCGTAGGCGAACTTCGAGGCCGTGGCCGCGCTGTGGATGCGACCCTGGAGGTAGAACGTGTTGCCGCGACGCACGGCGAGCTGGTCTACGCCGTCGCCATCCCAATCGCCCACCAGGACGGTGTCTGACGCACGGCCGAAGGAGAAGGTGATCTGCGCCTGCCCGGCCAGGTTGTTGCTCAGCAGGAACGTATTGCCGCGGCGCACACCCACGGAGGTAATGCCGTCACCGTTCCAGTCACCCACCAGCACCTCGTCGCCGGCCCGACCGTACTGGCTGCGGAAGTCCGCCAGCGGAGAGTTCCAGCGGTTCGAGTAGAAGAAGCGGCCACCGTTGTTCGACGCCGGAGCGGCCGGCTTGGTAGTGGGTTCCGTGGTGGGACTAGCGGTCGGCTCCTGGGTCGGCTCCGCGGTGGGTTCGCCGGTCGGATTATCCGTCGGTTGATCGGTCGGGTTATCGCCGGGTGTCACCGCCGTCGTAGTCAAACCCACCTTCGCCGGATCGTGATCCGAGGACCGGAGCGGGGAGGCATCGTAGAAATTCGTGACGTTGTAGTTGTAGCGGGAGTACTCCAGGGCGATGGACTCCATGGCGTTGATGTTCCACACATCCGCGCCGCTCACCAACGCCGCAGCCTCCGCGTTGGCCAGCACGTGATCGAGCGAGCCGACCATACCGTCAAACTGGTAGGTCTGTTTGTCCGGCACGGCCTTCTCCACCACTTCGGTGTAGCCGGCCGCCTCAAGCGCCAGTACCGGATCCTCCTTGGAGTAGGAGTTGAGGTCGCCCACGATGAACACGGGCTTGCCGGCGAACGCGGTGTCCGCCCACTCGGCCACAGCCTGTGCTTCCTTGGTGCGGAGCTGGTTGTTATTGCCCTGGTAGGTATCCGTGTCATTCGCGATCTTCGAGGAGAGCGAGCCCTTGGACTTGAAGTGGTTCGCAATCACCACGAACGCCTTACCGGTGGGCTCACCGTTCGCGTCCACGGCCTGGAAGGTCTGGGCCAGCGGCTGGCGCGCAACGCCGGAGAACCAATCATTGTCCAGAATCTGGGAGCCGCCCCGCGGGGCGACCTCGTCCTTCTGGTAGATGAAGGCCAGCCGGATCACATCCTCATTAGCCGGAAGGTCCGCCGCGGCCGGGGAGGGCACATAGGCCCACTTTTCCGAACCCGCGGCCGCGTTCAGCGCGTCCACCAGATGAGCCAGCGCCTCATCGCGATCCTTGGAGGAATCCACGGTGGCGGAGTTTTCAATCTCCTCAAGGGAGATCACCGAGGCGTCCAGCGTATTAATGGCCGCCACAATCTTGTCCTGCTGACGCTGGAGGGAGGCCTCATCCCACGCGCCGCGCACGGTCCCACTCTTCGTGGTAATCGGGTTGCCCGCGCGGTCCGTGTAAGCACTGGCACCGGCATCGTCCTTACCGAGGCTGGTGAAGTAATTGAGCACGTTGAAGGTAGCGAGCGACACGTTCCCACCCACCTCGGCGGGCGCAGCCGCGCGCGTGTTCTCAAAGGTGACGTAATCAGCCGAGTGGTTGCCGCCCTCCGCCGTGGAGGCCGCGGTGGTGGGCTGCAGGCGCCACACGTCGTTCCGGTAATCGAGCACCAGCGGCTGCTCGAACGTCACCGCGCCGCCCACGCGAAGCGGTGACGTCGCGGAGATGTAGGGCAGCGGGATCGCCGCGTTGTTTCCCACGTAGCGCACCGAGGCGCCATCATCCAGGGTGATAAGGCGCTCCGCGTTCTCCTTCTCAAGCG
Organism: Neoactinobaculum massilliense; assembly: GCF_900604955.1. Taxonomy (GTDB): domain Bacteria; phylum Actinomycetota; class Actinomycetes; order Actinomycetales; family Actinomycetaceae; genus Neoactinobaculum; species Neoactinobaculum massilliense. Next base: position 255,001 of record NZ_UWPE01000002.1, read on the forward strand.
CCGCGATCTCATCCGGGTTCGCGCTCGGGTTGTAGGCGTCCGAGGGCTGACGCAGCGGCGTAGTGCCGGCCGCGAGTCCCACCTCCCCGTAGAGGTTCGTCTCGTAGTTGTTGGTGACCGTGTAGGGGCCGGTGATATCGAGGAGCATGCCCTCGAGCTTTTCGCGGTCGGCCTCCGCCGCCGGCACCCGGTCCAGCTTGACGGGCACGGCCTTGGCCGTCTCATCAAGCTTGGTGAAGTTGGAGACGGTCAGCTCGGTCATGCTGTAGAACTCGGACACCTTGCCGGTGACCTCGACGTAATCGCCGATCTGGGCACCCTTCGCAATGGTGGAGCCGTAGGCGAACAGGCCGGTGGAGGCGGTGCCATCCCAGCTATCGCCCGGCGTCTGAATGTAGACGCCGTTGAAGCCGCCCTCCGGGTAGGCCGCCGTCACCACGCCGCGCGTGGTCACCGTCTGGCCGGCCATGGGCGACACATCGCCGGTGCCCTGAATCTCAGCGATGGTCACGGTGGTGGGCGCCGGGGTGGTCGGATCCGCGGTTGGCGTCGGGTCCGGCGTTGGCTCCGTGCCCGGATCCGTCGGGTCCGTGGTGGGCTCATCCGTGTTCGAGGCGCCCGGGGTGAGCGCCTGCGCGGAGAAGTCCGCCTTGTTATTGTCCGTGTCCTTACCGCCGGGCATGCGGGAGTAGCCGCTCGTGTCCTGCTGCGCCGTGGTGAGAACGGTGGCTGCTTCGCCCTCGCGGAGTGCTCCCTTTCCCCACCCGACGACGTCGATCGCGTCCGGGTTTCCTGCGACGTCGCCGCCGGTGGCAACGCTGGCAAGCTTGTCCGTCTTCGCCAGTGCAACAGTGCCACCCCCAGCGGCCAAATTCAGGCCGCTCTCCTGGTCCACCGTCAGGTCCGCGGTGCCACCGGATCGGTTGCTGCCAGCTCCAACCACGTAGTAGCCCTTGGCCTCGATGGTGCCGGTGAGGGCAACCGAGGAGGAGATCTTCGTGGGATTCTTGGCGGTGGCATAGCCAAGGCTCAAGCCATCCAGCGAAACGGCTGCATCAGTGGGGTTATAGAGTTCGACGAATTTCTTGTTGAAGGAGGCTCCCGCAGAACCACCGCGCGTGTACACCTCGTTGATGACAAGTCCATCGTCATTGGGTGAGGCAAATACGGCAGGTGCGAACGCGGGAACAGTGAGGGCCGCGGCCACCGCGAGGGTAAGGCCGGATACAACCTTCTTGTTCATGTGCGCCTTTCTGAGTGATGGCGCCCGGGCGTGTCCGGGCATGGTGAGCCCTCTGGCTCACAACACGGCCGAGGCTACAAACAGCGGGTAACGCGCCGGCCCCTAGAAAGTAAACAGAAGGTGAACAGGAAGGATGTGCGGCGGGTGGTTAATGTCGGGGCTGGAGGAAGCTACCTGCTGAAGCCAATGAGAGTTTTTCAAGTGACGCAAAACGTCCGGTTCGCCCTTCACGAGCCCCTCAACCGGGCCTTTCGCGTCAACTCAACAAAAATGCATCACCTCAACCCCGCCCTCACCGTGTTACCCACGCGCCGCGGGTTGCCGCAGCAGAATCGGCTCAACCCCACAGCCCGCCCTGCACCATCCTCCCGCACCCACGCCACGGACTAGTCACCGGCGGCGGAGTTGCCGTAGCCGAATCGACCCGACCCCTACCCCGCCTCAAGCCACCCCTGCAACACCACTCGAATTCCACGCCACCTAATCCACCGGCAGCCCGCGCTACGCTGAACCCCGTGCACTGCTCCTATTTCGACGCCAACATTTGCCGCTCCTGCACCCGCATGGGCGTGGAATTTTCCCGCCAGATCGCGGTGAAGCAGGAACGCCTGGAGCGCATGCTCGCACCGTGGAAGCCAGCATGGCTCGCACCATGCACCGGCCCGGAGTCGTATTTTCGCAATAAGGCCAAGATGGTGGCGGGCGGATCGACCGCCGCACCCACCCTGGGCATTCTCGGCGCCGGGCAGGAGGGTGTGGATCTCACCGGGTGCGGGCTCTATGAGCCGGCGGTGACGGCGTCGTTCGAAATAGTACGCGAGTTTATCCGCCGAGCCTCCCTCACCCCATTTCATGTGCCCACGGGGCGGGGCGAGCTCAAACACGTGCTAGTCACCGCCTCCCCAACCGGCCAGCTCATGGTGCGGTTCGTGCTGCGCTCCACGGAATCAGTGGTGCGGATCCGCAAGCATCTACCCTGGCTGCGCGAGCAGCTACCCACCGCCCGCGTCATTACGGCGAATCTGTTGCCCGAGCGAAAAGCACTCACCGAGGGCGCCGCGGAACTTGTGCTCACGGAGGAGGAACTGCTGCCGATGCCCATCCGGTTGGACGACGCCGATGTCCTCCCGCTGTTCGTGGGGCCGGGCGCGTTTTTCCAGACGAATTCAACGATTGCGAGTGGCATGTACTCGCAGGCGCGCGCCTGGATGGCCGGGCTGGAGGCGGCGGGCCTGACACACGCGAGGGTGTGGGACCTCTACTGCGGTGTGGGCGGATTTGCCCTGGCCCTCGCTAGTCCGGGCAGGCGCTTGGTGGGCGTGGAGGTGTCGGCGCCGGCTGTGGAGGCGGCACGCCGCGGCGCGGAGACAATGCGCGAGCGCGCAGGGGAACCAGCGGGTGGCGCAGAATTCTTTGTCGGGGATGCGGCGGCTGCGGTCCGTGATTTAGGTGGGGTGCCGGACGTGCTGGTGGTCAATCCTCCGCGCCGCGGCCTCACGGATCTTGCCCCCTGGATTGAGCGGACCGCCCCGCGCTATCTGATTTACTCTTCCTGCAATCCGCGCACGCTGGTAACAGACCTGGAGCGGATGCCCGGGTATCGGGTGCGAGAGGCTCGACTGATGGACATGTTCCCGCAGACGGACCACATGGAAGCGATGGTGCTGGCCGAGCGGCGCTAGCGGCCAGTCGAATAGTAACGGCTGACAACACGGCGTGGCGGCCGGCAGAATGGCGCGAAACCCGTACTCCGGACCGCCGGAACGGTGCGAAACCCGCACTCCGGGCCGCCGCCCCACGCTACCCACAACACCGCGCCGCAACCTCTAGCCCGCGCACCGGCGTCATTAGAAGATCTCGTAGCCGCGCAGGCGCTTTTTGGCCGCGCGGGATCCCTCATTTTGCAAGGCCAGCAGTTCCGCGTAAATACCGCCGGAGTGTGCGAGCTCCTCAGGCGTGCCTACCTCATCGATGTGTCCATCCCGGAGCGTAATAATGCGATCCACGGTGGCGATGGTGGAGAGCCGGTGGGCGATAATGAGGGAGGTGCGCCCCTCCATGAGCTTGTCCAGCCCGGCCTGTACCTGGCGTTCCGCCTTGGTGTCCAGGGCGGAGGTTGCCTCGTCAAGAATGAGAATATCGGCGTCCTTAAGCGTGGCGCGCGCTACCGAAATGCGTTGTTTCTGCCCACCGGAGAGTTTGAGGCCGCGCTCCCCAATCACCGTGTTATACCCGTCCTTGAAATGCCGAATAAAGTGGTCCGCGTTGGCCCGCCGCACCGCATGCCGAATCTCCTCATCGGTGGCATCCGGCCGTGCGTAGGAAATATTTTCCCGGATGGTGCCGGAAAACAGCGACGCGTCCTGGAAAACCACACCAATTTCCCCACGCAGTCTTTCCAGCGACAGCGTATTAATATCTCGCCCGAATATTTCTATTTGCCCGCTGGTGGGAGGATAGAAGCCCAACAGCAGCGACGTAATCGTGGTTTTTCCGCCGCCGGATTCGGATACGAGTGCCACCCGCTCACCGGTGGCCACGTCAAAGGAAATATTGTGCAGTACGGGTTCGTCGTCCCCATACCCAAACGTGACATTTTCGAAGTGAATGGCCACATCGGCGTCGGACTTAACCGGAGCGGACGTAACCCGCGGGCGCGGTGCGGGCTCAAGTGCCATGACTGAGAAGTAGTCCTGCGATCCCGCCACCGCATGCTGGGCGGTATCCACGATGTAGCTCATGGACTGAACCGGCTGACGCGCCATGTTCATGAGCTGGATCAGCAGCACCATTTCGCCCACGCTGAATGCCCCGCGCACAGTCTGCACAAAGATGACGGCGTAAATTCCCAGAAATATAAGAGCCATAAATATGCGTCGGATGAAATCCATCCAGTGCCAGTGGCGGGATTGATCCTCGGTGACTCTCTCCGCATGCGTGTACCGCTTCCGGAAACGCACCAGTTCGCGGTGCTCCTGCGTGAAGGATTTGACCACACGCATCTGCGAGATCACCTCATTAAAACGCCCACCGGCCGTATCAATGTCTACATTCTTTACGCCCTCAAGCCGCTGCCACCGCCGCGACGTGAGGGCCGTAAGCCAGGTATATACGGGGAAAATAATGGCCAGAAGCAGCGCCAGCACCGGCGAATAAATCAGAGAGATCACCAGCACCGCCGCCACCGTGAGCAGGGTGGCGAAGAAATTGTTCGCGAAACTCTTGACGAAATTCGTCACTTCCATAATGGAGCGGTTGAGGCGCGAAGTGATTGTGCCCGTCAGCTCATTATCAAAGTAGGTTTGCGGCAGGGTGAGGAGCTTGTCGAAATACCGCACGGAAAGGATAGAGCGCATTTTCTGGCTCATGATGTCCCCGTAGTATCCGCCAATCGAGGAGACAATCACCGAGGCCGTTTCCAGTACAAAGAATGCAACGGCCAGCAGAATCACGGTATGAATGGCCGCGGCCGTGGGAACGGTGCCGCTGATCGCGCCCACCGCCTGGTCGGTAGCCTGCCCAATGACAAACGGAATGGCAATATTGGCCGCCGCGACCAGCACAGACGCAATTGCCACAGCCACGTAATACCGCGACAGTTTCGCCGTGAACCGGAAAATCCTCACTAAAGCACTCACATGCTCAGGCTACCTGCAGGCTCCGACAAAAATGGAGCCGGGCAAGTGCGGGCGAATGGGGTGGTTGATCGGAAGCTGGGCGAGTAGGCGGTGCCGGCGGCCGGTGGCCGACAGTCAACGGCCAGCGGTCAACGGCCGGCGGATCCTGCGGCGCGGGCAGATCACCTCGCCAAGGCACGGGCAGCCGAGCCGATCACGCGATGTCGGCGCGCGCCGCCGGGCCCAACGGCTGGGTGAATCACTCCGCCAACGTGCGGGGCGGCCGGCGGCCGAGCGGATCCTGCGACGGGCACCCGCTGAGTTGACGATTATTTCTTGAGCTGACGCAGAACTTCCGGTTGGCCGCCCAATTTGGCCCCCAAAGCGGTAAGAATCCATCAACTCAAAAGTTCTCTTACCGTTCAGCGAACCCCTCCCACCAGAGCGGGCCGGGCACCAAAGCACATGGGCCCGAGGATGACCAGCGGCGGGCAGATTCGCCGATGCGAGAAAGCGGGCGAGTGGGCGGAAGCAGTTAATCGGGAACTGGGCGACCAGACAGATCACCTCGCCAAGGCACGGGCAGCCGAGCAGATCACGTGGCCGGGCGGATCCTCCGGCCCGGCGCAGGCAACCGGGCGGATCAGGCAGCGCGGGAGCCCGGCGGCCGCCCCCAGCACACAAAAAGGTGCCGGGCCCACATGGGACTCGGCACCCCGCCAAGGCGCGGCTGGTCACCACAAATGCGAGCCAGCCGCCGCCCGCCTTACTACTTCTCCGGCACCTGCTCCTCGGCGATGCGCTCCAGGGTGGACAGATCCAGCGCGGAGAGGCGGGCCAACACGGCGGCCTTCGCCTCGTCGGGCGCCACCTGAGGCTGCGGCTCCGGGGACTCTTCCTTGCCCGTCTTGCTGCCGCCGCCCTTCGGAATGGTGGTGACGATGGACACGATGGTGAGCAGCAGGAACACGAGGGATACGCCCAGGGCCACCATGGCGGCAAGGCGCACGCTCGCATTATCCGTGCGGCCGGCCATGGTAATAATGTCCGGCACCGGCTGGTTCTGCAGCCCGTAGTACACGGCCAGGGAGATGGCCGTGCCGATGGCTCCGCCAAGCGAGGACGCCATCTTGTAGATACCCGAGCCGGCACCCGCCTGCGCGGCCGGCAGGTTGGCCAGCGCCGCATCCGTGGACGGCGTGGCGTAGAAGGCCAAACCAATACCGAACAGGCAGTAGGCGATGATCGCCAGCACCACGTAGCCCGTGATCAGCAGATGCGTGCACATGAGCAGCAGGCAGGAGATGATGCAGATGATCGCGGCCCACAGCATCGGCTTACGCGGTCCGAAACGCTGCAGCAGCTTCTCGCCCACACGGATGAAGGCGATGATGAAGATGCCGTAGCCGATGGAGAGCAGGCCGGCGTCCAGTGCGGTGTAGGCGCTGCCGTCGGCCTTACGGCCCGCCATCTGGATCACCTGCTGGGAGATGATGAGCATGGCGATGGTGCCATTCATCAGGAAGTTTGAAAGCGTGGCGCCGCGGAACGTGGTGTTCTTGAACAGACCAAAATCAATAAACGGATTATCGCGGTGCGCCTCGATGCGAATAAACACGATGTAGCCCACAATCGCGATCACCGCGAGGGTAATGGTCAGCACGCTCGCCCAGCCGAACTGGGAACCGTAGAGCAGCACCAGCATGAGCGCCAGCGTGGCCACCACAAACACGATGAATCCGGGGAGGTCGAAACGCTTGCTGCCATCCTTTGCCACGCGCGATTCGGGCGTGCCCAGGATCATGAGGAAGGCGATGGCCGAAATAACGATGGACGCGATAAAAATACCGCGCCAGCCCACGTACTGGACTACCACGCCACCGAACACCGCGGAGAGGCCGGAGCCGCCCCAGCTACCGATGGACCACATGGATACGGCGCGCTGACGGTCTTTGCCGTCCCAGTACGCCTTCACCAGCGCCATGGAGGCCGGCATGATGCAGCCGGCGGCAAATCCCTGGATGGCACGGCCCGCAATGAGAAGCGGAAGCGCGGCGCCGCCCATGGCCAGCACCACCAGCAGCGAGCCCAGCATGTTGAGGCCCACACCGGTGAGGGTGACGCGCACGCGCCCGAGCCGATCCGCCAGCCCACCAAACAACACAATAAATAGGCCAGACATCAGGCCCGTAATGGATACCGCCGGGTTCATAGACGAGGTATCCAGATAGGGATGATTGGCGTTAATATCCGCGAGAATCTGCGGCGCCACCGTCCCTGCAGTTCCGGCGAATAGCCAGAAAGTAAGCACTGCCAGCACAATGCCCCAGAGCAGCTTTTCCGTGCCCTGATAATGCTGGGAAGTTTGCTGTGACACGAGCCTTCCTTTCCTCATTGCTCACCGCGCTTAGCACGGATTTGGGCACGCCGTGGGCGAGTCCGCGAGCATGCCATAATTCTATCGAGATGGCAGCAGGAATTCGGCGCCAGAAAGCCGTGATCACGGATGCCAACGCGGGAATATTACGCGCGCTGCAAGGCTTGGGAGCCACGGAGTTACGAACGCCACGACGACGTCGCCACGGCCGGGCAGCACCTCGCGTAGTTTGCGGCGCGGGTAGTGACGACGTCGTACACAGCCCGGCATACTCAAAACCCGTGCATGCCGCCGAAAAATTCGACACCGCCGGCCCGCACTTCGGCGTCGTACAAAAATCACGCCCAACCGCACCCAGCCCCGCCCTACCCGGGCGCACCCAACCCGGCTATTCTGGCGGCGTGCTATCACCACTGCCGAACAAAGTTTCTGATGTTTTTGACCCGCGCAAGTGGCGCTCCGTGGATGGCTTCCCGGATGCGGACGTCACCTATCACCGCGGTGTGGAGCGCACGTTCGCCGAAGACGGTACCGTGCTCACCGAACGCGATCTCCCGGTGGTTCGCATCGCCTTCAACCGGCCGGAGGTGCTCAACGCGTTCCGCCCGGAGACGGTGGACCAGCTCTACCGGGCGATCGACCACGCACACCTGACCATGGAGATCGGCACCGTCATCCTCACGGGCAACGGCCCCTCCCCGCGCGACCCCACCCAGTGGGCATTCTCCAGCGGCGGCGACCAGGCCGTACGTGGGGCGGACGGGTACCGGTATGGGGGTTCGTCGGACAAGGCGGAAAATAAGCGCACGCGGGACTCCGTGAACCCGGCCGTCCCGGGCCGTATGCACATTCTTGAGGTGCAGCGCCTCATGCGCACCTCGTCCATGATTTTCATCGCCGTTATTCCGGGCTGGTGCGTGGGCGGCGGCCACTCGCTCAACGTGGTGGCTGACCTCTCGATTGCCTCCCGCGAGCATGCACGCTTCCAGCAGCTGGATGCGAATGTGGGGTCCTTCGACGCCGGCTACGGCACCGCGCTCCTCGCCAAGCAGACGGGTGACAAGCGCGCCCGCGAAATCTTCTTCCTCGGCCAGGAGTACAACGCCGAGCAGGCCGAGCGCTGGGGTGTGGTCAACGCAGCCGTCACGCACATGGAGATTGAAAACAAGGCGCTGGAGTGGGCGCGCATCATGGCCACCCGCTCCCCGCAGGCGTTGCGCATGATGAAGTTCTCCTTCAACATGGCCCAGGACGGGCTGGCCGGCCAACAGGTGTTCGCCGGCGAGGCCACGCGCATGGCCTACTCCACCGCCGAGGGCCGGGAGGCCCGCGACGCCTTCCTCGAAAAGCGCCACCCGGACTTCCGCGATTTCCCGCACTATGCGTAACGGGGCTGAGGACCCCGGAACGAGCGAGGACAGCGCCGCCCGCTCGCATGGAGATAGCGAGGGCGGTACCCGGGACGACGTCGTCGCCCCGCACAGTACCGGAGCCGCGCCCCGGGATCGCGTAGTACACGCCGCGCCGCTGGTGATTCGCTGCGGGGAGGCGGATGATGCCGACCGCGTCGCCGAGGCCGTGCGCCGCTCGCTTCGGGCCTACCGCGCGGGTGAGCCGTTTCCGCCAATCTTCCCGGTCGGGCCGGAAACTGACCCGGCAAGCGCGAGCGCCGAGGTGGCCGCGCTTGGCTACCCCGCCGGCACCGCGCTCCTCATGCGGACATCCGGCTCCACCACGGGGACGGGCAAGATCGTGGCGCACGGCTGGGATTCGGTGCTAGCCTCCGGGCGGGCCACGGCGGCGGCGCTGCGCGGCCCGGGCGCGTGGACCGGCCATCTGCCGCTCTTCCACATCGCGGGCTTTCAGACGATTGTGCGCTCCGCCGTGGCCGGCGCGCCGACGCGGATGATTGACGCCTCGGCCGAGTCACTGGCCGCCTGGCTGCGGGAAATGGCGGACCAGCCGCACCGGTATGTGTCATTGGTGCCCACGCAGGTCATCCGGGCACTGGAGGATCCGGCGCTGCTGCGGCTGCTTGCCGGCACCACGATTCTGGTGGGCGGGCAGGCCATCACGCCGGCCACTCTGCGTGCCGCACGCGCGGCCGGGCTGGAAGTGGTCACCTCCTACGGCATGACGGAAACCGCGGGCGGCTGCGTGTACAACGGCCGGCCCATCGGTGACGTGCAGATTAGCCTCGACGCCGCCGGGCGCATTTCCCTGCGCGGGAGCGTGGTGGCGCGCGGGTACCTGGGCGGAATGGATCCGGACGCGTTTCTTCCGACGACGCCGCGCACCCACGTGACGAAAGATGTGGGGCGTCTCGTGGGTGCGCGGGAGAGCGCGCCGGTGGCTGGCGCGGGCGGTAGCGCGGGCGTCGGCCACGCGCCGGAGAGCTTGCAGGTGGTGGAGTTGGCCGGTGGCACGGAGCCGGGCGGCGCGCGGCTCGAAGTGCTCGGACGGGTGGATGACGCCATTAATACCCGCGGGCTGACCGTGATGCCCGCGCTGATTGAGGCGGCGCTGGCGGAACTCGGCGTGCCGGATGCGACCGTGGTGGGTGTGCCGGATGCTGAATCCGGCGAGGCCGTGGTGGCGGTGACGCCGGGCCCCGTGGATGGGCCCGCGCTGCATCGGGCGGTGAAGGCTCGGCTTGGCGCCGGGTGGGCCCCGGCCAGATTCGTGGTGCGGGCCGAGCTGGACCCGGCCTGGCGGGACGCCTGGCCACTAACGGATTCCGGCAAGGTGGACCGGCGTCAGGTGGCGAAGGCGGCGAGAAAGCTGGGGTAGCCGCCTGCGAGGTGGTCAGGTGCCGGTAGGAACTAGCCCCTGACAGCGCCCGCACCCTGCGGCCTCGTCCACCCGCGGCCTCGTCCACCCGCCGGCGGTGTGCCCGCCGCCTGATTCGCCCGGCCGTGGGGGTTTGCCCGGCGGGGTGGGCTGCTGAACGGTAAGGAATCTCTTCAGTTGACGGAAAACTTCCGGTTATGGGCCCGAATTAGCCCCCAAACCGGGCACTAGCCATCCACTCAAGAGAAAACCATCAACTCAGCGCACCCCTCCCGCCCCATCCACCCATCGCCGGGCACCGCGCTGGCTCATCCGCCCGGCCGCAGGGCACGCCGGTCCGGCGCCACTCATCGCCGGGCACCACGGGCCTGAATTCTGCGTCGCAGGTCACCTCCGACAGGTACGCTCAACTCAGGAGGTGCCCATGGCCAAACGCAAGCACAACCAACAGCAAGGCTCCGCGTGGGGCATCAGCGATTTTGACAGGAAAGGCACGTCGGCCTGGCAGGAACCCACCGCCTTCGACGGCCCGGACGCCAAGTGGCAAAGCCAGCAGGAGCAGGAATTGGACGCGACCGAAGCGCAGGCCGCGGGCCAGGCCGGTCAAAGCTCCGCGGGCCCGGGCAACCAGTCCTCGTACTCCGAGCGGTCCTGGCCGGTCGAGCCGTCCTCCGTCAACCTCCGCGGACCCGCGAGCGCGCCACCCGCCAGCCCGCAGACTGCTGGCACGCACACCGCCAGCCCGGTAAGCACGCCAAGCACGTACGCCGCGCCCACCGACTGGGCGACCACGGCACCATCGGCCGGTACACAGTTGGCCGCGACGCCGTCGGCCTACGGCCCCGCCGCTTCGGCGACTCCCACCTTTACCTCACCCACCAATGCGCCGGCCATGCCGCCCACCGCGCGGGCCGCCACGGCATCAGCCGCGTCCCCGGCCAGGCCCGCTACTCCTGCGCCCACCCCACCAGCCACTCAGCCGCCGTCCGCCGCCTCACCAAGCCCCGCCGCCTACGCGCCACCGACGCAGTTCCCCGCGGCCCGGCCCACCTCGGCGCCCGCGTCACCCACCGCGGCTTCCACCGAGGCCGCCGCACGCCTCGCGGAACCAGCCGCAGGCGAGCCCGCGACGTCGTCGAACAAAAAGAAGGCGAACAACAGCCAGCGCGTCACCAAAGCGCGGTCCCGCAAGCGCGCCAAGAATTCGATCACGCCGCCGACGAAGCCCGCGTCACCCGCACCCACGCCCGCACCCACGGGCACCACGCGCACGCTCGACCAGGTGATCCTCGCCCTCGGCCCCCAGCTCAAGCGGCCGCGCAACTTCCCCAAAGACCTGCCATTCCCCGATACCATGCCGCACACACGCGAGGCCGCCGACGAGCTCGCCCTCGCCGTCATCGCCTACCCGAGCCACTACGAGCGCGCGCTGCGCCACAACAATTTCGACACCAACGGCAAGCGGCTCACGTTCTTCGGCAAACTTGGGTATTACGCCTGGATGACCCTGTTCTGGAGCGTCTTCATTGGAGTCCCGCTCGTTATCTATCTCTTCTTCGCCTGGATCCTCCCGGACCCCAGTTTCTAGGCGTGGTCACGACGACGCCGGAGAAGCACGAGGCTGCGAAAGGCCGGGCTACTGGTTGCACGACGCCAAAGCGGTGCGGGTCTGCGCAGTCACGGTGGCCGCCGGGATCGCGGGCAGTTCGACGCCGGAGCACAGGCCTACGTAGTGGGCAGTGCGGACGGGTACCGATTCGACGCCGGTGCGCCGGGTACCTGCAACCCGGTGCCGAGCCACGGCGGGCGTTGCCTGATGCGTACCGGGGTCGAAAGTCGGCACCATGGATAGCGGCTGAGTTATGTGCACCGCATTCGCAGGTACGCTAAATCTGGGAGGCGCCGATGGGAAGAGAACACGGGCAGAATCGCCAGCAGGGCACATCGGACGTGAACAACTTTGGCGAGAAGGACATGCCGGGCCGGCAGAAGCCGGCCGCGAATGACGACGAGCAACGCTGGGAACAGCGGGAGCCCGAGCTGCAGGACCAGGCGAGCGCGCAGGACGTGGCGACCGCTGCGCCACTACCCGCTGCGGCGACGCCCACGGGGACGATCGCGCCTCGATCGACACCGGCAAGCCCGGCGCCGGGCGTATCTGCCACCGGCCAGACGGCTCTGCCCACTTACGGACAACCGGGAAACGGCCAACCGATGGGTGGCCAGCCGGCGGGCGCTCACACCGGCCAGGTGCCTGCCGCCCAGCCGGACGCAGGCGCTCAGTCAATGGGGGCTCGGCCCGATTCGCAGCCGGCCTCCGGCCAGCCACCCGTCACTCTGCCACCCGTCACTCAGCCGGCCGACGTCTCTGCCCCAGCCGGCTCCAAGCACCCCGCGTGGTGGCCGGCCGACGTGCCCTATCCGGATCCGGTGCCGACCTCGCAGACCGAACGCGAGGCCATTGTTGCCGTCGCCATGGAGCACCTGAAAGCGCAGAAGAAAGCCGAAGAGGAGGCACAGAAGCGGGAGGACACCGCCAAGAGTGATTCGAACACATCAGCACCGGGCGTGTTCGGCGGCTGCCTCATGGAGATCGCTCTCGTCGGCATCATCGGAATCGTGATGGCGATCATCGTCCACTTCATGCTGTAATCCCCGGCTGCCCGCCCCGGCGGGAACCAGGCCCCAGCCCAGCCTGGCAGCCGTGGCCCACCCGCAATGGGAACCACTATGGCTAGTGTGGATCATTACGCTAAGCGCCCCGACCCATCCGCCGTTCGCTACCGAGCCACCGGCAGGAACTGCCTACTGACGACACCCGCAACCCGCGGCCTTACCCAGTCGCCAGAACCAATCCAGCCGACAATCCAGCCGCCGGACCCAGCCCTACCGCCAGGCCCGACCCCACTGCCTGCCTACCTTTCGGTCCACACCACCAGTGCCGTGGAGTGCGTGAGCGGCCGAATCGCGTATCCGCCACGGTAGCGTCCGCCAGCGTTGGCGTTTCTGCCTGCGTTGAAATTCCCGCCGACATCACTCGCCACATCAGCCCCGCTAGCCTCAGCAGCCCCACCAACACCACCAGCGGCCCCGGCATCTGCGTCCATGCCACCGCGCAGCAGTTCGCGCAGTTCCTCGCGGGTTTCCGCCACGCGCACGTCTCCGCGCGGCCCGGCTGCAAAGACCCGCCGCGCCCTCCGGTCGATCGCCTCCAGTTGCGCCTCCCGCGCCCGCAGCCGCGCCCGCGTCCGCTCGAGCGTGCGCTGCAGCCGCTCCAGCTCCCCTTCGAGTTCGAGAATCCGCGCAATACCCGCCAGCGAAATGCCCTCATCCTGGCTCATCTTCTGCACGCGCTGCAACTTTTCGACGTCCCGCAGCGAGTACCTGCGCCCGCGCCCCGCCGTGCGATGCGCCTTGACCAGTCCCAGCCGGTCATACTGCCGCACGGTCTGAGGGTGCATGCCCGCCAGCTCGGCCGCCACGGAAACGGTCAGCACCGCCGCATCTCTCGCCGTCATGGTCCCCCTTCCGCGCGGATCGCGCTTGTTGTTACGTTCTGTTCAATTCTGTCCGACGCCGTAGCCACCCTCCGGGACCCGGTTCGCCCAGGCTTTCGGTCCGGCGGGCTCCCGAGGCCTGGTGCCGACGTCGTCGTCGCCAGTTAGTACCCGAAGCCCGCGGTACTAGCTAAACCGGCACAGGGCCGGGCGAACCGAAACCTGCTCGCCCGGCCCTCAGCCCTTAGCTGGCCGCCATGCGCCGAAAATCAGCGCGCGGGTCCGCCTCCGCCGTGGCCGCAACGAAGGCGCGGACAGCCTCGGTGGCGTCGCGCCCCATCTTGCGAGGCACCACCACCTTGAGCCGAACATACAGATCCCCGGCTTTGCCGCCCGAGCGCTGCGCCGGCACACCGTGCCCGCGCACCCGCAGCAGCTTGTCCGTGGAGGACCCGGCCGGCACGCGCACGCGCACCGATCCGCCGTCAAGCGTGGGCACATCGACGTCGCCACCGAGCGCCGCTTCACCGAAGGAGACCGGCACGTTCACGTAGATGTCGCGCCCGCGCATCTCATACACGGGGTGCTTCTCCACGTGGACGGTGATGATGATGTCCCCGTTCGGCCCACCGTTGGCACCCGGCGCACCCTTGCCGCGCACGCGGATCTTCTGGCCGTCCTCCACGCACGCGGGCACCCGCGCCGTCAGCGAATGACCGTTGGCATTGAGCTTAACCGTGGTGCCGGAAACCGCCTGCCGCAGCGGCAGAGACACGGAGGCGTGCTGATCCTGCCCACGCTGGGCCTGCGGTTGCGCCTGGAAGCCGAAACCTCCCTGGTTGCCGCCGCGCCCCGTGAACATCTGAAACACGTCGTCGAAGCCGGCACCGCCGGAGCGGAACGTGGTGCGCCCCGCGCCGCCTCCCCCAAACATCTGGGAGAAGATGTCGTCAAAGCCGCCATTGTTGCCGCCACCGCCGGCCGTGAAACGCGCTCCGCCGCCACCCAGCGCACGGATCGCGTCATATTGCTTGCGCTGATCCGGATTGGAGAGCACGGAGTAGGCCTCGCCGGCCTCCTTGAACTTCTCCTCCGCGGTGGTATCACCGGGATTACGGTCCGGGTGATACTTGCGGGCGAGCTTGCGGTAGGCCTTCTTGATCTGCTCCTGCGAGGCGTCCTTTGATACGCCCAGCACTTTGTAAAAATCCTTAGAAATCCAGTCCTGACTCGCTCCAGCCATCTCTCACCTCCTTACGACGCCGAACGCCACGCCCAGCGCCGCCCTTTATCCCGATTCCACCTGCCGCTAGCGGGTGCCGAACAGGGCGCCCGGCACCCGCTAGCGGACATGCGGCATAGCGCCACACATGCCGAAGACCGCGCGGCGCCGACCCGTACCCGGCAGACGCAGCGCGGCGCATACCATCCGCGTCCCGCCGCCCCGTGTCAGCCACGGCGCCGCCCGGCATTGTGGTTACTCCTCCGGGGACACAACGCCCACGCGTGCCGCACGCAGCACCTTGCCATCCACCTTGTAGCCCGGCTGGACCACCACCTCCACGGATTCCTCGGTGGCGTCCGGGGAGGTGCGGTGCATGAGTGCCTCATGGATGGCCGGATCAAACGGATCCCCGGCCGCCCCGAACCGCTCCAGCTTGAAGTTGGAGAACAGCGTGTTTTCCAGGTTTTCGGCGATGAGCGACACGGCGCCATCATCCAGATCCCCGTGCTGACGAGCCAGCTCCACCGAATCCAGCACCGGCAGGAGCGCCTCAAGCACCTTATTAATACCGTGTAGGCGCGCCTCGGACTGCTGGGACTTGGACCGCTTGACGTAGCCGTTGTACTCGCGCTGCAGGTTGTAGAGGTCAGCATTATGCTGCTTCGCCTCGGCCTCCAGCTTGGCCACGGTTTCCAGCGCTTCGGTGAGCGGATCGGCTGCTAGCTGTTCCGCCGCAGCCGACGCCGCATCATCCGCCCCGGATTCACCCGCGCTAGCGGGTGCATCGGCCTGCGTGGCGTCGGGGTTGGCGGCCGCGGCGGGAGCCGAATCAGCGGAATCTGCCGCGGAGGAATCCGGCCCCGCGGCGGGAGCGGACGTCGAACCGCTGTCCGCTCCCGCCGCGCCGGCGTCGTGCGAAGCGCCCGGAACCCCGGAACCCGAGTTAGGCGGAGTGCCCGCGGCTGCCGCCCCGTTTAACTCCTCCATACTCACTTGTTCTCCTTGTTGTCATCGTCATCCACAACCTCAGCGTCCACGATGTTGTCATCAGAACCCGAGGCCGCACCATTCGCCTGCTCCGAGGACGGCGCCGCCTGCTGCGCCTGCGAGTAAAGCTCCTGGCCAATCTTCTGGGACGTCTTGTTCAGCTCGTCGAGCGCGGCACGCACCTCGTCGGTGTTGTCCGTGCCCTTGAGAGCCTCCTTCACCTTGTCTACAGAAGCCTGTACTTCGTTCACCACGGCGTCGGACAGCTTGGACTTGTTCTCCTCCATCAGATGCTCGATGGAGTAGACCGTCTGCTCGGCCTGGTTGCGGGTATCCGCCGCCTCGCGGGCCTTCTTGTCCTCCTCCTCATGCTCCTGAGCTTCCTTCACCATCCGGTCAATCTCATCCTTGGACAGCGCCGAGCCGCCCGTGATGGTCATGGACTGCTCCTTGCCCGTGGACTTGTCCTTCGCGGAGACGTGGACAATGCCGTTCGCATCGATGTCAAACGTGACCTCGATCTGCGGCACGCCGCGCGGAGCCGGGGCAATACCCGTCAGGTCAAAAGTGCCCAGCGCCTTGTTATCCCGGGTGAACTGACGCTCACCCTGGAACACCTGGATGGACACCGACGGCTGGTTATCCTCCGCCGTGGAGAACACCTCGGAGGCCTTCGTGGGGATGGCCGTGTTGCGCTCAATGAGCTTGGTCATCACGCCACCCTGGGTCTCGATGCCCAGCGAAAGCGGCGTCACATCAATGAGCAGCACATCCTTGCGGTCACCGGTGAGCACACCAGCCTGCAGCGCAGCGCCCACGGCCACCACCTCATCCGGATTCACGCCCTTGTTCGGCTCGCGGCCGCCGGAGAGTTCCTTGACCATCTCCACCACGGCCGGCATACGGGTGGAACCGCCCACCAGCACCACGTGGTCAATGTCGCTCACCTTGATGCCCGCATCGCGGATCACGTTCTGGAACGGCGTGCGCGTACGCTCCAGGAGATCCTTCGTCATCTCCTCGAACTTGGCGCGAGTGAGGGTCTCATCCACGTGGATAGGACCGGACTCGCTCATCGAAATGTAGGGCAGGGAAATCTGCGTGGAGGTGGAGGCGGACAGCGCAATCTTCGCCTTCTCCGCGGCCTCCTTCAGACGCTGCAGCGCGATCTTGTCCTTGGAAAGATCCGCACCGGAAGCAGCCTTCACCTGGCCAACCAGCCAGTCCACGATCCGCTGATCCCAGTCATCGCCACCCAGGTGGTTATCGCCGCTGGTGGCCTGCACCTGGATGGTGGAGAAATCATCCTCATCCTTGCCGACCTCCAGCAGGGACACATCAAACGTGCCGCCGCCCAGGTCGAACACCAGGATGGTTTCATCCTCCTTGCCCTTCTCCAGGCCGTACGCCAGCGCCGCCGCCGTGGGCTCGTTGACAATACGCTTGACGTTGAGGCCGGCGATCTTGCCCGCATCCTTCGTGGCCTGACGCTGGGCGTCATTGAAGTAGGCCGGCACCGTGATGACGGCGTCCGTCACCTTTTCGCCCAGGTAGCTCTCCGCGTCCTTCTTCAGCTTCTGAAGCACGAAAGCGCTAATCTGCTGCGCGTTGTAGTCCTTACCGTCAATGGTCACCTTCCAGTCCGTGCCCATGTGACGCTTCACCGAGGCGATAGTGCGATCCACGTTCGTGACGGCCTGACGCTTGGCGACCTCACCCACCAGGACCTCACCGTTCTTGGAGAAACCCACCACGGACGGGGTGGTGCGCGAACCTTCCGCGTTCGCGATCACCGTAGGCTCCGAGCCCTCCAGCACAGACACCACGGAGTTTGTAGTACCCAGATCAATTCCAACTGCACGCGTCATTACATTTCCTCCCAAAGTTCCTCGGCCTTGCGGCCAGCCATTCAAGTGTGAACCACCGGAGAACTTATGTCCAGCCGGCTGGCCTCTTCTTGAGTCCACCTAGCTCAACTTCGGGAGGGGTGATTCTATTCCCGGGCAGCACGTGCAGGTAGGCGGGGCGCAGGTGCAGGTAGGCGAGTCCGCGAGCGGGGGAGTGAGTGGATGAGTAAGTGGATGAGTGAGTGAGCCGGCGAGTGGGTACGGCGAGTAGGCCAGCGAGTCCGCGAGCGGGGTGGGCAGGTGGGTGGCGTGGCGCGTATTCGTGGGCACAGCACCATTTTCCGACGACGTCGAACGCAGCACGCTACCCTCCACTCTTTCCGGGCGCCTCACTGTGGCAAGCGGGAGGCCCCGGTGGGGAATCACGCGCCGACCAGGGAGCGCGCCGGGTGCTCTACCCACCGTGGAGACCTCACAGCCCAATCTCCTCGCCCGCACGGCCCGCCCCGCCCGAGTCGCCCGCTGAACGGTAAGAGGACTCTTGAGTTGACGAAAAACTTCCGGTTTCAGGCCCTCCCAAGCCCCCAAACCGGGCACTGAGCATCAACTCAAGAGAAAACCATCCACTCACCACGCCCCACCGACCCATCCACCCGCCGCCAAGCAACCCGCCGCCCGGTCCCATCACATTGTCGGGCCGCGAGTGAGAGAATTCCGCCATGAGCAGCACTACCGCCACTTCCACGAACTCCACAGCGGCCAACCCAGCCGCTGCCACCTCCACCGCAAACCCCGCCGCTGCCATCCCGGCGCCCGACTCCGCGATCACCATCGGCGTCGACATCGGGGGCACGAAGATCGCAGCGGGTGCCGTCACCGCCGACGGCACCATCCTCGAGCGCCTCCGCGTCCCCACCCCCACCGAGTCAGGCGCGGCCATCGCCGCCGCGGTGTCTGACCTGGTCCGCCGCCTTACCAGCAACCTCGGCACCCCAGCCTCCTCCGCCACCCCAGCCACTTCCTCAGTAACCCCCGCATCCACTCCCACGGCGGTGGGTATCGGATCGGCCGGTTTCGTGGGTGCGGACCGCAACACCATCTCGTTTGGACCGAACAACCCCTGGCACGGCGAACGCCTCGGCTCGCTGGTGAGCGAAGGGACGGGGCTGCCCGTCGTCGTCGAAAATGATGCGAATGCGGCAGCCTGGGGTGAGTACCGCTTTGGCGCCGCGGCGGGATCCCGTTCTGCCGTGGTAGTGACGCTGGGCACGGGCGTGGGCGGCGGCGTGATCCTGGACGGTCAGCTGATCCGCGGAGCGAACGGATTCGCCGGCGAGATCGGGTATATTACGCTCTCGGAGAACGGGCCACTGTGCGGATGTGGGCGCCGCGGATGCTGGGACATGATGGGCTCCGGCCGCGCGCTCATCCGTTACGCCACGGACCGCCTCGCAGCGAATCCGGCCGCGGGTAGGCGGGTGCTTGAGCTCTCCGGCGTCACCGAGCCGCTCGCGGAGATCCCCACCCCCTCGCCGATTAAGGGCACGGCCATTACCGCAGCCGCGACCGAAGGGGACCCGCTGGCACTCGGCGCTTTTGCGGATCTTGGTCACTGGAATACGCGCGGCATCGCAACGCTGGTGGCCATGGTGGATCCTGAGGTTGTGGTTCTGGCGGGCGGAGTCGCCGAGGCGGGCCGCGTGGTGCTGGATCCCGTGGTAGCCGGCCTTCCCGCAGAATTGCCCGCCACGGAGTTCCGCACGCTTCCGTCGGTTCGCCTTGCCACGCTGGGGAACGACGCCGGACTGGTCGGCGCCGCCGATCTGGCGCGGTCCGCCCTCGCACGGTAGGGGGTTGGGTGAGGTGCCGGGCGCGGGTTCGGTGCCGGGTGCGGGGCGTCGCTGAACGGTAAGGGAATTCTTCAGTTGACGGAAAACTACCGGTTTCGGGCCCAGATCAGCCCCCAAACCGGGCACTGAGCATCAACTCAAGAGAAAACCATCAACTCAACAGCGCCCTAACAGCTCGGCGGCGAATCCGCCCGACCGGGCCCGTCACGCGCTCCGCGAAGAGACTGATCCCGGAATCTGTCGGCACGGATCGATATGGTTGGACTATGACTATGAACACAGGGCCGGCGGCCGGCCGCCCGGGCAACCTCGCGGACGCCCGGGATTACCGAGTAATTGACGAGGTGCGCTCATACGAGCAGGCGGAGCATGAGATTGACACGCTCTCCGACGCCGGGTTCCCCGTGGAGAACACCCGCATTGTGGGCGTCAACCTAGAGCAGGTAGAGCAGGTAACAGGCCGCTTATCCGTGGCAAAAGCGGCAGCCTCTAGCGCGCTGGGCGGTGCATCTTTCGGACTGTTCGTGTCTCTCTTCTTCCTACTTTTCACCCCGTCCATCAGCTACTGGCGCGTACTCCTCTTTGGCGTGCTAGCCGGTGCCATTTTTGGCGCTGTCTACGGTGCCATCGTTCAGGCCATGCAAAGCGGCCGGCGTGACTTCGCCTCAGTGCGGAGCCTGGTGCCTAATAGCTACGAGATCCAGGTGCGCTCACAGCATGTCAATGAATCAATTGCCATTCTTCAGGAGGCCGGCATTCTGGCGGTTTAGCAGTGCGAATAGCGAACAGCCTGGCTGGTCTCGCAGTACGAATAATCCGGCTGAGCAGTGCGAATAGTCTCGCGGTTTAGCAGCGTGAAGAAGTGGGCGCCGAACAGGCACAGCCGCCTGAGCCCCACAGTTAGCCACCATCAATACCCGGCGCCAGGAGCGCCATGAAAGAAGAACATCGTGGATCCTCGAATCGCGCAACCACTCACCACCCTCGCGGACGGCACCATCAAGCAGATCAATCCATTCTCCGGCACAGAGGTATGGACGGTACCGGGACGCGCGGATAGGCCTATCGAACTCGAAGATGAGCACGTGCTCACCCTGGATACACGGGAGGATGGTTCGCCGCGGCAGGATTACTGTGCCTTCTGCGCAGATCGGGTGCTGGAAACGCCGCCGGAAAAGGCACGCGTGGTAGGTAACCCGGATACCGGCGCCTACCGCATTCGCCAGGACACCCCCGTGGATAATCTGGCGGATCCGTGGGATTTCCGGCGCATCGGCAATCTGTTTGAGATTCTGCCCTACTCCTACTGGACCACGAATTACGGCTACCAGATGCCGCACGCCAAACGCGCCCGCATGGACCAGTACGTGGCGGATCCGGCCGGTCGGGCCCACGTTCTCTCCGTTCTCCGCAATAAGGCTCGCGCCGCACACATAACGCGCGAACAGTGGGATGCGGAGGATGAACACGCCCATCTCGAAGATGCAGCACCGTTTTTTGGCGGCGGGCATGACGTCATTGTGGCACGGCGGCACTACGTTGACGGCGCCACCAATTCGGCTCAGCGCGCCTCCTCCGGCACGCTCACTTCGAATGAGCACTACTGGTACTTCGCGCTCACCGTAGACGCCATGCATGATCTCTACGAATCCAACCGCTATGTCCGCTACGTGCAGGTATTCCAGAACTGGTTGAAGCCCGCCGGCGCTTCCTTCGGCCACCTGCATAAACAGCTGGTAGCCATTGACGAGTGGAGCGGGGACGCCCGGTCCGAAGTGCTGCGCCTGCGTGAAAACCCTAACCTCTACAACGAATTCGGCCCGAACTATGCGTCGTATCAGAACCTCGTCGTAGCCGAGAACGAGCATGCCGTAGCCTTCGCTGGTTTCGGCCACCGCTACCCCACGCTTGAGGTGTGGTCCCGCTCCGAGGCCACCCAGCCGTGGGAGCACACGCCCGCGGAGCTCCGCGACGTCTCGGATCTTGTGCACGCCATGCACGCCGCCACCGGCCCCGCCGTCCCCGTGAACGAGGAGTGGTACTCACGCCCCATCGATCAGACTGAGCCTGCCCCGTGGCGCGTGCTCCTCAAGTGGCGCGTGTCCACGCTAGCCGGGTTCGAGGGCGGCACAAAGATCTACGTGAACACCATCGACCCGGGCGGGGTGCGGGACCGAGTCGTGCCGCGGCTACTGGAGCTGCGTGCCGAAGGCAAACTGGCCTCCGGCATCAATATCGGCACCGAGTGCACGAACCGGCTCAACTCACTGCGCTACGTCGACGCACCGCAGTAGGTGCTCTCCGGTGCCGCAAAGCGCAAATCTGCACACGACGCCTGCATGCATGGTCAGCCGGTGCCGCGAAGTGCAAGCAGCTACTGCCGAAATCCCGCGAGGCACAGATAGTTGACGGCTGAGTCCCGCGCCAGGCGCCCAGCCCGCTAGATACCTCGAATCCCTCAGGCACGCGGGGGCTATCCTGTGCCGCCCGGCCCAGTCCAGCCCGGAACTTACCGCATGCCTTACCGCACCGCGTAGCTTTCGCGCGCACGCACAAACCCGGCGGAGGTAAAAATCTGCTCGGCATGGGTATTGGTGGCTACAAGCGGCACGGACATGAACGTGATGCCCTCCAGGATGAGGCTGGAAGAGAGCGCCGAGAGTGCCGCACGTGTCATGCCGCGGCCCTGAAACTCGGGGTACACCAGGAGATTCCAGATCCGGACGCGCCCGCCGTCCGTTTCAGCCCATAGTCCGCCGGCCACGCGCCCGTCCGCCACGATGGAGAGCAGCAAATGGCCGGGGGTGGAGACGCCGTCGGGCAGCTTGCGGTCCGCCCGCGCCCGCGCCCGCACCGCAAGCTCCCGGTGCGACGTGCCCGGATGCGTTGCCTCCTGCTGGGCAGCCAGTTCCTCCGCCGTCACCCGCAGGAAATCATAGAGGTCCACTGACGACATAGCGCGCAGGCTCACCGTGGAGCTGTGATGCTCATGCCAGGTGATGGCCGGCAACTGCGCCACCAGCTCCATGGACTTCAGCCGCGCATCGACGGCCCCCGCCAGCGCCGTGGAGGCCGCATCGCCGCGGAACCGGGAAAACTGCAGCTCTCCACCCGGCGCGGTAGCCACCGCCACACCGGCGGAACCAGCCAAACCCTCCCTCTGTACGACGCCGCCAGACGCACGCGAGCCCACCGGCACCTCTGCTGCTGCCAGCCGGTGCGTAAGCTCCGCCCATTCGGCCGGATCATCAATGTCCACGGCGCAGATCTTGCCGGGCATATACCAGAGCCAATGGCCCGCTTCATCCAGAAACACGCGCGCGCCACGCGGTAGCCCCGCCGTAAAACGCCGGAGTTGCCTACTTTCCAATTGACGCGCAAGCGCCTTATCCACCAGCCCCGCCTGGCATCGCACATGCGCCATACGCGCGGAGGCACGGACAGCCCAAGAGCGCACTTCGGTTGGTCGGATCTCACGGATCATGCCGACCAGTCTAATGCAGGCAAGGTCCAAGGTCCCCGGAACATGAATGTTGGGCGACGCTACACACTCGGCCCACCGCACTGGCTTCTCCACTTACCTACCGGACCCGTGAACGCAAGTACGCGAGTGCTGCTACACACACCGCGTACCTGGCACCGGACACCTACGGAGTAAAAGTGACGCCGGAGCCACGCCGCCTATGTGAGCGCACGCCCGCAAAGAATGCACATAGGACAGAACGCCCCGTACGTACGGTCCCGCCACGACGTCGTCCCAAAGCTCAGTCCACGAAACGACCGGCATCCATGTGGAGCACGCGGTCACCGACGACGCCGGCTTCGTCGCGATTGTGCGTCACGTAGAGCGCGGTGGTGGACGTGTCCGCAAGGATGCGGCGGACGATGCGGGCAAGATCCATGCGGAGGTCCTCGTCAAGAGCGGAGAGCGGCTCATCAAGCAGGAGCACATCCGGGCGCGCAGCGAGCGACCGCGCCAGGGCGACCCGCTGCGCCTGCCCGCCGGAAAGCGTCTGAACACGCCGGTCCGCGAAGCCCGCAAGGTCGATCAGCTCAAGGTAGCGGTCCACGTTCACGTGCCTGTCGCCGTAGGCGATGTTCTGGCCCACGGTGAGATTGGGGAAAAGCTGCCCGTCCTGGAACACCATGCCGACGCCGCGCTTGTGCGTCGGCACACGCGTCACGTCCCGCACGTGACCGTTCGCGGCGGACACGCGAACACGTCCGCCGCTCGTCTCGAGGCCTGCCACACCCCGCAGCAGGGAGGACTTGCCGCAGCCGGACGGGCCCAGGATCACGGCGATCTGGCCGGTCTCCACGCGCAGGCTCACGCTGTGAACGGCCTCAAAACCGTCCGCGTAGGCCACACTGAAATCCTCAAGCTCAAGCACGCTGATTCCTTTCCATTCCGTGCGGCGCGCGTTCCAGCACATCGCCGGCACGCTGCACATCACCGGCCATATCAGAGAGCAGCACCACCAGCCCGGCCAGCACCGCGAGCACCACGGCCGCCGCCATGGCCATCCCATAGTTCTGGCTGCCGGGACGGCCGAGCAGTTTAGCCACCAGCACGGGAAGCGTTTCCGAATCCGCCGTAGCCAGGAACGAGGTGGCGCCGAACTCGCCCAGTGAGATCGCGAAGGCGAACCCGGCGGCCACCCCGAGCCCGCGCCACATGGCTGGCAGGTCCACCGTGGCCATGACTCGCCACGGGCTTGCGCCCAGCGTGGCAGCCGCCTCCCGCAGGCGCAGATCAATAGCCAGCAGTGTGGGCGAGACGGCCCGCACCACCAGCGGCGTGGCCACCAGCGCCTGGGCCACCGGGATCAGCATGGAAGGCTCCGACACCCGCAGCCGCAAGGTAATAAAAATGCCAAAACCCAGTGTCACGGCGGAAATACCTAGCGGGGCAAGTGCACCGGCGTCGAGCAGGCGCTGGCACCACCGCCCAAACCCGGACCGCGCCGGACGTACGGCCGCCACCACTACAAGTAGGCCCACAGCCAGGGCCAGCAGGGCGGCCTCCGCACCGATGCGCAGGGAATTAACCATCGCCTCCGCGGGCGTGACACCGGCGTTGAACGTGCCCGGCGTCACCAGGTCCACGTAATTCGCCACCGTCCACGCCCCACCGCGGTGGAAGGAGGCCACGATCAGGCTGATGATCGGCGCGGCCACCAGGCCCACCACGAAGATCAGCGTCATCGCCACGGCGGGAATGGCCGCGCGACCTGGACGCCGCGCACGGCGCGAACCCAGTTTGAGCCCCACCTCGGTGCGACGCGTCGCTATCCCGCTCACCCAGATGGCCACCAGCACAATGACAGCCTGAAGTAGCGAGAGTACAGCGGCCGCCGGCAGATCCAGGAACGTGGTGGTTTGAATAAACACCTCGGTTTCCAGCGTCCCGTAGCCGGGCGTACCCAGCGTGACCACCAGGCCGTACGAGGTGGCACAGAACAGGAACGCCAGCGAGGCGCCAGCCGCAATTGCGGGCACCAGCTCGGGAAGCGTTACCGTCAGAAAAGCACGCGCCGGTGAAGCACCGAGTGTGGCCGCAGCCTCCTCATGCGGAGGCAGTTTTTCCCACACGGTACCGGTGGTGCGCGCCACCACAGCCGCGTTGAAGAACGCCATCGCGCACACCACGGCGGCATTGGACTGGCTGAGCCCCAGCGCACCGTAGGGGCCGGCGGGGTCAAAAAGAGCGCGGAAGGCACCACCCACCACCACGGTGGGCAGTACAAAGGGAATCATGGCGGCGGCGCGCGCCACCCGCCGCCCGGGAAACTCCAGCCGGTAGAGCACAAAGGCCAGTGGCACGCCGAAAAGAACCGATGCGGCGGTCCCGGCGAATGCCAGCCACACCGTCTGCCAGGCGACCCGCCAGGTGCGGGCTGCCGAAAGGTTCGTGAGGAACCGGCTAGCGTCCAGGCCGCCACCCTCACCCATCACCCCGCGCACCAGCATGGCCAGGATGGGCCACACAAAGAACACGGCGAGGAACAGGGCGGCCGCCACCCCGGCAAGCACCCGCACGGCCGGCACCCACACCGGCCGCGGGGGCGCCTGAACCGAATGCGGCTGTGCCTGAACCGTCTGCACCTGCCGCGCACGCCGTGTTTCCCGCGCGGAATCGCTCATTACCACTGATTACTGGTCGGTGGCCTCGCGCCACATGCTGATCCACTGCTTGCGGTTTGCGCCCGCCTCCTTGGGGGTGAGCTCCACGGGATCCGTCGGCGCCGGAGCCAGCTTGGCCCAGCTGTCAGGCAGCGGCACGTCCGCCACCGGATACATGTACATATTCTCCGGAATGGACTTCTGCACGTCGTCGGAGAGCATGAAATCGATGAACGCCTTCGCACCCTCGGGGTTCTTGGCGCCCTTGAGCACGGCGGCGTACTCCGTCTGCTGCACGGCGGTACCCGGCACATTCACGTTGTTGCCGCCCTCAGCCGGCGAGGAGGAGTAGGACACCACCAGCGGGTAGTTGCCCTTCCCGTCCGCGCCCGAGAAATCCGTGTAGTAGGCGTCCTGCCAGCCGGCCGCCACCCGCGAGCCGTTAGCGATGAGCTGCTGCCAGTACTTCCCGGCCGCCGTATCCACCGTGGCGTTATCCGTGTTGCCATTGAGCGCCTTCACGCTGCCCGCCAGGAACGCGAGCCCCGGGGAGGAGGCGGCCGCGTTCTCCGTCACCAGCAGCTTTGCGTACTCCGGCTTGGCCAGGTCCGCAAAACCGTTAGGCACGGCCAGATTGTGCTCATCAAAGTAGGTTTTGTCCGCGTTGACCTGCACGAAGCCATCGTCGATCGGGTTGAGTTGTCCCTCCACGGCCTCGCGCCCCTTGGGCAGCGCCGGCGACTGGTAATCCTCCAGCACACCCGCATCCACCGCCTGGTACGCCGAGAACGTATCGATGCCGTACACGGCGTCGGCGCCCGGCTTGCCGTCCGCCAGCACCAGCTGGTTGACCACCGTACCGGCATCCCCCGGCGAGGTGGTCTTCACCGTGTAGCCGCTCTCCTGCTCGAACTTCTTGATGAGATCATTGGGGACATTAAACGAATCGTGGGTCATCACCGTGACCACGCCACCGTTACCGGAGCTTGCGCTTGCACTGGCCGAACCGGCCGCGCCGCCGGTCCCTGAGCAGCCCGCGAGCGCCAGCGCTCCCGCGGCAAGTAGTGATGTGATGCGGAATTTCATTGTTCCTCCTACCGGAGGGCCCATGCCCCGCTGTGAGGCACGGGGAGAGCTCGACTTCCTTCGCCGGCATTGCCCGGATCAGGTGCGAGGGTCTGCAGATGCACTCTCAGCGCTTAACGCGCTCCCCTGTCGTCTTCGGCAGTTTACACCACTTGTAGGATGAGTTTTCGGGCGGTTGGTGGGCGCGGCGCTTAAACACCCCGGCGAAGAACGGCGTCTATCGGGATCTATCGGGTGCACGGCTCTACCCGGCATCCTCCAGGTGCTCAAGCCGGTACCCCATCCCGGGCTCCGTAATGATGAAGCGCGGCCGGTGCGGATC
Organism: Neoactinobaculum massilliense; assembly: GCF_900604955.1. Classification (GTDB taxonomy): domain Bacteria; phylum Actinomycetota; class Actinomycetes; order Actinomycetales; family Actinomycetaceae; genus Neoactinobaculum; species Neoactinobaculum massilliense. The sequence continues at coordinate 281,965 of NZ_UWPE01000002.1, forward strand.
GGCCTCAATTTTCTTCCGGAGTTGCGAGATGTAGAGGCGCAGGTACCCCGTATCCTCCACGTGCTCGCTTCCCCAGATCGAGGTCAGGAGCATTTGCCGGGTCACCAGTTTGCCGCCGTTACGGATGAGAATGTCCATCACCTGCCACTCCGTGGGCGTGAGGCGGATCTGCTCGAACCTGCCCGCGGTTTTCCGGCTCACGGACCTGGTGGCCAGATTGAAATGAATGTTCCCCAACCGCACCGAGGGCATCGCCTCGGCGTGCGGCAGGCGGCGGGTGAGGGCGCGGATGCGAGCCAGTAGTTCATCGATCGAGAATGGTTTCGTGATGTAGTCGTCAGCGCCAGCATCCAGAGCCTGTACCTTATCCGCGGAGCCGGAGCGGCCGGATACCACCAGAATGGGCGCATCAGACCAGCCGCGGATCGCGTGAATAACGTCAATGCCGGTTAGCTGCGGCATGCCCAGATCGATGAGGTACAGGCTGGGGCGGCGGCTTGCCGCCAGCCGCACGGCCTGGGCGCCATTTCGCGCGGTGAGCGCCGTGTACCCCTCGGCCGTGAGGGTAATGCGGAGCGCCCGGAGGATCTGCGGATCGTCGTCCGCTATCAGGATGATCATGAGTGCTGCGCCGCCTTAGTCGCGGTGGCCTGTGGATCGGAGATTCCGCCACCGGGGGATCCCGCCCGGCCAGCTGGCCCACCAGCATCAGTGGGCCCACCAGCACCGGTCATTCCACCAGCGCCCGCCGGCCCACCACCCGCCGGCCCACTGGCCCCAGCCGGCTCAGCCATGTTCCCGGTGCTATCCGCCTTCGCCAGAGGCAGCGAAATCACCATGGTGAGTCCACCGCCCGGGGTGGGCTCAGGTACCAGCGTGCCGTGCATTGCCTCCACAAATCCCTTCGAAAGCGCGAGCCCCAACCCCAGCCCCGTACCATTATCGGTATCGCCCAGGCGTTGGAAGGGCACGAACATGTCCTCGTAGTGCCGCCGATCCACGCCGGGCCCGTGGTCAATGATGCGAATCTCTAGCCGGTGGCTGAACGTGCTGGTGGTGAGTGCTACCGGTGCGCCAGAGGGCGAGTGCCGCCGCGCATTCGCCAGCAGATTTACCACCGCGCGTTGCAGTAGACCGGGATCCGCCGCGGCCAGCGCGTCCCCATGATCGAAGGACAGCCGGATATCCCCGGGCATCAGGTCCAGTTCCTCCAGGCTTTCCGCCACCACCTCCGCCGGATCCGTGGGGCGCGACGCCGCGGTGAGCGCGTCCGCACGCAGCCGGCTCATGTCCAGTAGGTCGCCTATAAGCTTGCCGAGCGAGTCGAGGCTCTGTTCGGCGGTTTCCAGCAGTTCCCCGCGATCGGAAGCGGATAGATTTGGCCCCGCCATGCGCAAGCCCCCGACGGCGGCCGTGGCCGCGGCGAGCGGGCGCCGCAGGTCATGGCTGAGCGCGGAGAGCAGTGCGCCGCGGAGTTTATCCGAGGCCGCAATCGGTTGGAACGCGCGCTCGCGGTCCGTCATACGGCGTCGTTCCAGTACGACGTCGATCTGCGTGGCGACCACGCGCAGCAGCCTCCGGTCCGAGGCCTCCAGTTCCTCGCCGTACACGTCAAGGTGAGCACCACCCACCAGTGAAAACGAATCGACGGGTGGGTCCCCGGTGGGTAGCCCGGCGTTCGCGATCACAAACTGGCCCTTCTTCACCTGCACATTCTTCAGGCTGAAGGCCTCCAACGTGCGATCAATCATCGCCTGGATAGCGTCATCACCCCGAAGTACACTCCCGGCGATGGTCTGAAGCAGCTCAGATTCTGCGCCCACACGCTGGGCAACCCGGGTGAAGCGGGCGGAGCGATCCACCACGAAGCTGACAAGCGCCGCAACAATCATGTAGATAAGCAACGCCCAAATGTGCAGAAGACTTTGGATCGTAATGGCGCCCGTCGGTGCCAGGAAAAAGTAGTCGAGAGCAAAGGCGGAGAGCACAGCCGTGAAAAGGGCCGGCCAGATACCTCCCACCAGCGCAATGACCACAACAAGTAGCTGATAGAGCAATGCGGCGGCGGTGAGCGTCTCATCCGAGGAAAACGCGCCCAGCGCGGCGGTCAATGCCGGTACGCCAACAACCGCCAGCACAAATCCTACGATTCTGCGAACGCGAGAGAGACCCGCGCGGATGTGCGGCAGGGTGAAGGGGCGGCCGGCAGCCGCATGGGTCACCATGTGCACGTCAATGTCGCCGGATTTTCGGATGACGGATGCGCCCACGTCCGTGCCGGTCAGCACCGCGATCATGCGGCCCCGCCGGCTTGCACCGAGCACCAGCTGGGTGGCGTTGACGGATCGAGCGAATTCCACCAGCGCCGTAGGAATATCCGCCCCCACCACCTGATGGTAGGTGCCGCCCAGACGCTCGACGAGGCGCCGCTGCTTAGCTAGCGCGTCCGTGTGACTGCTGCGCAGCCCATCCTGACTGGTGACGTGCACAGCAAGCAGTTCCCCACCGCCGGACCGCGCCGCGATGCGCGCACCGCGCCGGAGCAGCGTTTCGCCCTCCGGTCCACCGGGGAGAGCCACCACCACCCGTTCGCGCGCCTCCCACGTGGTGTCAATGTCATTGTCCGTGCGGTACTTGCTCAGCGCCTCGTCCACATTGCCGGCCAGCCACAGCAGGGCCAGTTCGCGCAGCGCCGTCAAATTTCCCAACCGGAAATAGTTGGAGAGTGCGGCGTCCACGCGCTCCGCCGGATACACCAGGCCGTTGCTCAGCCGGTTGCGCAGTGCCTGCGGGGACAGATCAATAACCTCAATGTCATCCGCCCGCCGCAGGAACGTGTCCGGCACCGTTTCGCGCTGCGGGATGCGGGTGATCCGCTCCACCACATCATTGAGCGATTCAATGTGCTGGATGTTGAGCGTGGAGATCACGTCGATGCCGGCCCGGAGCAGTTCATCGACGTCCTCCCAGCGCTTCGCGTGGCGAGAGCCGGGCGCATTCGTGTGTGCCAGTTCGTCCACCAGCACAACTTCCGGGGCCCGACGCACAATCGCGTCCACATCCATGTCCTCCAGCGTGATACCGCGGTAGAAACGCCGCAGACGTGGAACGATGGGGATGGTGCCGATCATGCGCGCGGTGGCCTTGCGTCCGTGTGTTTCCACGACGCCGATCACCACGTCTCGCCCGTCGTCCAGTAGTTGCTGTCCCTCTTTTAGCATGGCAAACGTTTTGCCCACCCCGGGAGCAGCACCTAGCAGGACGCGAAGCCGACCAACTGCGGCCACTAGTTCCTATCCTTTCTGCCTGTCCAGCGCCTCATTCAACGTGACCACGTTGACTACCGGTTCACCAATAAAGCCAACATAGGGCTGCGTGGTGTGTTGCGCCACCAGCTTCTTCACCGTGGCGAGGGATAGGTGGCGCGCCCTGGCCACTCGTGCCTCCTGAAGCGCGGCATACCGGGGACTGATGTCCGGTTCCAGGCCGGAGGCGGAAGCGGTGAGAGCGTCGGCCGGGATGCTAGCTGGTGCCACCCCATTGAACCGTGCAATCTGGTTGCGGCGTTCTTTGATGTCCCGAATGAGCGTCGGGTTCTCCGGCCCGGCGTTGCTTCCACCGGACTTCTGGGCGTCATACTCCGCCGCGGAGGGGCGCGGCTGGAAGTACCGGGCGAGCGGGGCGCCATCGGCGTCGGAAAATGATTGGCCGATGAGGGAGGAGGCAACTACCTGACCATCCGCGTTGCGGATGAGAGATCCGTTTGCTCTGTCGGGAAACGCGATCTGCCCGATCGCGGTGATAGCTAGCGTGTACCCGATCCCGAGTATCAGCGTGAAGGCGAGCACCATTCGTGTGGCCACCCACAGCACACGGCCGCTAGTACGAACAGACATGATTTTCCTTTTCTGTGCAATGAGGATTTTCTATGGCCTGGAGCTAGAAGCCCGGGATTAGCCGGACGAGCTGGTCAATGAGCCAGATACCGATGAACGGCGCTATCACCCCGCCCACGCCGTAGACGGCCAGGTTGTGGCTGAGGATCTTGGGCGCCGCCATGGGCCGGTATTTCACGCCGCGGAGGGCGAGGGGCACCAGGAACACAATGATGAACGCGTTGAAGATGACCGCGGAGAGAACCGCGGACGCCGGCGAATGCAGCCCCATCACATTGAGCACCGCGAGCCCGGGAAATACACCCATAAAGATCGCGGGAATAATGGCGAAGTACTTGGCGACGTCGTTCGCAATGGAGAACGTGGTGAGCGCACCGCGCGTGATGAGCAGCTGCTTACCGATCGCCACAATGTCAATGAGCTTGGTGGGATCCGAATCGAGATCCACCATGTTGCCGGCTTCCTTCGCCGCGGAGGTACCGGTGTTCATGGCCACGCCCACGTCCGCCTGCGCGAGTGCGGGAGCGTCATTCGTGCCGTCACCTGTCATCGCCACCATGTGGCCGCCCGCCTGCTCCTTCCGGATGTAGGTGAGTTTCTGGTCCGGGGTGGCCTCGGCCAGGAAGTCATCCACGCCGGCCTCCTGGGCAATGGCCTTGGCGGTGAGCGGATTGTCACCCGTCACCATGACCGTGCGAATGCCCATGGTGCGAAGCTGCCGGAAGCGCTCGGCCAGGCCGTCCTTGACGATGTCCTTGAGATGGACAACGCCGAGTACGCGGCCGGCACCGTCCGCCACCCGCACCGCAACCACCAGTGGCGTGCCACCGCTCGTGGAGATGCCCTCAACGCACTCGCGCAGCTGCACGGACACGTCCACGGGAACAGGACTGCCCTCCTTTTTCAGCCAGTCCATGACGGCGGATCCGGCCCCCTTCCGGATCTGTAGGCCATTCGGCAGGTCCAGACCGGACATGCGAGTTTGTGCGGTAAACGGCACCACTGTGCCCTCTGAGTGGGTGGCCTGAACGCCTAGCTCGCGGGCCAGGTCCACGATGGATTTGCCTTCCGGCGTGGGATCCGCCAGGGAGGAGAGAGCGGCCATGCGCACCAGCTCCTCCCGGGTCACGCCCGCCAGCGGAACGAAGTCCGTAGCGCGGCGATTGCCGTAGGTGATGGTGCCTGTCTTGTCGAGTAGCAGCGTAGTCACGTCCCCCGCCGCCTCCACGGCACGGCCGGAGGTGGCCAACACGTTGTGCTGCACCAGCCGATCCATCCCCGCAATGCCGATAGCGGAGAGGAGCGCGCCAATAGTGGTGGGAATCAGGCACACCAGCAGCGCGATGAGGATGGTCAGAGACACGGGCTTGGCCGGGTAGGACGCAATCGGGTTGAGCGTCAGCGCCACCATGACGAACACGATGGACAGCGAGGCCAGCAGAATATTCAGCGCGATCTCGTTGGGGGTGCGCTGCCGGGATGCCCCCTCCACGAGGGCAATCATGCGATCCACAAAGGTCTCGCCGGGTTTCGACGTAATTTTCACAACGATACGGTCCGAGAGCACGCGGGTCCCGCCCGTCACCGCGGACCGGTCCCCGCCACTTTCGCGCACCACCGGAGCGGATTCACCGGTGATGGCCGATTCGTCAATGCTGGCAATGCCCCACACGATGTCGCCATCGCCGGGTACTAGTTCACCAGCGGATACGACGACGACGTCGCCCAGCCGCAACTCCGCTGAGGAAACATCCTCTAGGTCCGCCTCCGCAGCCCCGGCGTCCGAATCTGGCATGTAGGAGCGCACGCGGTGGGCCACCGTTGATGTACGGGTTTTTCGCAGAGAATCTGCCTGCGCCTTACCGCGTCCCTCCGCCACCGATTCGGCCAGGTTCGCGAAAATGACCGTGAGCCAAAGTAGCAGGGCAATGAGGCCGGTGAACGCGGCGGGCACGACGATGCCCTCCGCCGACGTAGACGTGCCGAGGAAAGGCCCGATGATCGTCAGGGCCGTGGTGAGCACAGCTCCCACCCACACAATGAACATGACGGGATTGCGCCACTCATCCCGCGGATTGAGCTTGCAGAAAGCACCGGGTAGGGCGGCACCTAGCTGCCGCCAGCTCAACCCCGAACGCGGTGTCCGAGGCGTGCCGGAACGCCGAGAGTCAGCGGCGTCGTCATGTTCCACCGAGGCCGCACGCCGAGCGTGCGCGTCCACGCCAGAAAACTTGTCCACATGCTGCTGATCCGGGATTGACACCGGAAATTCTGTAGTCATCAGAGAAGCCCCTCTGCAACAGGACCGAGAGTAAGAATCGGGAAGAATACAAGCGCCGTAACAAGCAGCGCAGTAGCGATCATGAGCGCCACAAAGAGCGGCCGGTGCGTGGGAAGTGTGCCCGCACTGACCGGCACCTTGTCCTGCGCCGCAAGTGAACCCGCGAGCGCAAGCACCAACACGATGGGTAGGAAGCGACCCAGCAGCATGGCGACACCCACGGCGGCGGTGAGCCACGGCGTCGACGCATCGAGGCCCGCAAAGGCTGAACCGTTGTTGTTAGCGCCGGAGGTAAATGCGTACAGCACCTCGGAGAGGCCGTGGGGGCCCGTATTACTGAGCGAATTCCCCACCACGCTGGCGCGCAGCCCCGGGACCGCGAAACTGAGCGCCACGCCGGAGAGCACCAGCACCGGCATAACAAGAATGTAGAGGCTGGCCAGTTTCATCTCGCGCGGGCCAATCTTCTTGCCGAGATATTCGGGCGTGCGCCCCACCAGTAGGCCGGCCACAAACACGGCGATGATGGCAATAATGAGCATGCCGTAGAGGCCCGAGCCCACGCCGCCGGGCGCGATTTCGCCGAGCAGCATGTTGACCAGGGGCATGCCACCACCCAAGCCCGTGTAGGAATCAACCATGGAGTTCACCGCCCCGGTGGAGGTGAGAGTCGCGGTCGCCACGAATACGACGGACTGGATGATGCCGAAGCGGGCTTCCTTCCCCTCCATCGCGGCACCCGCAAGCGTGGGGGCGCTGCCGTGACCGTCTAGTTCAAAGGCGGTAAGCGCGCAGACGCAGGCCAGGTACAGGATGGCCATGGCGGCCAGCACCGCGTAGCCCTGACGGTGGTCGCCCACCATCTTCCCGAAGGTGCGCGGGAGCGAGAATGGAATCAGAAGAATAAGGAACGCTTCAAAGATGCTGGTCCACGCCGAAGGATCCTCGAAGGGGTGGGCAGAGTTGGCGTTGAAGAATCCGCCGCCGTTGGTGCCCAACTCCTTGATGGCCTCCTGAGAGGCCACGGGGCCGCCGGGCAGTGTCTGCATCCCGCCGGCAATCGTCGAGATGGTGTGGTTGCCGCTGAAGTTCTGAATCACGCCACCCGCAATCAGAATCAGTGCGGCCGCTGCCGCGACAGGGAGCAGGATTCGGAAGCATGCCCGGACAATGTCCACCCAGAAGTTACCGATCGTGCGCATGCGGCGCCGCGCCAGCCCGCGCACAAGCGCAATAGCCACCGCAATGCCCGTGGCGGCAGATACAAAATTCTGTACCGCCAGCCCGGCGAACTGCACCGTATAGGAGAGGCTTTCCCCAGAATATGCCTGCCAATTCGTATTGGTCACAAACGAGATCGCCGTATTGAAGGACACGCCCGGCGTCATGTTTGTATTTCCAAGCGAGAATGGCAGCCACTGCTGGACACGCTGAAGCAGGTAAAGTATCAGCACGCCGGCCAGGGAGAAGCAGAGCACCGACCGCAAATATGCGGGCCAGGACTGTTCGCGCGCCGGATCCACGCCCGTCAGGCGGTATACCCACTGCTCCGGGCGATAGTTGACCCTATCTGTGAATACGTACGCCATGTAGTCGCCGAACGGCCGATACACGGCGCTCAGTGCGAGAAACAGCGTTGCCAGTGAGGCAATAAGCATTGACCATCCCATCCCATTAGAACCACTCCGGACGAACGAGTGCCACTACCAGGTAGATAACAGCCGCGATCCCCAGAATCGTGGCCACAACATTAAAGAAAGTCACAGTTTCTCCGTCGCTTTTCCGAAGTATCCAAGAATGCCGAAGAGCACCAATACGCCCAGCACATACACGATGTCGAGCACCGCAACTCCGATCAATGAACGGGTGGTCGCAGGGCGGCCGCACGCTGGCAGTCGCAAGGCGGCCGCGTGTAGGCGGCCGCTAGGCGACCGCACACGGACCGTCACTAACCGACCGCACACCAGCAGTCGCCGGGCAACCACGCACCGAGTCCGTCTCAGTGCGGAAATCATCTAACCCGGGCGCATACGGCTTTGCCCGCGTCCTAACGGAATCCATACGCGGCCACGGCAAAGTCATCACGGGGATTTAACGGGCGGCGGGAGGGATGAGAGCCGGGCAGGGCGGGAACAAGCAGGCGGAAACGGGCGGGGCGGGAACGTGCAGGCGAGAGCAGAGTGCGGTGAAAACCGGGCGAGCAAAACACGCGGGCGGGACGTCCATCTGAGCGAACGGGACGGAAGCGCGCAGGACCGGGGCGCATAGAACGGGGAAAGGTGGGGCGCCGGAGATTGAGATAGGCGGTACGCACGGGACGCCGGCGGGTGGAAACGGACGGGCCTACGGAGCAGAAGCGCGGGGCACCGCGACGTCGCACATCGGGCACCAATACGGCGTCGACAGGCAAGCGCGGGCCCGCACACCATCATCACCGGGCACACCAATCACAAAACAGCAAGCGAGCCGCCCGGAATACGTAAGCGGGCGGCGTCGGGAAACCGGAGGTGCGCGCATGCGGGTGCCTTATCGCGCATGCGCGAGCGGGTGGTCAATCTGGCCACCCGCTCTATTCATTCTTGGCCGGCGCTGTGCCTCCGTGTCTCCGCCGCGCGCATCATTTGAACGCAATACACTCACGCTCTGTCAGTTCATTCCCGCCCAGCCCCCATCTCATTCCCGCCCGACCCTCATCGTGACGAGTCTGAATCCGGCTAACGCTGTCGCGCCGGGCAATCCCAGACGCGGGATGGGCGCCTAGGCCGCCTTTACAGCGGCCGACCCGCCCTTGCCGTACCAGCGTGCGGCCTTCCGCTCCACCATCGAACTCAACACGGAGGTCACAATTCCGGATACCAGCGTGAACACCAGTACGTCCACGATCGGCGCATCTGGATCCTCAAGGTCTGGCTTGTCACGCCCGGAGAGCTTGCCCCACGCCACATCCACTAGTTTGTTCGCCACAATACCGGACACGATGCCCGCGCCGGCGCTCACAAGTTTCCAACCCATATCCATGGCCATAGTTCCTCCTTGAATGCCTCGGATGGACTTCCGGCACAAGCCTAGAGTGTGCTGTGCCGTGAGCGCCAACACTCGGGGGTTGGGGTCCCGGGCAGGCCAGGAAGCCTGAGCGCCCTGGGCGGCCGGGCAGCCTGGGAGGCCGGGGCAGCCGGGGCACCCTGCTGAACGGTAAGAGAACTCTTGAGTTGACGGAAAACTTCCGGTTCCGACCCCTCCCACACCCCCAAACCGGGCACTGAGCATCAACTCAAGAGAAAACCATCAACTCAACGCCCAGCCATCCCGCCGACGGAGCCCACCACCAGCCGGGGCAGCCGGCCGCCGGGCCTCCCGACTCGCCGCCCGCCGGCTAGGGATGTCCACAGATTTCGGCACGCACCAGTTGCCCACAGCCTGCCGCTCGCATCCGCGGTTTCCCGCACCGCCGCGCAAGGCTAGTGCCATGGTGAAACGCGGCGTCGAAGTGTTCACACGGCAAACCCTCAGGCAGACCGGATTGTCCGACTCCACGCTGACTCGACAAGTCAAGAGCGGGCATCTATTGCGCTTGCGCCCCGGCCGGTATGTGAACCGCCGCGCGTGGGAGCAACTCTCACTCAAGGGCCATCACATCACGCGCACTCGTGCAATTGCTCAGCCCAATGGCCGATTGATCGCGACTCGCGAATCAGCGGCGCTTGCCCATGGCCTCCCCGTCTGCTTCATACCGAGTAACGTCCACGTGATAGCTCGGGAGGCGCAGTCCCACCAACTGAGTGGCGTTGTCGTTCACCAGTGCATTGGTTTCCCGACGGAGTACGTCACCGCGATCGATGACATCCGGGCGCTCACTCGCGCGGCAACGGTAGTCTCGTGTGCCCGACATGCGGACCTCCGGACCGCACTCATGGTGATTGATGCCGAACTTCGCGCCCGCCTTCAGTTCGGACCGAGCCATGGTGAACCACCAGAAGTCACCCAGAGCCGCAACGAGGAGATCAAGGAACTCCGCGTCGAACTCCTCACGCTCAATGAACTGCTTCCCGGTCGGCGCGGCAAGGCGGTCGCGAGGCGGCTGATCAAGCTCGGCAACCCGCTCGCCGAGTCTCCCCTCGAATCGCTAGGACGCGCGGTGATTATCCGTGCCGGTCTTCCCATTCCCGAATTGCAGGTGGAGATCCGCGGATCGGACGGACGGCTCTACCGCATGGACGGCGCCTACCGCAATCAGCGCGTCGCGATCGAGTTCGACGGAAGAATCAAGTATTTCGGCGATCTGGGCGATCCGGACATGGTCGCCTATCAGGAACACCTCCGGCAGACGGCCATCGGTAACCGTGGGTGGCGCGTGGTTCGGACCTCCTGGAATGAGCTGATCCACCACCCCGAGGCGTTCATCAACGCACTGCGCAATGCGCTAGAAGAACAAAACCGGCGAGTGGCCTAGCTGCCACCGACTGCCCAGCTCCAGGTTCCCGCCCCGGCAGGCCGCTGAACGGTAAGAGAACTCTTGAGTTGACGGAAAACTTCCGGTTCCGGCCCCTCCCAAGCCCCCAAACCGGGTACTGAGCATCAGCTCAAGAGAAAACCATCAACTCAGCGCGTGGAGGGGTGGTGGAGAAGCGGGCGAGGCGGTTGAGATGGGTGAGGCGGCCTATTGGTACTCCAACCCGCCGTCTAGCTCCAGGCCCCACCCTGGCAGGCCGCTGAACGGTAACGAAACTCTTGAGTTGACGGAAAACTTCCGGTTCCGACCCCTCCCAAGCCCCCAAACCGGGCACTCACCGTCAACTCAAGAGAAAACCATCAACTCAGCGAGCGGAGGGGCGGTGGAGAAGCGGGCGAAGCGGGCGGTGGGCGAGCAAACAATAACCGACGAGAATCCGCGGAATCGGGCGGTGCAGCGGGTGATTAAGATCCGGCGGGGCGGGAGGATGGAGTGGCGGGTACAGCTGCGCGCTGTCCGCTCCGACCCGGCCAGGCTCCGGGGCAACTGCGGACGTGACCGGGCTAGTGGCTCGCGGGGGGGGGAGCCATCAGCATCAGCCTAGGAACCCGCATGCTTGGAGCCGTCGGCGTCCACCGCATGCAGGTCCTCGCGCAACTCGTCGGTAATGAGCGCGTCCGAATCCACCAATCCGTTCCGGTAGGCAGCCCGTGATAGCAGGTGTGCCGAGATCGGCGAGGTGATCAACTGCAGCAGACACACCAGCACCATGGTCCATGTCATCGCCGGGTCCCGCACGAGACAGGCGGCGCCCATGAGAAACAGAATGAGTGACAATACCTGCGGCTTCGTGGCCACATGCTGCCGGGTCATAAGGTCCCGGTAGCGGTACATGCCCACGGCGGCCACCAGCGTCAGCGCGGATCCGCCCAGCAGCAGCACTGCTCCGATCACGTCCCAGATCATGCGCGGCCTCCTTCCGCGGGCGCACGGCCAGCCGAGCTATCCGCACCAGCCGAGCCATCCACACCAGCTAAACTACCCGCGCCATCTCGATCATCCGCACCGCCTACGTCGTCACCATCAGCCCCCACGTCGCCATCGTCCCTCACGTCACCGTCAGCCACCGCGTCGACGTCGTGTACCGGCGCTACGGAATCGTCGTCGTCCTGGGCGTCAGAGGCCAAATCCTGCGCCTCACGTACCAGGCCACGCGGATCGGCCCGGTCCACACCGCGCGCAAAACGTGCCACAGCCACCGAACCAATGAAGCCCACGCCCGCCACCACAACGAGCACCACCAGCAGGTCTGGGCGTCGCGTCGCCGCGGCCAGCAGGGCAATCGCGGCCACCAGGATGGAGGTCATCACGTCCACCGTGCCAGCGCGGTCCAGAGACGTGGGCCCCTTCTCAATACGGATCAGCACCAGCCCGGCCGAAATTGCCAGCGCCACGCCGCAAATTGTCAGCACCACGTTCATGCCGCGCCTCCTTCCTGTACGACGTCGCTGGCTCGGCTCGCGTCGGTGGAACGTTCAGCGTCCCCGGCTTCCCTGCGCTCAACCGCACCCGTTCCACCAGTACGGACCCCGGCCCGAGCCCCGGCACCCGCACGCTTCCCCGCACGTTCGGCTAAATCTCCCGCACCAGTCTGGTCCGCCACCTCCGTATGCTCCACAGACTCCACCGTCTCCACGGCCTCCGCATGGTCCGGCGCCGGCGCAAATGGCGTAGGCAACTGTCCGGCACTCGGCAGAGAACCGGGCACAAACCCGGCGCGCACCAGCTCGGCGTCGGTGGCGAAGGCCCGCAGCACGCGTTCCTCTAGATCCAGTACATCCTGGTGAGCGCGAGAGGCGCCGCCCGCCATTTTCACGTCAAAAATGTGGATGTACAGCGTGCCAGATAGGGCATCCGTGTCAATCACCAGCGTGCCCGGCACCAGCGTAGATAGCCCGGCCGTCAGCGCCAGGTACACGTCTGATTCAGAGCGCAGCTGCACGCGGATCACGGCCCCACGCGGTTTCTTCCGCGTGAGTATGAACGCGGCCTGTTCCACGGAGGCCACCGTGAGATCCCGCAGGAATACGCCCACCAGCCGCGCCAACCCGAGCACGCGGAATCGACCGTCGTAGGCGGTAGCGGGGAACGGCGACACCGTGGTGACCAGGAGCGCCACCAGCAACCCGGCGGCCAGGTTTGCGGGCGTGAACTGCCCCCACAGCAGCACCCACACAGCGGTCAGCCACAGCAGCGAACCCAGGCTCGCCTTGGGAAAGCGGCTGGGCCGCCGCGTCGCGAGCCGCACAGCGTCAAACTTGCTACTCATCGATCCCTCCTGACGTTATCGTGCCCGCCAGTACGAAGCGCGCGGGCGTGGCCCCGGTTGTGGACGACGCCGCCATCTCGCGAACTGTGAACGCGCCCCGTACCTGCGTGCTTGCGGAGGTATGAGTTGCCACAGCCGTCGGCACACCCTGCCCGGTTGTGGACGACGCCGCCATCTCGCGAACTGTGAACACGTCTTCTACCTGCGTGCTTGCGGACGTGCGAGTCGCAACCGGCGCCGTGGCACCGTTTCCGGCCAGCATCCGTCCCTTCCCCGGCGTCAGCACTCCCTGCGGCGCGCCACTCGTTACTTCGGCAGTGGCGCCGGCACCGGGCGCCGCATCCGTCGTCACCTCGTCACCGGCCGTAGCGCTCGCCGTTGCCTCGGGATCAGCACCCGGCGTCCGGCCTTCATCCGGCGTCCGATTCTCCCCGGATGTCCGGCCCTCATCAGGCGCGTGCCACTCATCCGGCAAATCCGCCTCACGCGGCGAAATGCCGTTTCCACGGCCGCCCTCGGGCAGCACGGCGGTGATGTAGGGGGTGCGAGCGTTCAGCTCGGCGGCAGCACGGTCCGTCAGCCCGCGCAGGGGTGCGGCGAACACGGTGATGGCAAGCACCAGCGCCACCAGCACGCCGGCCACGCTCACCATCCCGCGCGGGTAGCGGGCGGCCGGCAGCTGCGCCGGCGCCTCCTGCCAGAACGCCATGTTCCACACGCGGATCATGGCATACAGCGTGAGCAGCGAAGTGACCAGCCCGGCGGCTATGAGCGCCCAATCCCACCATGTACCGCGCGCGGCGGACGCCTCCAGCAGCCCGATCTTCCCGAGGAACCCGGACAGCGGCGGAATTCCTCCCAGGGACAGCGCCGGGATGAAGTAGAGTACGGCCACCGCCGGCGCGGCTTTCATGATGGATCCGAGCCGCGTGAGCGAGGTGGTGCCGGCCACCCACCCGATCAGCCCGGCCACGAGGAACAGCGCCGTCTGCACCACGATATGGTGCACGGCGTAGAAGATCGTGGAGGAAAGCCCCGCCTCGGTGGAAATCGCCACGCCCCAAATGAGATAGCCAATGTGGGACACCAGCGTGAAGGACAGCAGTCGCTTGACGTTGTCCTGCGCCATGGCCCCCGCAATCCCCACCAGCATGGTGAGAATGGCGATGACCGCGAGCGCCTCGTCCAGCCGCCCCGCCGGGAACAGCAGGGTTTCCACGCGAATAATCGCGTACACGCCCACCTTGGTGAGCAGCCCGGCGAACACGGCGGTGACCGGACCGGACGCCGTCGGATAGGAATCCGGAAGCCAGGCGGACAGCGGGAAAATGGCGGCCTTGAGCCCGAAGGCGGTGAGCAGCATGATCTCGATGGCCAGATTCACGCCCGGGTCAATCTGCGGCAGTTTGACGGCCAGATCCGCCAAATTCACGGTGCCGGTGGCCGCGTACACCAGCCCCAGCGCGGTGAGGAAGATAGTGGAGGAGACCATGGACACGATGACGTACACGGAACCGGAACGCATCCGCCCCACCGTGCCGCCCATGGTGAGCAGCACAAAGGAGGCGACCAGCAGAATCTCGAAGCCCACGTACATGTTGAACAGGTCCCCGGTGAGGAACGCGTCCGACACGCCCGCGGACAGCACCATGAACGCCGGGTAGTACACGGAGGTGGGTGCACCGCTCTCGCCGTCGGCCACGCCCTGGAAGATCGAGTAGATGAGCACGATGAGCGTGACCGTCACGGAAGTTACCAGCATGATGGTGGAGAGCTTGTCCGCCACCAGGGTGATACCCACCGGCGCCGCCCAGTTGCCCACGTCCAGCACCACGGGTCCGTCCAGCGCGGCCACGAGAAGTGCCACGGCAATCGCCAGCACTGCACCCAGGAGGCTCACGGCCACCACGGCTTGGATACGCCGGTGCCGTCCGAGCGCCAGGAGCACGCCCGCTGCCAGCAGCGGCAGCACGATCGGGAGGGGAAGTAGTGCCGTCATTCGCGCCCGTCCTCTCCTACGTTCGCGTTGGGGTTGGAGATAATCGCCCGACGCCGTGCGCGCGCCTTCCTGCGCCGCCGCCACGCCTTCGTATTCCGACGCCGCCCCACGGTCACGGCTGGGCGCAGGGTCCATGCCCGGCCCCCGGCCGTAGCTGGCACGTCGGAGTCCGTCTCGTCGTGGAATTCCCCGGTGACTTCCTCGCCGTCCGTGCCGGATTCGCTCCGGGTCTCACCGTCCGCCTGCAGCGCCAGTTCGGAACGAAGTGCGATGGCACGGTCTTCGACGTCGTCCCGGACGCGGTCATTGTCCCGCAGCTGCCAGGTACGGTACGCCATGGCGAGCAGGAAGCCCGTGGTGGCCAGCGTGATGACGATCGAGGTGAGCATCATAGCCATGGCCAGCGGATCCGCCCACGTTCCCTGCTCCGCCCCGCCCACAAACGGCGAGCTACCGGAGCGGCCGCCCGCGATGAGGAACAGCACGTTCACACCGTTGGCCATGCAGGAAAGCCCGATGATCACGCGGGAAAGTGAGCGCTCAAGGATAAGGTAAAACCCGATCCCAACGAGCGCGCCGCATAAAAGAATGAGTGCCAGCGAGCTGTGCATTACCGCTCCTCTCCGCGTGTAGTTGTAGGGACGACGTCGGCGCGAGCCGGTTCGTCAGGCTCAGCCGAGCTGTCGGGTCCGGCCACGCCACCGGGTCCGGCCACGCCACCGGGTCCGGCCACGCCACCGGGCTCAGCCGAGTTATCAGGTCCGGCCACATCACTCGGCTCAGCCGCACCGTCAGGCCCCACCGGTTCACCGCCGGTATCTCCGCGGCCGGGCTCCTCGCTTCCGGTCCGCTCGCGCAGTTCGGCCTCGCCGCGCATCTCCTCGGCAATCTGACGACGGGTATCCTCGCCGGGCCGAATCCTCATGTTTCCGCCCTCCAGGTGCTCCAGCTGGCCGTGGCGATCCACTTCCCCGCCCAGCGAGCGGAGGATTTCGGCCACCAAGCCCACCACGGCCAGGTACACCCCGATGTCAAAGAACAGGGCGGTGGTCATGTGCACGTGGCCGAATATGTTCATGTGCCAGTCCAGCGCCACCGTCTGCATGGGGACGCCGCCAAAGAATAGCGGCGCCACCACGTGCAGGGTGATGAACATGAGTCCCCAGCCCAGCAGTTTTGCCGGCAGCTCGGGAAGGGCAGCACCCAGCTCGAAGCGGCCTCCGGCCAAATAGCGCAGCACCAGCGCGATGCCCGCCAGGAGGCCGCCCGCGAAGCCGCCGCCCGGCGCATTGTGGCCGGTGAACAGCAGGAACAGTGAGACCACCAGAATCGAGTGGTAGATGAGTCGGGTCCCGATTTCCAGCAGAACCGTGCGACGCTCCGGGTGATCGCGCAGCCGCCAGGAGGCGGACAGCCAGTCTCGCCCACGCCCCGGTTCATCTTTTTCGGCGCGGAGGCGTTCCGTCAGTTCGGCGGTGCCATGCTCCTCCAGGTAGGCGCGCCGCTTTTCACGCAGCTGCGCCGCACCCAGCAGGTTGCGGAACCGGTCCATGCCGCCCCGCTGATCGCGCACAAAGAGGAGCGAGGCGATACCCACGGCACACATCACCAGCACCGAGGTCTCCCCCATCGTGTCCCACGCACGCACGTCCACCAGCGTCACGTTCACCACGTTGGTGCCGTAACCGAAGCCGTAGGCTTCCGCGCCAAACAGGTGCCAGATCGGCTCGGCTGTCCGAGCCCCCACCGCCACCCAGGCGAGGAACGCGAATAGTGCGCCCACTACCGTGGCGAGGGCAATACGACGTCGTCGCGGCACGCGGCCCCGACGCCCCGAAAAGTAGGGTGGGAGCCGGCGCAGCACCAGCACGAACACCACCAGGCTGAGCGTTTCCGCAAGCACCTGGGTGAGGGCAAGGTCCGGGGCACCGTACAGCTGGAAAATCAGTGCCACCGCGTATCCGGAAACGCCGAGGAGTAGCACGGCCTTCAGCCGGCGCCGAGCGCGGGCGGCCAGGAACGCCGCCACAATCCCCAGCGTGGCCACCACCGCCTGCGGCCACGAATCGGCGATACGAATACCGGCCGGCAGCTGGGGGTGCACCGCACACAACCCGGCGATGATGGCCAGGCAAAGGAAACCGAAGATCGTGGTGAGGTAGCGGGGCAGTGAGCCGTTCTGGTAGCGGGCGGTCAGATGGGTGGAACCACGCTCGATCGCGGCGATAAGGCCCTGGTACACGCGGGTGGCGGAGATGGGGAACTCGTGCCCCTCGGCGAAGGCTACCCAGCGGTAACGCCCGGCAAAGATCAGCACACCGGCCACGATGATGATGGCCGTGACCACCAGCGGGCCATTCCAGCCGCCCCACACGTGCAGGGGGTGTGCCTCGGGGCCGGCCAATCCCACCGTGGCAGCCGACGCGCCGGTAACACCCCGAGCAGTGCTGGACGCTGCGGCGTCGTACGCGTTCGCGTATCCGGCAAGGAACCCGGTGAGCGGAGAGACGCACAGGCCCGCGGCTAGGCTGGCCAGCGCCAGGATCCCCACCGGCGTGACAGTGAGGAGCGACACGCGGCCGATCGGGGTGTCCTCAACCTCGGGCTTGCGGCAGAACGCACCCCACCAGAAGCGCAGGCCGTACCCCACGGTGAGTGCGGAGCCAGCGGCAATGGCCACCAGTGTCAGCCAGTCCTCCGGGCTTCCGCCCCACAGCGACGCGAGCGCGCCCTCCTTGGCCACAAAGCCGGCGAACGGCGGGATACCCATCATCGACAGGTCCGCCAGGCCGGCGAACGCGGCCACCCACGGGAGGCGGCGGCCGATGCCGGAAAGCTCACGCAGGTCACGCGTGCCGGTGGCTACGTCCACGATGCCCACCGAAAGGAATAGTGCGGATTTAAAGAGCGAGTGGGCGAGAAGCAGCATGAGGCCCGCCAGCAGCATGGCCCGGGTACCGTAACCCACCAGCAGGGTGATGAGCCCCAGCTGGGAAACGGTGCCAAACGCAATCACCAGCTTGATGTCCACCTGCCCCAGCGCTCGGTAGCCACCCACCAGCAGCGTGCCGATGCCGCACACCATCACCAGCCAGTGCCACGCAGGCAGCGCCGCAAAACCGGGAGCCAGCCGGGCCACCAGGTACACGCCGGCCTTCACCATGGCCGAGGAGTGAAGGTAGGCGGACACGGGCGTCGGCGCGGCCATGGCGGCCGGCAGCCAGAAGTGAACGGGGATGAGGGCGGATTTTGAGAATGCGCCGGCCAGCACCAGCACAATGGCGGCCGTGGTGACGCCGTCCATGCGAAGCGCCCCCGACAGCGCCGCCGATACGAGGCCATGGAGCGAGAAGCTGCCACCCGGCGCGGTACCCAGCATGACAATGCCGGCCAGCATGGCCAGCCCGCCCGTCGTGGTGACGATGAGTGCCTGAATCGCCGCGCGGCGCGAGGAAGGACGGTCTGAATAGTGGCCGATGAGGAGGAAGGAGAACACGGTGGTGAGTTCCCAGAAAATGTAGAGAGCCACCGTATTGTCCACGGTCACCAGGCCCAGCATGGCGCCCGCGAATGCCACAAACACGGCCGCGAACCGTCCCAGGTAGGAGGCGCGCGGGGCAAAATAGCGCGCCGAGTAGATCATGACGAGGGCGCCAACACCGGTGGCGATGAGCGCGAGAAGTAGGGACAGGGCGTCGATTCGGACGTCAAGGTTCATACCCAGTTGCGGCACCCAGGCAATCCGCTCGGTGTACGGGCGGCCCGCGGCCACCCGTGGAATGAGGGTGGCGAGCCAGCCGAACGCCACCGCCGGGATGAGTGCCAGCACCGCGAATCCCAGCCTGCCCCGACGCATCACGAGAGGCGCGAGGAGCGCTCCGATGAAGAAGAGGGGCAGCAGTAGAAACATAATCCTCCGGGACTGGGCCGGGACCCGGCCGGAAGTGAGGCCGGCGGGCCCGCTCGCGATCGAACGTTATTAGCTTTTTAGTGGGGCGGAGCCGCTAGCTAGCACTGGAGCCAGGTGGCCCGACGACGGCGCGCGCCCCACCGGCCACCGCCTCCCACACAGGCGCAACGGCTGCCAACGCCCGCCACCACCAGTACTACCGCGAGCACGCGGCAACGAAAACCAAGGGTTATTTTATGGAATCAGTTCCGCCCGTCACAATGAGCGCCACCACATGAGCGCATAATAGGCGCTTTTATCTACGCCACATGGCCCCAGGTGGGCGGCGGGTGCGGATGGACGACCGTTACGCACCAACCCGCTGAATCGGCCGGTTAATCCCGTCGTGAGCGTTATCCCCTAGCGAGCACCACCGCTGGTCATCCCGCATCGAACGTCATCCGGCAGCAAGCACCACCGCCGGTCAGCCCCTGGCAAGCGCCACGGCCGACTATGCGGCAGCGCCCACGCCCGGCCGTCCCGTACCGCCCACGCCCGACTCACGCACAGCAGTCGCCCGAACCAACCGCGCGGCCCTACTCGGCCTCGCCCACGTTGATGCGGTGAAACGCGATGTGGGAGCGCGACGCCGTCGGCCCCCGCTGCCCCTGATAGTGGGACCCGGCCGCCCCGCTGCCGTAGGGGTCCTGCGCCGGCGAGGAGAGCTGGAAGAAGCAGAACTGCCCCACCTTCATGCCCGGATAGAGCTTGATGGGCATCGTGGCGGTGTTGGAGAGCTCGAGCGTGACGTGCCCGGAGAATCCCGGGTCGATGAATCCGGCGGTGGAGTGCGTGAGCAGGCCGAGCCGCCCCAGCGAGGATTTTCCTTCGAGGCGGGCCGCCACCGCCGCGGAGAGCGTGATGGCCTCAAACGTGGAGCCGAGCACGAATTCGCCGGGGTGCAGCACAAATTCGCCGTCCGCTGGGACCTCGACGAGTCGCGTGAGGTCGGATTGATCCACCGCCGGGTCAATAACCGGGTATTTATGGTTGTCGAACAGGCGGAAGAAGCGGTCCAGATGAATATCGATCGAGGACGGCTGCACCATCGCCGGGTCCCACGGGTCCAGCCGGATGTCCCCGGCGTCTACGGCGGCACGAATATCCACATCGGAGAGAAGCACGCTCCGATTCTGGCACACATTGCGGTACGACGACGCCGTCAGCCCGCCCCGGCCCCGCAGTCCGTCCGCCGGTTTCGCGTCCCCGCCCGCCACTGCCTACTTACCCCACAAACTCGTGCGCCCAGCCAGCCTCCACACCAACCACCCGCACACTCCACAAACTTGTGCGCCACTATGCACCGTTGCGGACCGCCCCGCGGCCCACAACCAGCTTTATCGGCGCACAAACCCGCAAGGGGACCCAACGCAGCCGCCCGCATTCCACACCGGCCCCGCATTCCACACCGGCCCCGCAGTCCACACCGGCTCCGCGTCCGCGCCCGCCGGCCCGGCAGCAACTACAGACGCAGGCCGTGGCGGGCCGCGATCGCGCCGAGCGGCTCCAGCTCTTCGGCGTGATACACCCGCTGGAACTCGGCGAAATCGCTGCGATCAGTGGCGTGCAGCGGGAAAGCGGTGACGGGCAGTGCCGGCGCCTTGGAAATCTTGACATCCACGAGCACGGGCTCCTCCGTGCCCGCCACCTCGCTAAACACGCGCTCGAGGTCCCCCGCATGCCGCACCGTATATCCACGCACACCCATGGCTTCGGCGATGGCCGCGAAATCAGTGGGGTACGGGCTGTCCGTGGAGGCCTGAGCCCGCAGTGTTGCGCGATCAAGGGTGGCCTTCGCGGCGGGCGCATCGTCAGCCTGGCTGGCGGTGACGCGGGCGCCCGCCGCGGCGGCGTCGCCGGAATGGAAGGCAAGCGCGTTGTTGGAAAATACCACGTTGATAATGGGCAGGTGTGCGTTGGCCATGGTGGTGAGTGCCTGGAACACCATGGTGGCGCCGCCGTCGCCGGAGAGCGTCCACACCTGACGGTCGGTGGCGAGCGCGGCAGCGATACCGGCGGGCATGCCGAAGCCCATGGTGCCATACAGGGCGGAGGCGATCATGGTGCGCCTACCGGCGAGGTCGAGGAGCTGGCCGGTGTAGATGTTGATGGATCCGACGTCGACGCCGAACACCGCATCCTCCGCGGCCGCAGCGTTAATTGCCCGCATGAGCGGCGCAATGGGGACCGGGCTCGCATCCGCACCGGCCCGGGTGCGCGCTTCGAGCCACCCCTCCCACTGTTCACGATCCTCGATCAGGGCAGCCAGCCATGCGGCGTGTGCGGACGTATTGCCGGCCGCATCCGCCCCGGCCGACTTCGCCTCAGTCCCGGCAGAAGCAACCCCCGCAGAATCCGTCCCAGCCGACTTCGCCTCCGCCGCGTCCGCCAATGCCTCCAGGAACGCAGCCGCATCCGCCTGCACCGCCAGAGCCGGCGTGTGGTGAAGCCCCAGATCCGCCGCGTTCACGTTGACATCAATGAAGATGGCGCCGGGCGCAAAAACCGGGAATTCCATGCGCGTGCCCACATAGAGCACCGCGTCGGCTGCACGTACGGCGTCGTTGGCCGCCTTGGTGCCGAGCCGCCCGGACACCCCCAGGTAGGCGGGCCCGGTGGCGATACCCTTGCCAAGGTAGGAAGAAACCAGGGGCGCACCGAGCCGCTTTGCCAGTCGCCCCAGCGCCTCGCCTCCGCCGGCGGCCCCGCGCCCGAAGAAGATGAGCGGGCGTTCGGCGCCGCGCAGAATATCGAGCGCGGATTCCACGTCCACCACGGCAACGTCCGCGGTGCCTCCAGCGGCCGTCGAAGCATCCAGCAGCGCGGGCGCCACGCTCTGGTAGGTGTCCTCAATTTCGGCCTGGCCGATATCCGCGGGGATCACCACCACGGCCACGCCTCGCTGCGTCACCGCGGCCCGGGCGGCGCGGTCCACCAGTCCGGGCAGCCCGGCCGCGGATGTGGCAGTCCGATTAAAAACAGCCACGTCCGCGAACATGGGATTCTCCGGCATCTCCTGGAAAAAGTCCGTATTCATGCGGCGGGTGGACACCTGGTCCACCAGCGCGAGCACGGGGGCGCGGTCCGCTGCGGCGTCGTACAAACCGTTGATGAGATGAGCGGCGCCGGGGCCCGCGTAGGAGAACGTGACGCCCAGCCCGCCGGTCAGTTTCGCCTCCGCGGATGCCGCGAACGCCCCCACTTCCTCGTGCGACACGTCCACAAACTCGATGCCACCCGCGGGCGCGCTCCCCAGCGAACCGCCCGGCAGCCCGTACACGCGCCGGACGCCCCACGCCTCAAGAACCTCGAATACCGCCTGTGCCGCAGTGATCATGCTGCTTCCCTCCAGTGTTGGTACGCCCCTAGTATGCCCCGCGGCGCTTCGGTTCGACGACGCCCGCTCTACCCGCGCCGCAGATGCCGCGGGTCGGTACGCCGGGGAATGTCGCTGCGGACGTACCAGATGGCCGCGATGGTGGCGCCGACAATGATCAGTGCCCACCACGGGAAGCGCGGAACATCGGGGCGGCGGCTGGCGGCGTCGTTCAGGTCAGTGGGGGTGGGGATAATACGGCTGCCCGTCACCAGAATGCGCTGGGAGTTGATGCCCAGCGGCGTACACGTGACCAGTGTGACCAGGTCCTTGCCCTCCTGCACGCGGAGGGAGGCGGTTTGGTCGGGACGTCGATCACGCGGTAGCCGGCCGTGCGGCCCTCAACGGTCACGGAGAACGTGTCGCCCTTCTGCACCCTGTCGAGGTAGGTGAACAGGACCGAACTGGCCAGGCCGCGATGTCCAGTAAGGACGGCGTGTGTACTCTCCCCGCCCACGGGCAGTGAGGTGCCCTGCAGATGGCCGATGCCCTGCGCAAGCACATCATCCGACGTGCCGTGGTAGATGGGGAGGTCCACGTCGATGGAGGGGATTTGGAGCCGCCCCATTACTCCATCATTGTCCGGGTTGAGGAGGTTCCAGTACCCGGTGTCCGACGCCGTATCGCCCTGCGCGGAGGGAACGTTCGTACCGGCGCGGTAGATGGCGCCAGAGGAAAGGTTGGCGTTGTAGGCCTCGGCTGCGGCGAGGTCCTGGCGCCGCTGGGAGTCGAGGAGAAGATTGCTTTGGCTGGATCGCGCCTTGTCGATCACCATGGACTGGTTGTATTGGGACACCCAGCCAGCGGCCGTGGGGTAGAGCGCGAGCGCCACACCCAGCCAGGCGATGAGCGCAATAAGTATGGTGCTGACGCGTGGGCGGGTGCGCGATGTTTGCTGCTTACGGGGCGCGGCAACGCCGTCATCCCGCCGAGGCTCCCCCGCCTGCGTATGTGCACCCTTCATGTTTCCTCCCTATTCCGCCCCGGCACCCGACAGCACCCAGTAAAGACAGCAGTGATGCCCCGACGTGAATCGGGGCATCACATTAACTATGCGCGAGCATTAAGCGCGGTTGGAACGCCGCCGCACGATTGCCAGTACGGCACCAGCCGCCACCAGCAGCACACCGGCCGTGACCAGGATCGCGGTGCCCTGGGCACCGGTCAGCGGCAGTCCGGGAACCGTTTCCTTGGCATCCGTGATCTCGGACAATGCGATGGAGGCATCGGCCGTCTCGCCCGCGGTCACGGTGACCGTGGTGTCCGCGGCCTTCACGTAGCCGGTCGGAGCCTTCGTCTCAACCAGGATGTACTTACCTTCCTTGAGCACGTCAGAGGTGACGGTGCCGTGGGAGTCCGTGGTGAGCGTGTAGAGCGCATTGCCCGTCTTGGCGCCGTCAGCATCCGTGGCGTACACCTCGAACACCGCACCTGCCAGAGCCGTGCCGTTGTCAGCATCCGTCTTGGAGATCTTCACCTTGCCCCACTTGGTGGTGGCGGTGTTGGTATCCGTGGTGGTGCCGGAGTTGTTGGTGAAGGACGCGGTGTTGTTGATGACGCCGCCATCCGTGACGGTGGCGTTGAACGTTACCGTGATCTTCGTGAGAGCGGTGGCGCTGTTCACCTTGGCCAGGCCGGCCGGCGTGAAGGCGATCTTGAAGTTGCCGCTCACGGTGTAATCGGTATCGGCGGTCAGCGTGGTGTCACCGAGCTTGACCACGATGGAGTTCGCATCCAGCGCGAGACTAGGGTCCAGCGTATCGGTGATCTCATAGGCGGAGTAGGAACCGCCCAGGTTTCCGGAGGTGAGGGTGTAGGAGACGATGTCCCCGGCCTTCACGGCGTTGGAGTCATCCACGGTCTTGGTGGGGTTGCCCTCGTCCACCTGGTTCTTCGGGTAGACGTTCACCGAGTAGTTCCAGCCCTTGGTGCCCGCGGGCTGCGGCAGTACGACGACGAACGGGGTGGCCGACGCCGTTACGCCCGCCGGTGCCGTTTCAGTCACGTAGTAGACACCGAGCGGGAAGGTGCCGGTGGCCTCACCATTGGCATCCGTGGTGAGATCCGTGGCGGTGCCCAGCTGAGTGGTGTCAATGCCGCTGCCATCGGACTGTAGTGCGCTGGCTGCATCCCAACCCTCCGTGGTGGTGAGGTCAATGTTGTTGACCTTCTGCACGTGGAACGTGACGCCCGCGATCGGATTCTGCGTGGGTGCCGGGGAAACTTCTTCACCTGCCTGGTTGGAGGTGCCGGAATTGTTGCCGGCGTACTTGTGGATGATCAGCGTTGCGTCCTTGGACGTATCCAGCGTGGTGAGGTGGCTGGCGCTAGGCACATCCGCATGCGCGGCGGGGCTGAAGCCCAAAATGCCCGCGAAGAGTGCCACCACCGCGGCCACGAAGGCCGTCAGCAGAGACTTCGTGTTCTTCATAATTGATCTTTTCCTATTCTTTGGATTGCCAAACTACGGATAGAACTGTGTTCGCGTATCCGGGGGCTAGCGCGCCCCCGGCACTGCGGTGGAGTTTTCATTAGTTCCCCCTCCGCCGAATCACATAGCCAAGCCCGGCTACGGCCACGAGGCCGCCACCGGCAATGAGGTAGCCATCCGCGGCCTGCCCACCCGTAAGCGGGAGAGCCGGTACGGCAGCTTTGGTATTAGTGAGCGGATCGGTGGCTGCGGTCAGTACACCCGGGTTTGATCCCGCCACCGGCGTATCCGCGTTGATGTCAAACTCAAACATGGCGGTACCCGTATAGCCCACCGGATTCTTCACCTCGGTCACCGTGTAGTGACCCCAGGGCAGCCCGGTAACTTTGAACTGGCCAGCCGCCGAGTCCCCATCACCGAGTGCATCGTCAGTGCCCGCAACGTTGTCGGACACCGTAGCAGTCACGCCGTTGTCACCTACGATCTGCCACACCGAGCCGCCCAGGAGAGCCTTGGTATCACCATCCACCTTGGACCACACCACGGCGCCCGGATTCTCTCGCACAGTATTGCGAACGGTGACCGTTGATGTCTGGCCATCTGCAATGCTCACGCCGGTTGTGCTATCGGAGCCATAGTCATAGGCGGGTTCGTTCCAGCTGTAGGCGGCATTACCCTGCGGGGTAGTTTCGCTGACGGTACACACACTCTTCACCGGGATCGCGCCCGGTTCAGTACCGGTAGTGGCCGCTAAGGTTGCCTTTCCGGTACCCGTCACGGCCCATGTACCGGACGCTACCTCTTGCTCACCAAGATCACACGCCCACGTGCCTGTGAACGTACTTGACGTAGCAAACTGAGGCGCATCAGCAGGAATATCCTTGGCAATGCTGAGAGAACCGGTTTTTCGAGCATTGGTAACGGTCAGATTAATAACGCCGTCATTGTCAGTATCGGTTGCCGTGCCAGTAACGGCCGTCGTGTAGTCCTCAACGGGATCCTCCGTGAGAGAGTATTGGATCTCCTCGCCTACGCGCCCTGGCAGGTATTTCGGAAGTCCCGCGAAGGTGTAGCTCCAATTGTCAGCGGCAGAAATGTCCTGAGCCGGCACCGCTGTACCATCCGCGGTACTGGCAGGCGCACCGTTTGCCAACAGGTTGACGGTGATGGGCTGATGGTTAGTATTTCCGTCGCTCCATTGCTTAGTTACCTGAACATCCACCGTCTCAGGAACATGCGTATTCGTCACCGTCACGTTGGGGGTAGCGAGCGCCCAGTGGCCGGGTACAAAGTGTCCCCACGTTACATTCGAGAAGTTGTTCGGATTCGCCAGGGTGGCGATAAGCGTTCCGTCTGAATCAATATGAGCGGCAAATCCGTTAAACGTTTGATCCCCGTAGATCGTCACGAGTGGGGTGCTCTTCCCCGAACCAACTTTGAAATCGCTATTTAGCGATGCGATGGCATTGCGAAAATCTAGCGTGGAGCCACAAATTTCATTCGGTGTCCACAGCATGTAATCACTGCCGTTTTTCACCGCAATCCAGCCGACCGTATCCGCGGGCCCGGTAGGGATATTCATTGTCGATGCGGGCGTCCACTTCGTAGCGAGCGCACCGCCCTCCTCCACCAATTCGGGCGGCGTGTACTCCACCGACAGGGTCTGGTCTCCGCTTGACGTGTATCCGTCCACCCCGCTCGTTTCCGTCAGAACATAGGACTCATTGGTATCCGCCGGAAGGCCGCCCATATCAATCGAGAAACTGTCGCTCGCATTTGAGGCACCCGCGGCAACCGGGATCGTGGTGGACCGGCCGGTGGATGAACCATCCGCGTTGCGAATCTCGAGGGTGACGGACTTCCGCTGACCATCCCGGTTGGCATCGTCCTGCCACACTTTCGTGCCTTCCAAGCTGTAGCCGGAGGGAAAGTGATGATCAACGGGCAATCCATCCGGCGTGCACTCGGATCCCGCCGCCACGGAATCAGACGAGTTCTCGCCGGTACTTCCCGTAGCCATCGTGTCCGCCTGCGCCCGCTGTGCTGGCACCTTGACTGTAATCACCGCAGCTAATAGCAAAGCAACAACAGCGATGACGCATGCAAGAACACGAATGGATCGTTTCCGCATCTTTCTCACAGCGGCCCCCTTAAATCTCAGGCTGCACCCGAGTAAGAGGGGTACAGGCCATTCTCAGCTAAACTGATATTAACATTCTAGAAAGGAAGATGCTGATATCAATCTCGCTCGAACGCTCGATTTTTACCACGATCGCTCCGCAGATTCGCAACGGTGGAATATTTTTTAAACTTTCATATCGTTTATTGAACGCCGCTCCTTAACTCGTACAGCCGGCGTAGGTGAGCCGCATCATTAGTTCCTCCGCCGCCGAATGGCGTAAAGGAGCCCAGCCGCGGCCGCGAGGCCGCCACCGGCAATGAGGTAGCCATCCGCAGCCTGCCCACCCGTGAGCGGGAGAGCCGGTACGGCAGCTTTGGTATTAGTGAGTGGATCGGTCGTGGCAGTGAGAACGCCAGGATTCGATCCCGCCACCGGCGTATCCGCGTTGATGTCAAACTCAAACGTGGCGGTACCGGTATAGCCCACCGGATTCTGGATTCTTCACCTCGGTCACCGCGTAGTGACCCCACGGCAGCCCTGTTACCTTGAACTGGCCAGCCGCCGAATCCGCATCACCGAGCACACCGTCAGTGCCCGCAACATTATCCGCAACCACGGCGTTGAGGCCGTTTGGTCCCTCGATGCGCCACTCGGAGCCACCCAGCAGGGCCTTAGAATCAGCCGCATCCACTTTGGACCACACCACGGCACCCAGATTCTCCCGCGCCGCGTTGCGAATGGTGACCGTGGACGTCTGACGCTTACCAATCACCGCCTGCGTAGCACCGGAACCATAATCAATGGTCGGCTTATCCCAGCTATAGGCGGCGGTGGCCGGCACGCTATCCTCGGTCACCACGCACGTGGCACCCACCGGCAGCGCATCGGGATTGGCGCCTGTCTTCTTTGTCAGTTGCGCCGTACCCGCGCCCGCAACCGACCAGATCCCCGTGGACTGCGTACTATCAGGCGCCGTGCACGTATACGTGCCGGTGAACTGTCCGGCGGGCGAACCGTCCGCCAGTTCCTTCACAATCGAGAGTCCACCCGCGGCGGTGGCATTGGTGACCACCACATGCACGTCAGCCGTGGAGTCATCGGTAATAGTGAAACTGGACCCCGCAGCACCATCTACGACAATCGACGAATCATAACCATCCGTTTCCGCCTCGGACACCTTATATGTACCCGTATCGCGCAGGTCCGTCAGAAGCGGCGTGGTCTCTCCACCCTTTACCTGGAGGGTATGGCTGTAGCCGTTCGGCCCGGTGACGGTGATAGAAAACGTATCAGAGGTGATGACCTCACTGTCGCCGGATGTCACTTTCTTTGTCACCGAGTAGAACACGGGATTGACGTAGGGCACCGGAAAGGACCTGGTTTGATTCTGTCCATTGTCGTCGAGGTATGAAATCCGAGCATCGCCGTTGGCCGGATACAAGCCGTCCGCGTTCGGAGTTTCCCCAAGAATCGAGTCATTAATTGTTACTCGATAGGTGAGTTCCGCGTACCGCACGTCCGTGGTTCCCGGCACCAGTTTGGTAAGCGTTCCGGGCGCCCAGTGGATGGTACGCGTAGCCGCGTCATAGCTTGCCGTTGTCTTCGGATCCGTGGCGATGGAACTGACATCCGCAGCTGCAATCTCGAAGCCGGGACCCATCGGATCCGTCACGTCAGCATCACTGACGGCAGAGCCGATTTTTGCCGCGATCTCCTCAAAAATACTGGTGAGGTCCGACGGGGACGCCGTATATGCCTTCCCCGGGCTGGCCATCTGTTCGAGCGTGGCCGTACCGTCATCGCCCGCATCTACCGCCACAGTCCAGAGGTTATTCCCCGCCGCCTTGGCAAATCCTGCCTCGGCGATGGCGCTCCCGGCGGGGTTCTGGTAGACGTCACGTGGATTAGTACGCCGCCCACCAGAGCCATTTGCCACGTCACTCCGGTACCACAGGTCAGTGTTTACCGTATTGCCGCTTCCCACCCTCTGGCTGGAATCGAATGCCTCCTTGGGTAGATTGGCGTTCGTCTCCCACCCGTAGGGGCTCCGCGGAGAAATGTAATTGACCGTACGCGGATCGCTCACCTGATACGAGGATTTAATTGCGTATGAGTATGTGGGCAGACCATCGGAAAGCAGAACGATCTGCTTATTATCGGCCGTCGACCTCGCCAGGAGATTCTCAGCCTGACGAACTGCTGCCTGGGTGTAGGTACCACCGTTGGCAGAGAGCGCATCCACGCCGTCCTTGACCGTTTGCGCGCTGCTCGTGAAATCCACATCCTTGGTGACATCTGACGCGAAGGACACCACGGCAATTCGCGTGTTCTTCGAAGCACTATCGGTGAGAAGTGCGTCGGCAAATTGGTCCGCCGCATCCTTCGCCTCATCCATCTTGGTGGGGGAACCGGAGGGCGTGTCCTTCACCATGGAGCCGGAGCGATCAATGACCAACACAATATCCGTGGTGGTATTTCGGTCCTTTCCCTCCACGCGAAGCGTCACGTCCCACGTGTTGACTTTTCCGGCCACGGGCGTGGCTGTCTTAGAAAGCGCTACCTCGCCCGGATTCTGCGGAGATGCCATAACATCGGCGTGCGCCCGCGTGGTGAGTGCGCTGGGCAGCATCCACCCCGCCCCGAGCATGCCGGCCATGCACGCCAGCATGCCAATTGCGCGTCTGGCTGACTTTCTCAAAGCAACCTCCTTAGGTGCAGTCACGCCCAGGGTGAGGGTGAGAGCGTGATTCACTGGTAAGTGATTTTAACATCTTCGGGGGGCAACTCTCGTCACATACAAATGATTCCGCGCCAAAACTGGACCGACATCACATCAAATTAAGATTCTTGATTGTTATTCACCTAGGTTCGCCGCACACGAAATGATCAAATCGCGCAGCCCACGCAAACCCGCAATCTCACGCCAATGATGTACTTTTCAACCATATGTAATGAGCTGTCGCTTTGTCACCCATAGCACCCTCACCATTCCCGCGCACGTTTTCCCAGCAAAACGGGCATCACCCCCGCCAGCCACCCAGAAACGTGACCATTCCCCCACGTTGCGGGGCGACGTCGTCGGAAAACCACGGCAATCACTCCGGCGGGAAGAACGTCCCAAATTGGGCATGCCCCTCACCGGCCCGGGCGAGCGCACCGGCAGCCGCAAGATCGCTAGGCTGGAGGCATGAACACACTGCCAGCAATGCCATACAACCGGCTCGGTTCCGCGGGCCTGCAGGTGTCCCAGTTCAGCTACGGCTCCTGGGTCACATTCGGAAATCAAGTAGATACGGGCCTGGCGAAGGAGCAGCTTCAGGCGGCCGCAGACGCCGGCGTCAACTTCTTCGATAACGCTGAGGTCTACGAAAACGGCAAGTCCGAACAAATCATGGGTCAGGCCATCCGCGAACTGGGGTGGGAGCGATGGCAGTACGTCATCTCCACCAAGCTGTTCTGGGGCATCCACGGGGACTACCCGAATATGCAAGACACGCTCAACCGCAAGTACCTCCTCCAGGCGATTGACGGATCCCTCGAACGTCTGGGCCTGGACTTTGTGGACCTGGTGTTCTGCCACCGGCCGGACCCGAACACGCCGCTGGAGGAAACCGTGTACGCCATGAGCGACATCGTGGAATCCGGCAAGGCGCTCTACTGGGGCACCTCCGAGTGGTCCGCGGACGAGATCCGGGCCGCCTGGGATATTGCGGACAAGCGGAACCTGCGCAAGCCGGTTATGGAGCAGCCGCAGTACAACCTGCTTCATCGGGACAAGGTGGAACGCGAATTTGCACGGCTCTACGAGGATCTCGGCCTGGGCCTCACCACGTGGAGCCCGCTGGCCAGCGGCGTGCTCTCCGGTAAGTACCTGCACGGTATTCCGGCCGGCTCCCGCGCCACCCTCAAGGGTTACGACTTCATCAAGGACACCGCCCTCAACGCAGACGTGGAGCGCAAGGTGCAAAAGCTTGCGGACATGGCCGCCACCGTTGAGGTGACGACGGCGCAGTTGGCGCTCGCCTGGGTAGCAGCCAACCCGCACGTGTCCACGGTGATCCTGGGCGCTTCCAGCGTGAAGCAGCTGCAGGAGAACCTCGGCGCGCTGACGGCGCTGGAGCGGCTCACGCCGGAGATGAAGGCACAGTTGGACCAGCTGTTCGCGTAAAGTCGCGTAGCACTCGGTGCCGGGCGTAGCTGTCCGGCACCTTTTTGTGTGCCTGGCGCACGACGCCGTCGCCACGCGCGGTTCCGAGGCGCCCTCCCGCGCGGTCCGGCATGCAGCCATAAGCGAGCCCGGTATACCATTTACGGAGCGTTGAGTATCCCTACTCAGGGTGGATTAACGCGGCACCCGTCCACGCGACGTAAGGATTTTTATGCGGTACCCAGCTTCACCAGGCGATATGCCCCAGCAGATTTATGGCCAGATCCTCCCCTACGGCATGGTGCAGAGTGATGTTCCGGCGCCACCACCACCCGGTCCGATGCCGCACAACACTGTGCCCGGAATACCAGGTGCAGCCGTGCCACGCACCGCGTATCGGGTGGCGCCGCATGATCGGCTGCCATTGTCACTGCTGTGGTGCACAATCGGCGCTCTAATACTTAGCGCAATGCTCAATGTTTCCCTCTTCCTGCCCTACGTCACCGTTTCATTCTTCGGAACCACGCAGAGCCTCACTCTCATGTCAATCGGAACTCAGAACGATGGGCCGCTCCTGCTAACGGTCGGGATAGTCACGGCCATATTCGCCGTGATCACTCTGGCTATGCAGCGCCGCTGGATGCTTGTCACCACCGGTGTATGCACATTTATCCTTGGCATTCTCGCCGTTATCAATTACGCGCTGACCAACAGCAACATTCATCGGGCCATGCTGGGAATGATTGGGCATATGGGAGCAGGCGCCATCCTCCAACTCACCGTTGGCGTACTGCTGCTCATTCTCACCGTGGCCACGCTCATCTTCTTGCTCCTCACCCGCACACGGCGAACCGTCATGCCCCGGCAACCCGGGCCGCCCCGCATGCCGGTGAATACCACCAACGGGAACCCACCGGCGTCGAACTAGAGCGCATCAGCCCTGCCTGGTCTCACCTAGGCAGGGTTTTGTTTCACCCACGCAACCGCTGCGCAGAACAGGGGGCGTTGTCCATGAGTCGTGCCCCGCCGTGTGGGTTACAACGCTCCGCAGCGCAGGGGGCGTTCACCACATCGCTCGTGCCGGACTGGCTCCGCGCTCACCCGGCGAGTAGTGTGGAACCATCCGTTTTGACGGACTGCGGGCGTAGTTCATCGGTAGAATGGCAGCTTCCCAAGCTGCAGAGGCGGGTTCGATTCCCGTCGCCCGCTCCACTTCCCCGCTCATCTGCGCAGCCCAGGTGCATGCCCTCCCCAAACCGTGACTGATCCACAGGCAAAGATCCACCATCTTGCAAAGTCCCCGGCTTCAACCCCATAGGATGAGGGCACCCATGTCATCGATTAAAGGGGACCACAATGAAGTGGATGAGGCAGGCCATCGGAGGGGCGTCGGCAGCGCTCGTTTTGGGCGCAATTCTGGGATTTGCAGCACCAGCAGCCGCGGAGAACGCGTTTGACGCGACGCCGCTAGATAGCACCGTCATCGCAGCCGGAAACCTAGATAATTCGGCACCCAACTACGGCCAGGAACTAGGCAACTTCTACACCTACCGGATTGTCGCAACCACGAAGCTCAACAACGGCGACATCCTGGTGTCATATGACGGGCGCCCAGACGGAGGTGATTCCCCCTCGCCTAACTCAATTCTGCAGCGCCGCAGCACCGACGGTGGAAAAACGTGGGGCAGCGAAACCTACGTTCATGCGGGCCACGTTGACGGCGTCGGCGGAGAAGCAAAGTACGGCTACTCCGATACCTCCTATGTTTACGACGCCGAAAAGAACGTCCTCTTCAACTTCCACGTCTATTCAAAGGACGCCGGATTTACGGACGGTATCGACAGCAGCGATGACGCGGATAGAAGTGTTGTATCCGCGGAGGTTTCACGATCCACCGACAGCGGTGAAACGTGGACGCATTCGCTGATTACCAAAGATATCGATGAACCCGGTATGGTCACGGCATTTGCCAGCTCCGGCCACGGTATCCAGCTCACGCAGGGAGCACACCGCGGCCGCCTGGTCCTTCAATTTGCCGGCCGCTACACGGACGACACCATCCGGGCATTCTCGGTATTTTCCGATGACCACGGCGCCACCTGGCAACGCGGGGCGGCCATCGGCACATCCATGAACGAAAACAAGGTGGTGGAGCTAGCCGACGGCACGCTCATGATGAATTCTCGCCCCTCATCCGGCACGCAGGCACGGCTCGTCGCCTACTCGCATGACGGCGGAGAAACCTGGGCGGACCTTCACACCGATCAGACACTCATTGATCCGAGCAATAACGCCTCAATCATTCGCAAGCACGCCGATGCGGATCCATCCTCGCGAGAGGCGCAGGAACTCCTGTTCTCCAACACCGCCTCGACGGCCGCCCGCGACAACGGCACCATTCGATACTCGTGCGACTCCGGGAAAACCTGGCCCGTGGAAAAGGTATTCGAATCGGGCACGGTCCAGTACACAGACCTGGTAGCCATTGACGCGAACACGTACGGCATTTTCTACGAGTCAGCGGACCGGATCCTCCGCTTTGCCACGTTTGATGACTCCTGGCTCAAGCCCTTCTGCGCCAACGTGAGCGACACTACCGTCAACGTCGCCGCCGGTGAAACCACCGCCGTCCAGGCCACCGTGACGAACACAGATACGGCTACGCTACCGGCCGGCACCGCCACGGTTCGTATTAACAGCGACGCCAATGCAGCCGCGGGTGCCTCTCCCAGTCCCACCGAGTGGTCGGCCACCACGGTTAACGTCCCCGCGTTGGCACCCGGCCAGGCAACAACCGTCACCGTCAACCTAACGGCGCCGGCGACCATCCGTGCAACGCAAGCAGCAAACCCGGTGTCCGCAAACCTCGTCGTCACAGCGGGCAACATCACGGTTCGCGGAGACGTGACCGTCAATGTCACCCGTGGAACCGCCGTGGATGAAACGCCCGATCCGGCCGTCCTCCATTCCTGCGTGGGAACCGCGGACGGAAACCTGGTCACCAACTGCGATTTTGAATCCGCGAACGCCGGCGGCGAGTATGGCTCCGAGTGGGCGCAGCGATCCCCGCTGGACGGAAGTGTCCGCGTCGCATCCGAAACGCTGGCCGACGGAACCACCAACCATTTCGGGCTGATCGGTGTGGGCGGGTTTGATGCCTACCTTCAGCAGCGAATCCACACCGAGGTGGGAAAGACGTACACGTTCTCGGCTGACGTACGGATGAATGCGACCGAGGGCTACGTGCCGTCCGGCGTCTATTTCACCGCGAAGGGGTGGAACTCCGAGACGCAGAAGCCCAACCAGGGTTCTACGGTCCAGCTTGAGGTGGGACAGTTGAACGACGCCGTGAACTGGGCCCGAAAGTCGGTCACCTTCGTGGCCCGCAACGATCTCACGGACATTGGGGTCATTAAGTGGGCGGTGGCCGACGCCGAGGGGCACGTTGGGCACACCACCATTGCCATCGACAACGTCAATGTTGTGGAGGGCACTGGCGATCCGTCCGCGGCTACGTCCGGTAGTTCGCCGTCAGCCTCCGCCAGTGCGTCGCCCACGGCCACCGAGGTAAAGCCGAGTAGTTCTGGAACCGGGTCCTCGCCCACCGATGAAGCCGGCGCCTCGGTGAGGCCCTCCGGGACTCCTTCCGGTCAGGGCGCCTCTGGTGAGTCCGGATCTGGGCAGCCCACCTCCGGTCAGCTTCCGCACACAGGATTCAGTGGTGCTGTGGCCGCGCTCGCCGCAGTCGCACTGATCACGAGCGGGCTGCTGCTCCGCCGCCGGCGCGGTTAGGACAGGCAGCCGGTAGGAGCGTGTCCGACCGGGCCGCTCCTACGCTCCCTGCCGCTGAGATGGCTCCCACGCTCGGAGTCATCTGCTTGCGCAGCGTTTACTCCGCAGCCACAAACGGCTTCATGCGCGCCACGGCCTCCACCAGATCCTCCATGGCTGCGGCGTAGGAAATTCGCACGTACCCCTCACCGCCGGGGCCGAATGAGGCGCCGGGAACAATCGCCACCTTCGCCTCATGCGCCAGCCGCCGGCAGAAATTCCACGAGTCCGTCCCGAACTTCTCCGGGATCTTGGCGAACAGGTAGAACGCACCATCGGGGTTGGCCACGGAAAATCCCATTTTCTCCAACTCCGGCACAAAGTAGTCACGCCTACGCACGTATTCCGCCTTCATGGGCGCCGCATCATCAGCCCCGCTCCGGAATGCTTCCTCCGCGGCCACCTGCGCCGGCGTCGTCGCCGCTGTCACCGCGTATTCGTGTACCTTCGCGATCTCACTGATAATCGCCTCCGGCCCACACATGATGCCGATGCGCCAGCCCGTCATCGCGTGAGACTTGGACACACCCGAAATCAGCACCGTCTGCTCCCGCAACACCTCACCCATGGATACGTGCGTCCCCGTGTAGGTGAGTTCCGAATAAATCTCGTCCGAAATCACGAAAACGGCGTATTTTTGCAGCACGGCGGCCAGCGCCTCAAGATCCGCCCGCGTGTAGGTGACGCCGGTGGGATTTGTCGGATAATTGAGCACCACGGCTTTCACCGTGTCCCGATTTTCCTCCAGCGCCTGCTCCAGCCGCTCCGGCCGCAGAATAAATCCGTCCGGCTCCGTATTAATCGCGATCGGGCTGGCCCCGCACACCCGAATCACCGACTCGTAGAGCGGGAACGCCGGCGAGGGCAGAATCACCGTGTCGCCCGGGTTGAGCACGGTCATGAGCGAGGAAAAAATCGCCTCCGTGGCGCCCACGGTCACCAGCACCTCAGTATCCGGGTTGTAGTGGACGCCGTACTTATTCGCAAAAAACTCGGCTGCCGCCGCCCGCAATGACGGCAGTCCCCGCGGCGGCGTGTAGTGGCTTTGGTTCGCCGCAATCGCGTGCATGCCGGCTGCCTTCACGTGTTCCGGCGTGGTGAAATCCGGCTCCCCGAGCGTGAGGCGCAGGATCCCCGGAATAGCGCCCACCTCGAGATTAAAGGCGAGGATATCGTTCGGCTTGAGCGCCGTCAGGTTTCGGTTGATCCGCTGCGATACGTCCATGGTCACTCCCTTGTCCCTCCTGGCGCGCATGGGTTAGGCGCGGCCCCGGTTTCTATTGTGGGCCCGAAAGGCGGGGAAGTTGGGGAGGTTTCAGATGCCGGACACGGTACGACGACGCCGCGTCAATCCCGCCCGGTGGTGCAGCCAAGGGAGCCCCCGGGCGGCTGGGAAAGTGCGAGCGCTAGGCGGCGACGGGCGCGAGTGCGGCGTCGTCGACGGAAATACGGCGAGGCAACCCCATAAGGACGCGGCGATTCACCCACCCCATCGGGCGCGCCATACACTTCGCGGTGAGGCCAACCAGCAGGGCGGCCGCAACCGTCCCCAGGCCAACGCCGCGCATCCCGCCCACGAACAAAAGCGAAAGCGTCAGGGAGATAACCACCAGCGTGACGTCAAAACTGATTTTAATGGTGGGGAAATGCACGTCCCAGCGCCGTTTAAGCGCGGTGGTGATAGCCAGAACAAGCCCCTCACCGGCCGCGACCACCACGTTCGCCGTCACCTCGCAGGCTACGCCGAGTCCCACCAGCAGCACGCCGAGAATGCAGAGGAGCCACTGCTCGCCGGTGTCCGTCACCGTGATGCCGGAGATGAGGCCGAGGGCCACGTCCGTAGAAAAGCCGAATAGGAAGGACACCGGAATCTGCATGAGCTGAATGGGCTGGAAATCGCGGCGCAGGATAAGAACCTGCAGCACCACAAACGCGAGGTTCATGAGCACCGTGGCCACACCCACCGAGACCGGCGTGAATTCGCTGAACACGAAGGGGACGGAGGAAATTGGCGTGGTGCCCAGGTCCGCTTTTATCGAAAAGGCGATACCGGTGGCCATAATCATGAGTCCCACGCAGAGCAGGATGTACCTGCGAACAATTTCCCACTTGCTCAAATGCAATTCCTTTCCTCGGTGGGGCGCGGCGGAAAATAGGCGGGCATCGGCTGCACACGCGATCGAAAAATGGGGACCGCCCGGCGCTCCTCTTCTGTGTTACCACTCGGTAGGTTTGGCGGCAATGTGACGCTAGACGGGCGACGACGCCGGAGCGTGCGGTTTTCGCGCACGCGCTGGGTGCGTGGGTGGGTAGTAGGGCGCGGTGGGCCGCGGGAGCGCTTGCCGGGCGGGTGCGTTTAGCTGGCGCGCGGGCGGCGCGTGAGGAGGTGCGGGACAGAGAGCTGCAGGCGGAATCGGTACGGAGAGGAAGCGCAAGCGCGGCCGGTAGGCTGGGCACAAACGGAAGGACACTCATGACGGCGGTTCTGTGGGACATCGATGGCACGCTGCTCTACCCGGCGGGCCCCGGCGACAACCTGTTCCTCGAGGTGATCCGCGAGATGGGACCGGTGCCGGATGCGCCACTGCCGGACCGCGACGGAAAAACGGACGCTCACATCTCCCTCGACTACCTGGCCTGGGCAGGGCTCAGCGAGTCACTGCTGCCGGAGTTCATGGAGCGTCTCAACGCAGTCTCGGCGAAGTTCTACCGCGCTCACCCGCGCCGCGTCATGCCGGGGATTTGGGCGGCCGTGCAGCTCGCGGCCAAGCTCGGCGCCACCAGCGTTTTGCTCACCGGTAATACGCCCGTGCGGGCGCGTGAAAAGCTCACCTCCTCCGGGCTGGATCTCACGGCCTTTGACTGGAATCGCTCCGGATTCGGCGCCGCCGAGCCGGACCGTAACCAGCTGGCGCGCGAGGTGGCCGCCCACTTCCCCGGCGAACAGCTGGTGGTGGTTGGAGATACGGATCGCGACGCCGCTGCGGCCACTGCCATCGAGGCCGCGTTCGTGCGCGTGGCACGGCCGGAATAGGCGGACGATCCCCGCCCCGGACACAGGCAGCCGCGCCTCTACGCGCATGGGAGCCAGCTCTGTCTGATTCAAAATATTGCTCGCATTATTGCCGCGCCTCTACGCGTAAGCCATGCCGGCGGCGTCGGCCACACGGTGCCACCATTCCACCAGCACCGGAAGCGTGGCGTGAGCGTTGAGCCCGCTCGGTTGCGGCAGCACCCACAGATCCGCCGAGCCGATTTTTCGCGGCGCGCCGGCCGCGTCCAGCTGCGGGCCTACCTTCGCCTTTTTGCGCCCGGTGGCGTCGCGGTAGGCAGTGATCCCCAGAATGGCCACCACCCGCGGCTTCATCTGCGCCACGGTCTTGCCGAGCGCCCGGTATCCGGCGGCCAGTTCCTCGCGGCTGAGCTCGCTAGCTTTGGCGGTGGCGCGATCCACCAGGTTGGTGAGGCCAATGCCGCGCGCCTGCACCATTGCCTCGTCCTCGGCGGAGAGGCCGGCGGCCGCATCCACGCGGCGCGGCAGCAGCCCGGAAGCCGCCAGCGACGGCCAAAACCTGTTCGACGGCGCCGCGAACGGCGCATTCACCGCCGCCGTCCACAGCCCCGGATTAATCCCCACAATGAGCAATTTGGCGTGCGGGGTGACAATTGGGTCCACCGGCCTGCCCACAAAATCCGCCAATTCCGCGCGCTTAGGGCGGCGGCCGCCCAGTGGAGAAATTCGCATGCCGCCAGTGTAGGCGGGATGTTTCCCGCACGGGCCAGCTCGCTTCCTACGCCAGCCCACCTTCTACGCCCGCCCGGTGCGCATTCCGGCCCGCGCAACCACCCGGCCGGAATCCCGCGGAACCACTCGCTACTGGACGTCTACGGACTTGCGTGCTTCGACGTCGTCGAGCAGGGCGTTCTTCTTCTGCTGCCGCTTCTTATGAACAGCACCAATAACAATGGGCATGACGGAAACCAGAACCACCAGGATCATGATGCCATCGATGGATTTTGTGATGCCCGGAATCTGGCCGAGCGCCAGCCCGACGCCCATCATGAGCACCACCCAGGAGAGCGCTCCCAGCACGTTCCAGCCCACGAACTTGCGGTAATGCATATCCGCGGTGCCGGCCGCAACCGGTACGTAGGTGCGGACGATCGGTACGAAACGGCCCAGCACCAGCGCGAGCGGACCCCACTTGGCGAAGAATTCTTCGGCTTCGTGAAGCCGCGAGGTCTTGAGTACGCGGGCGTCGGGCTTGAACAGGCGCCGTCCGAAACGCCGTCCCAACCAAAAGCTCAGCTGATCGCCGGCGACGGCGGCCACCGACGCCACCAGCGCCACCAGCCACACGTTCACGTTGAGCTGAACATGGAGCGCGGCGGCGGTGACTAGAAGAGAGTCGCCGGGCAGGAACGGGAACAGCAGGCCCGTTTCAATAAAGATAACAATCGCGACGCCCAACAGAATCCACGGCCCAAAGCCCTGCAGCATGGCGGCCGCGTCAAGCGCCCCCGAGATCGATCCCATAATCCTCACTTCTTTGGCGCATTCGCGCCGCACAATCCGACACGGGCATAGCCGGCCCGCGTTGCGTGGGTAGCCTAGTCCGCTTGGCCGAGCAGTGGCGCCCGGCCGCCGACCGGGACCAACCGCCCGATCTGCTGGGCTTACTGTCTCTCAGATCCCCCTGAAAGCGCACCCTCGCGGCGGGGAAGTGTCCATCACATTCGGGTTTTTCCCAGAAAACCTGGCGCCACCTTCCAGGCTACGTGGACGGGGCGCGGGGTGTGAGAGCCGCGTCAGCACTTCGGGGCCGGCGCGGGGGTATTAGGCCGGCGCAGCTATACGGGGCCGGCGCGCTGCGTAAGGAGACGAGCTCGCGGATGTGTACGACGTCGCTGGTGTGTACGACGTCGCTGGGGCACGCAAGTTTTAGCGACGCTTGGTAGGCCACGACTTTTGTCGGACCCTCCCTATACCATCGAGACAGACGAAAGGAGCGTGATGGCCAGAGCGATTTTCCCGCACCAGGGCGGGAAGGATTCCGCAGCGGGCGACAGTTGTGATCCCGCGAGCGCCGGTGCGCGCACCACCTCTCGCGGCGGGACACCTCCCATGGCGGCAGGCCTCGCCCGGAGCGCTCCCCCGGTGCAGCAGGAGCCTGCGAGTGGTGCTGGGATCGGCAGCCGCGCGGTACACGTACGGCGGCGCCCCTCGCCGCGTGCACTGCTCCTGGCGCTGGCCGTCTTTGCGCTGCTATGCGGGCTCAACGCGGCCCTCCTGTTACTGGGTACCTGGGCGCCCGTCACCGGGCAGGATCCGGCCGCGCACGGAATTGTGATGGTGGGCGGTTTTCTAGGCGGTGTCATTGCACTGGAACGCGCCCAGGCACTGGCCCATCAGGATCCGCGGCACCTCTGGGCATACCTGGCACCGCTACTACTGGTGCTCGGTGGTGTCACGGTGGCTATTGCAGGGCCTCTGAGCGGTGCAGGTGCACTGGGCAAGGTGGTCATGGTGGAGGGCAGCCTGCTGACCACACTTATTTATATAGCGCTGTGGGATCGCGCCCAGCTCACCCTGCTTGCCCCGCAGATGCTCAGCGGTGTGGCACTCACTGCGGCGCTGCTGCTCTCGCTCCGGTTTGAAACCTCCGCGCTCCTTCCGCTGCTTGCCGCATTCCTTGTTATTACGATCGCCTCGGAGCGCGCAGAACTGGCTCAGCTCACCATGGGGCCGCGTGCTGTTTCTACGCTGCTATTTTTCTCCGTGTTTCTTACCCTGGCGGCAGGGGCCGCGCTCCTCTGGCCGGCGGTCGGACGGCGAGTATGCGGCGCCGGACTGCTAGGCATTGCCGCATGGCTGGCATGGCGGGACGTACCGCGCCGGCTCATTCATGCCACGGGGCTTCCGCGGTATATGGCGTGGGCACTGCTGGGCGGATACGTGTGGCTGGCCATTGCGGGCGTGGTCTGGCTAGCCTCCGCCGGGCTCCCCGGCACGCCTCTTTATGACGCGGCCGTGCACTGCATCTTCATTGGCTTCGCATTCACCATGATTATGGCGCACGCACCCATTGTGTTCCCGGCCGTTATCAGCTTGCCGGTGCCATATCAACCATTCATGTATGTGCCAGTGGCGCTTCTCAACGCCGGTCTACTTCTTCGCGTTATTGCGGACGTGGCGCTGGGCCAGGGCACCGTCTGGATTGTGAGCGGAGTGGTCAGTGTGCTGGCCATCCTAACTTTCTTGGCCACCATCATCACCACGGTGATCGCAGGTCCGAGGGGAGGCAGGAAATGATCCGGACGGCTGGAATAAGCGAAAATGAGCAGCCGGCGGAGTCGAGTGGCCGCGCTGAGTCACAGGGCGCGCCCTCAGGGTCGCCGCCTGCACCCTCATCCACCCGCATGCCTGCTCAACCGTCAGCCAGATCAAAAGGTAAACCCCGCGTACTGCGAGATTTCGTCTCCATCCTGTGGCTGACCGCCGCCATTGTGGCCGCACTCAATTCCTCGCTTATGCGATGGGACTGGGTGCTGGTGCACATGGTACTGCTGGGGGCGCTCTCCCATGCGGTGCTCGTATGGTCCGAATACTTCACCGGCAAGCTCACTCATCGGGCACCCACGGACGCGTCTAATCGCGCACAGGATGCACGCGCCATTCTCCTCCTGGTGGGCGGCGCCCTGGTGGTGTGGGGATTCCCCGCCGCACACTGGGCGCTCGTGGTTGTTGGTGCCTGCCTGGTGGCCACCGCCGTGGTGTGGCACGCCGCGCACATTGCCACGCGATTTCGCGGCGGCGCGGGCGGCCGTTTCCGCGTGGTAGCGCGCTATTACCTTGCCGCCGCCTGCTGTCTGCCCCTCGGCGCAACCTACGGCGTGCTCCTGGCCGCTGAGCCCGGTGACACCTGGCGCGGCCGGCTGATGGCCGCCCATATCGCCATCAACCTGTTCGGCTGGATCGGGCTCACGGTGGTGGGCACACTGCTATTCCTCTGGCCTACGGTGGTGCGCTCACGCATGGCCCCCGGCGCCGAACGGCGTACCGCCCATGCACTGTGGTTCCTACTGGTGGGCGTAGTGGCCATTGCTACCGGCGCCACCCTGGGTACGCACTGGCTGGCTTTCGCCGGCACGCTCACCTATGCGGCGGGCATCGGGGTGTGGGCCGTCACCCTGGGCTATCCGCTCCGACGTAAGGGCATGCGCGATTTTGCGCCCGCCTCCATTTTTGCCGGCGTGTGCTGGGCGGGCATCATCCTGGTATGGCTAGCCGTCTTCATGGCGCTGGGCGGTTGGGACACCGTATCCGATCACCTCTACCAGATCGGATTCGTGGCGCTGTGGGGCTTTGCCCTTCAGCTCCTGTTCGGCGCACTCTCCTACCTCATGGCCTCAGCCATGGGCGGAGCACCCAGTGTGCGGCGAGCCATGGATACCGTATTCAACTGGGGTGCCACATTCCGTATTGCGGTGCCAAATCTGGCATTGCTGGCATGGCTGGCGCCCACACCGTTCCCGGGCTGGTTTGCGGTGCTCGGCATAGCAACGCTAGCTAGCTTCGTACCACTCATGTTCATTGGCGCCTTCGCCGGCGTTCATGCCAAACAGCAGCTTCGCGCAACCGGTTCGCATGCCGGCACCAGCACAACAAACCTCACCGCAGCCGGCACCAGCGCAACCGGCCCACGAACAAACCCAACCGGCCCACA
Source organism: Neoactinobaculum massilliense (assembly GCF_900604955.1). GTDB lineage: Bacteria > Actinomycetota > Actinomycetes > Actinomycetales > Actinomycetaceae > Neoactinobaculum > Neoactinobaculum massilliense. The sequence goes on from NZ_UWPE01000002.1 coordinate 324,503, forward strand.
CACAGCTAACCCCAATGCAACGGGTAGCACGGGCGGTGTAGCGGACGGAGCGCCCGGCACCGCACCCACGCCGCCTCATGGCATCGTGAAAGGAGAGCAATGAAGCGCTCAAGCACATGGTCCGCGGCCGGCCTGGTGGCGGCCGTGTCCGTTATCCTGCTCCTCATCGTGGCGGGTGTCGGCACCGGCGCCGGGCTCCCCGCACTCACCGGCGTGCCCACCAGCACACAGACGGTGACCCCCACCGGGAAGACCACCACCGTAAACGTCACGGCTACCGGGGACATGACATTTGAGCCGTCAGCTATTGAGGTACCGGCCGGCAACCGCCTGGTTATCAACCTGACCAATACGGACAAGGTCAATCAGCATGACCTCAGAATCGGTACGGTGGAATCAGGGCGCATCGCCCCGGGCACCAGCCGCACCGTGGACTACGGTGTTCAATCCGCCTCCAGCCAGGGCTACTGCACCGTGGCGGGACACCGCCAGATGGGGATGACCATGGAGGTGACGGTCACCGGCGCGGGCACCACTAGCGCAGCAGACGCCACCGGCAAAGCGAATACCGACACCGATAGCTCAAGTACCACCGGCTCAAGTGCCACCGGCACGGCCGGCCCGGACGCCTCCGCCTACCCGGACAAAAATACGCCTATCTCCAGTCATATTTCCCCGGAACTCTCCGCTTTGGAAGCGGACACCGGACCCAAAACGCGGAAGGTGACACTCACGGTCAAGGAGGTGCCGCTGGAAGTGGCGCCGGGCGTGTGGCAGTTGCGGTGGACATACAACGGCCAATCGGCCGGCCCTACCCTGCACGGCCGCGTGGGCGACCGGTTCGAGGTCACCCTCAAGAACGAGGGCACCATGGGCCACTCCATTGATTTCCATGCCGGCTCGCTCTCACCCGATCAGCCCATGCGTACCATTGCCCCCGGAGAAACGCTCACCTATGAGTTCACCGCGGGCCGCGCCGGTATTTGGATGTACCACTGCTCCACGGCACCGATGTCTACGCACATCGCGGCCGGCATGCATGGCGCCGTCGTGATTGAACCGGACGGGCTGGACCCGGTGGATCACCAGTACGTGCTTGTGCAGAGCGAAATCTATCTGCAGAACGTGGCCACCACGGCCGATGCGGCCACCGAGGTGGATGCCGCGCGCGTGGGCACCGAGCCCGATCGGATGGCTTTCAACGGCATCGCCTTCCAGTATGACCAGTATCCGTTCCAGGTGAAGGCCGGGCAGCGTGTGCGGTTCTGGGTGCTCGACGCCGGCCCAGACGAGCCCCTGTCCTTCCACATCGTGGGTGGGCAATTTGATACCACGTGGACGGAAGGACGGTACACACTTCGGCATGGCACAGCGGTAGATCCAAGCGGCGGCACCACGCAGGATGGTGGCGCCCAAGTGCTCCCACTGGAGGCGGCGCAGGGTGGATTCGCGGAGCTCACGTTCCCCGCAGCCGGACACTATTCGGTGGTCAACCACGTAATGACCGACGCCGAACGCGGCGCCCACGGGATTGTTGAGGTGACGAAGTAGAGAAGCGGGGACCGGGGCGCGCCACCGCCCCGTCCACATCACACCGCGTATTTCTCAGAAAACATCCGCCTACTTCCCAGCAAGCGGCCGCATCTTTCTACCATGTTCAATCACATGGGAACGGCCACCGCCTCTGGCGATGCTCGTCGGACTCGCACAGGCGAAAACCGCGCCGGCGCCCTCCCAGCTCCAATAAGCCCGGCCCCTGAGGGGATCTTTCCTGCTCAAGCCGCGGCACGTGCCTGGCACCGCGACCTCCTGTGCGTCGCCGGCACGCTCTGCGTTGTGCTGCCAATTGCCACCTGGATCAGCCAGGGTGGCATGGCCGGCATGCTCGCTTCGCCCGGCGCATTGATCACCGCTCTTGGCATTGTGGCAGGCCTGGGCGCCACCGGCTCCGTCATTCTCATGCTGTGGCTGGCTGCCCGCGTACCGTTCATCGAACACACGGTGGGGCTGGACAAGGCACTCGCCGCGCACCGCGACCTGGGTGAGGCAACCGTCGTCGGACTTGTTATGCACGGCGCCCTTCTCATTGTTGGCTATGCGCTCCTTGACGGAGTGAGCTGGCCGGCCGAAATTGGTGCACTCTGGTCCGGCGATTTTGCGCTGGCGGTCGCCTCGCTGCTCCTGCTGGGCGTGGTGGGCGTGACATCCATGTGGGCGGTGCGCAAGAAACTACCGCACGAGGCCTGGTGGCTCATCCACTTGCTCACCTATGTGGCCGTCCTTGCGGCACTCCCCCACCAGTTCTCGATGGGCGGCACGTTCGCCAGTGGCTGGCCGCGCGCCACGTGGATGGCACTCTGGGGTGTGACGCTCGCAGTGCTCTGTTGGTATCGGCTATTTATTCCCCTCCGCCAGGCCTGGCTCCGGCGGCTCACCGTAACGCAAGTACGCGCCGAGGCGCCCGGCGTGGTGAGCATCGAAATGACGGGTCCGGGGGCAGCCGACTTCATGGCAGACCACCGGGCCGGCGCCGGCCAATTTGGCCAATGGCGTTTCCTCGCGCCCGGACTGTGGACACATTCCCACCCACTGTCGCTCTCCGCAGCTCCGCACGGCCAGACGCCGCTCGCACAGACTCAACCCGGCCAGGGTGCGCCCGGCCAGCTGCTTCGCGTCACCGTCAAGGCGCGCGGCCGGGGCACCGCCCAACTCATTCGCCGTGTCCGGCCCGGCATGCACGTCACGGTGCAGGGCCCCTACGGCGTGTTCACCGAGGCATCTCGCAGCGAACCCGACCTTGTACTGGTGGGCTTCGGCGTCGGCATCGCACCGATCCGCGCATTCCTGGAAACGGCTACCTTCGCGCCCGGGCACGCCACCGTGATCCTGCGCGGCTCCAGCCTCGCGGACATGCCCCACCTGGCCGAAATTGATGCGATCGCCCGGCGGCGCGGCGCCCGCCTGTACGTGCTCCCCGGGCACCGATCGAGATCCATCGCCGCCCCCGCGTGGGCACCCGAAAGCGCCCGCGGCATACGGCTGGTGGATCTCACGGGGCCACTGCAGCACGCGGATCTCTACATCTGCGGTCCCAAACCGGCCGCACAGTCACTAGAAAACGAGGCCATCGCCCATGGCCTCCCCGTCACCGCGGTTCACCGCGAAGAATTCGATTGGTAGGTTCACATGAAAATGTCACGTAGAGCCAGCGTCCTGTCAGCACTTGCCACCATCGGGGTGCTGGGTACGGCTTGGGCCACGGCGACGCCGTCGTCCAGTCTCGCCTCCGGTTCCGGTAGCGCGTCCACGAACGGTACGAATCTCGGCGGAACGGCGGATACTGCCGGCACGTCCGGGAACGCGAGCGCCAGCAGCGGGAATGCGGGAGTCTCCGGCACCGACTCATCCGAGACGAATGGGGCTTCCGGCACGGGTTCTAGCAGCTCCACGGGTTCTAGCGGCTCCGGTTCCTCCTACCGGGATGGCACCTACACGCAAACCACTCAGTACCGTTACGGCAGCCTGACGCTGACGGTCACGGTGAGCGGCGGGAAAGTGACGAACGTGAGCGCCCAGGACAGCGTGCAGGACGGCCACTCCCAGCGTATTAACGAGCAGGCGCTCCCGCTCTTGCGCAGCGAGGTGCTCTCCGCCGGCAGCGCGAGCATCGACACGGTATCCGGCGCTACCTACACCTCGCAGGCGTACGCCACCTCCCTGCAGGCCGCACTGGATGAGGCGCGGTCATGATTTTTGAAACGATGGGTACCACGGTCTCGATCACCTGCCCGAATTTGCCGGCGCGCGCCACCATGGAGGTCCGCGAAACGTTCCGCCGCTATGACCTCTCCTGCAGCCTATGGATAGCGGACTCGGAGGCCTCCCAATTCTCCCGCGGCGAGATCACGCTCGACGCCACGTCGGGCCTGTTCCGGGACGCGTTCCTCGAGTGTGAGGCGTGGGAAGCGGAAACCAGGGGCGCCTTCACCCCTCGTATCCCCACCGGCGGCTGGGACGTGCAGGGTATCGCCAAGGCGCTCGCGATCCGTGCGGCCGGGCAGGTGCTCGAAAGCTACGGCGCCACGAACTGGCTCATCAACGCGGGCGGGGATATCGCCACCTCGGGCACGCGCGCCGACGGCCAACCGTGGACATCGGGCATTGTGGATCCCGAGGATCGCTCGCGTCTGGTCAGCCGGGCCCGTCTGGATGGCCGGGTGAGCGCACTGGCCACCTCCGGCACCGCCGAGCGCGGCGAGCATATTTGGCGCGCCCTCGGCCCCATCGCCGGTGGCACGGCCGCGCACAATGCCGCCTTCCCACAGCGTGGCGTCCTGTTCTCGCAGGTGAGCGTGGCCGCGCGCGACATCGTCACCGCCGATGTCTGGGCCACCGCCATCATGTCCGGCGGCCCCGCCACACTCGGTCTTGCCGCTCAGCACGACGTCGAGGTGCTCGCGTTTTCGCCCACCGCCGGTTGGTATGCCACGCCAATGTTCCGCGAGGATACCGGCGCGGCAGACGCGGTCCCGGGTAGTGCGCCGCAGGCGCAGACAGAGCGGTCCGCCGAAGCAGCGTAGGAGGCCGTGCCGGAGGCCCGCGGTACGCTGGGCCCTATCGAGTGAGAGGGGCAGCATGGAACGCCGTCTGGTGGCCGCCGTAGCGATTGTTGATAATTTGGCGCATCCGCACCGTTTTCTCGCCGCCCAACGCTCCTACCCGGAGTGGGCCGACGGTCTGTGGGAATTCCCCGGCGGCAAAGTGGAGCCCGGCGAGGATCCGGCACAGGCCGCCCGGCGCGAATTACGCGAGGAACTGGGCTGCGAGGTAGCGCTGGGAGCGCAGGTACGCAATCCCGGTGATGCCGACGGCGACTGGCCGCTCTCGGCCGGTGGGCACAATGCTGGCCGCTGGATGCGGCTGTGGTTGGCCGTCCTGGCGCCCGGTGACGCCCCGCGCGTTGGTAGTGCGCACCGGGCGCTCAAGGCGCTCTCCGCCGCTGAGGCTACGTCTGTCCAGTGGCTGCCCGGCGACGTGCACATCATCCCTGCCCTGCAGGCGCTTCTTACTGAGCGCGAGCAATAAACACTGCCGGCGCCCCTCGGCCATACCGCACCAGCTCTCGTCACCACTCTCCCGGCTCAACGCCGGCCCATCGCCACGCTACCGGCCTCACGACGTGCCAAACGGCGGCGTCGGCAGAAGAATCGGGGCCTACGGTAGAGACATGCGGACCTACACGAAGCATGCGGCACCCGAGGAAATCACCGCCGAGTATGCCGGACTCATGGAGCTGGGCGAGGCGGCGGAACACGGCGGGGCACCCACCGTGCGCGTCATGCGGCGCGAGGGGAGCGAGATGGAGACGGCCCTGCTGGCTCACGCCAGCCCCACCCGGGCGGCCGCGGAAGCTTTTGGCCGGAGGCTGGCGCACACGCACGCCTATGCTCCCACCGGCAAGCGTTTGTTCGGGCAGGCGCCCGCCCTCCTGGCCGGTCCCAATCCACCCGCCTATTCCATGGACCCCTCCCGCCTGCACCTGGTGCCGGCCGATTCCGAGCCGCGCACCTGGGGTGAGATGTACGCGGCAGACTTCATCGAACCGTTCATCGCGCCCGCGCTGCGCAACGGCGCATTCTCGCAGGCCGACGCCGCCCTCATGCACCGCCTCGCCGACCGCGTGGCCACGGGCATGTTCGACGCGCCCCAGCCTGCCCTCGTCACCACCGACGCCGCCCTGCTCCACGGCGATCTGTGGAGCGGCAACGTCTTTTGGACCACCGCCGCATCTGCGCGGGAGGCCGCCCGCGGGACATGGAACGGGACTACAGATGAAACGGAAGCGGAGGGAACCGCAGGCGACGGCGTCGTCGCCGTACTCATCGATCCCATTTCTCACGGCGGCCACGCGGAAACGGACCTTGCGGCGCTCACGGTGTTCGGGGCGCCGTTCGTCGATCGAATTTACGCTGCCTACAACGAGGAATCGCCGCTGGCCGACGGCTGGGAGGAGCGCGTGGGGCTGCACCGGATCCACATGCTGGTGCTACACGCGGCGCTGTTTGGCGGCGGCTACGGGCAGGAAACCGTGGCGCAGGCACGCGCGTACCTGTAATCCACGCGCGCCGCATCCTGCCTGCCGTCCTGCCCACCCCGCGTGCGGCCGACGACTGAATAGGCACGCTCGGTACGCCTCGCACGCCCGGAATTCCGCGGCCAGGCGCACCCCACTCAGACCTACCGTAGATACCCCCTGGGGGTATACAGTGGGGGCGATGTGCACCCGCACACCGGAAAGGAATTCTCATGAACAGCACTACCCTCGACATTTCTGGCATGACCTGCGCTCACTGCGTGATGCACGTGACCGAGGAACTCAAGGCGCTGGACGGCGTCAAGGACGTCAAGATCGACCTCCACCCGGGCGAGATTTCCACGGCCATGGTGGTTTCCGAGAACCCGCTGGATGATGCGGCTCTCCGCGAAGCCCTCGATGAGGCCGGAGACTACAAGCTTGAGGGCGTGATTCGCACATAGTTTTTCGACGCCGCGGTCACCGCTATCCGAGTGCACGCCTACCTGCGTAGGAGATACCCGGACCGGACGGCGTCGTTCGCATGTCCGCCAGCGCCGCGCCACCACCGCCCGCACGCTGGAACCCGCTGAGAATCTTGAATCGAGCATCATGACCGAAGCAACTGCACATTCTGGCCGCACCGCCGGCACTTCGCCGAACGCGGATGCTGCACGCGGCGAAACCGCGGCCGCCGGCGTCGCGCAAGCGGAGGCAGCCCCCACCGTGGCCGAACTGGACCTGGCGGTGGGCGGGATGACGTGCGCGTCCTGCGTGGCGCGGGTGGAGAAGAAACTCAACAAACTCCCCGGTACGCACGCGCTGGTTAACCTGGCCAACGAGCAGGCGCACATTGAGCTTTCGGCAGAAGGCGCGGCGCTCTCGGACGCGGAGTTTGTGGCGCAGGTGCAGCGGGCCGGATATGAGGCCTCGGTGATTCGGCGCGTGAAGCTCGGCAGCCACGGGGAGCGGACGGCCTCGGTGAGCGAGGAGCAGGCGAAAGCGGTGGAGCGCCGCGCGGATGCGGCCACTCAGCGCCGTATCCATCACCTGCGCAACCTGTTCTGGGTGGCACTCGTGCTGGCGATCCCCGTGGTCACTATGTCCATGATTCCGGCCTGGCAGTTCCCCGGCTGGCAGTGGGTGGTGGCCGCACTTTCTCTACCGATCGCGTTCTACTGCGGCTGGCCGTTCCATAAGGCGGCGTTCCGCGCCGCCGCGCACGGCAGCTCCACGATGGACACCCTCGTCTCACTGGGCACGCTGGCCTCCATGCTGTGGTCCCTGTGGGCACTGCTCTGGGGTGGCGCGGGGCAGATCGGCTACACCATGCGGATGTCCGGCATGCACACGGTGAACGCTCCCCACCTCTACTTCGAATCCGTGGCCATGATTGTCGCATTCCTGCTGCTGGGCCGCTGGCTTGAGCATCGCTCGCGCCGTTCGGCCGGTGATGCGCTGCGGGAACTGCTCAATCTGGGTGTGGAGACGGCACGGCGTGTGCGCCGCGCGGACGGCACCGAGGTGTCCGAGGACATTCCGGCCGCCCAGCTTCAGGTGGGGGATGTTTTTGTGACGAAGCCGGGCGAGAAGATCGCCACCGATGGCGTGGTCATCGCGGGCTCCTCCGCCGTGGACGCCTCCCTACTGACCGGGGAATCAGCACCGGTGGAGGTGAGCGAGGGCAGCGAGGTAACCGGCGCCACGGTTAATACGGCCGGCGCCCTCACCATCCGCGCCACCCGCGTGGGTGAGGACACCACACTCGCCGCCATGGGTCGCCTGCTCACCAAGGCGCAAACCGGCAAGGCGCCCGTACAGCAGCTCGCGGACCGCATTTCCGCCGTGTTCGTGCCCGCCGTTATCGGTATCGCGCTGCTCACCCTGGTGATCCGCCTCCTCCTCGGCAACCCGCTGGAGCTGGCACTCACCTCCGCCATCACCGTGCTGGTGGTGGCCTGCCCGTGCGCGTTGGGCCTGGCCACACCCACGGCGCTCATGGTTGGCTCCGGACGTGCCTCGAAGCTAGGCATCCTCATCGGCGGCCCTGAAATCCTTGAGAACGCGGCCAAGACGAACACCATGATTCTGGACAAGACGGGCACCATCACCGAGGGCCACATGGCCGTCGCCGCCGTCCAGCCCGCCCCCGGCGTCACCGAGCGCGAACTGCTCGCCGCCGCAGCCTCCGTGGAGGCCCACTCTGAGCACCCCATTGCAGCGGCCATTCTCAAGGAAAACGGCCGCTTTGGTGCCGCGGTCCCGGCCAGCAGCATTCGCGCCGTCCCCGGTTTCGGGGTGGAGGGGATGGTGGGCGCCGCCCGTATTCGCGCCGGTAAGCCCGCGTGGTTTGACGACGCCGAAGTGCGCGCCGCTTTTACTTCCGCACCGGAAGGTATTGCCTCACCCGCCACCACGACGGAAGCCGGCCCGAAGGCAACGGAGGCATCCACGGACGTCGTCGTCGAAAAGGACGGCGCTGTTATCGGCGTCATTACCGTGCGGGATCGCCTTCGTCCCGAGGCGACCGCCGCGCTCGCGGAGCTCAAGGCGGGCGGTATTCATCTGGTGCTGGCCACGGGTGATAACCCGGCCACCGCGCACGCCATCGCCGCGGAGGCGGGCATTGAGGATGTGCACGCCGGCGTGCTGCCGGACGACAAGGTGCGGATTGTTGGAGAACTGCAGGCTCAGGGCCGCGCCGTGGCCATGGTGGGGGACGGCGTGAACGACGCCGCCGCACTCGCCGCCGCCAATCTCTCCATCGCGATGGGAACGGGAACGGACGTGGCCAAGGCGGCCTCGGATATCACGATCGTCAATTCGGATCTCAACTCCGTTCCCACGGCGCTGCGGATTTCCCGCGCCACGCTACGGATTATTCGGCAGAATCTCGGCTGGGCATTCGGTTATAACGTGGTCGCTATTCCCCTGGCCATATTCGGCGTCATCCTGCCGGGCGTCGCGGCTGCCGCCATGGCCGCCTCCTCCGTCATCGTGGTCACGAATTCGCTGCGCCTCCGCCGCGCGTGATGGCTCACTGTTACGCACGGACCATCATATTTGTCGGTGGGGTCGCGGATAATGGAAGCGTCGGGAAGGAGATCAGTTGAAGCAACATATCGGAAACAAGGTTGTTCTTATCGGAGCCGGCGCCGTTGGACTCGCCTACGCGTACGCGCTTGTCAACCAGGGCACGGTGGACCACCTCGCGCTCATCGATATTGCGAAGGAAAAAACCTGGGGCAACGTCCAGGATCTCAACCACGGCGTGGTGTGGGCGCCGTCCCGCACCGTCGTCACAGAGGGCACCTATGATGACTGCGCCGATGCGGATCTGATTGTGGATTGCGCGGGTGCAGCGCAAAAGCCGGGCGAAACGCGCCTGGACCTGGTAAACAAGAACCTCGCGATCACCAAGTCCGTGGTGGAGCAAGCCATGTCCCACGGTTTTGACGGCATCTTCCTGGTGGCCGCCAACCCGGTGGATATCCTCACCTACGGTGCCTACAAGTACTCGGGCCTGCCCGCATCCCGCGTGCTAGGCTCCGGCACCATCCTTGATTCGGCACGCTTCCGCTTCATGCTCTCCGAGCGCTACGACATCGCGCCCACCTCCGTCCACGCCTACATTATTGGCGAGCACGGGGATACTGAACTGCCGGTGCTGGCCTCCTCCACGGTGGCCGGCATTTCCACCCGTAAGCGCCTCGAAAAGGAGCCGGGCCTGGAGAAGGAGCTCTACTCCATCTTCGAGAAAACGCGTGACGCCGCCTACCGCATTATCGAAGCCAAGGGCTCCACGTCCTACGGCGTTGGCATGGGGCTGGCACGTATCACGCGCGCCATTTTCCGCAACGATGATGTGGCACTCCCGGTGTCCGCCTACCTGGACGGTGAGTACGGGGAAAAGGACATCTACATTGGCACCCCCGCCATCATCAACCGCGCGGGCGTGCACCGCGTGATCGAACTGGAGCTCACGGAGAAGGAGGCGGCCGCGTTCAAGCAGTCCGCCGATACGCTGCGCTCCGTCCGCGACCAGGCCATGGGCATCAAGTAGTCTCATCCGCCAGAGCCCCGCACCTGCGGGGCTCTTTTATGTATACAGGGCGTTTCATGTACGCAGGGCCGCATGCCCCGCCCACCGCCGCGCGCCCCGAATCGCACCCGCTGCCGCGCCTCATACCCCACCGCGCTCACTGCCTCGCACCCAACACGCCCGTCACCTCCCGCCGCCCGAGCCTCTCCACGCTCATTCCGTAGACCCACCGCGGCCTTTTGCCGCCGCGTGGCCCTCTCGCCCCGTTAGACTGTGCGAGTGCAACAGGACCCAGAAACGTTGGAGCAGAGCATCGCAGCCCCAACGCACCCGGTAACGCTCATTGATGAGCGCCTGCACTGGGTGCGCCGGCCTCGTCACCTTGTGACAGGCCTGCTTGCCGTAGCGGGCCTGCTCCTGGTGATCGTGTTCGCCATTTACGGCCACCGCACCAGCGTGGCCGTAACGCGCGACGTAGCCAGTGCCACCTCCAATATTGTGAGCACCATCCTGGTGGTACCCATCAATATTCTTGAGGGCCTCATTTCCTTTGTGATCCCACTGTTGATCCTCGGCGAGTTTGTACGGCGCCGGCATTGGCGCCAACTACTCACCTCCATTGCAGCCGCCGCCGTGGGCGTGGGCGTCTCCTACCTGGGCGTGTGGTTCTTTGATCGTTTCTTCCCCACGGCCATGATTACCTCGGATCTCACGGCGGATCTGCGAGCGCAATCCTTCATCACGCTGCTCCCCTACGTGGCTGTGATTTCCTCCCTCCTCACCGTGTCGAGCGCCGCCAAGCCCACAAAGATTTCCCGGTCCTCCTGGTGGCTGCTAGGCATTGTGCTGCTGCTCTCCGTGCTGCAGGGCGATCAGTCGCTCTCGGGCGCGCTCATCACCGTGCTGGTAGGAATTTCCACCGGCCACCTCATGCTGTATGCGCTGGGGGATAACGCGGCGCGCGCAAACGGTGCCGCGCTGGTGCAACTGGTGCGCCGTGCGGGCATGGACGCCTCACGCATTGTCCGGGTCGATAACGCCCCCGAGCCGCTCACCGCCTGGTCGATTACCAGCCCGGCCCGGCTCGGATACGGCTGGGATAATCCGCTGGGACAAATCCGTAACGCGCTCGCGGACGAGGCCGCCCCCACCGCCACCGTCACGGCCCTGGATATTGACGTGGACACCATTGTCGAGCGCGCCCGCTCTCTCCGGCCCGTCGCCGCGAATTCCCTTGCCCGCAACTATGTTGTCTATTCGCCGGCGGGCACCTTCCACGCCGTCGTCATTGATTCTGACCAGATTATCGTCTCCCAGCTCACCACACTGTGGCACCGTCTGCGCCTCACCTCCGCGGGGGACACCACTGACCGCTCCATCATCGAAAAGGCGCAGAACATTGTGCTCAAGGAGCGTCAGGCTATTGCGCTCGGGGTCTCCCCGGCCCGGGAAATCCGTATCGCCGCCACGGAACTGTCCGCCCTTGTCGCCTTCGGTTTGGTGGGCGCCCATCCGCTCAGCCATGTGTCCGACGACGCCGCCCCCAGCGCGAGTACGGAGTTACGTAGTACCGAGACGGAGTCACGTAGTACCGAGCAGGCGGGCAACGATCATGCCGTGAACCAGGCCCCGGCGCAGACCGCGGCGTCGCAGGAAGCTGGCGCTTCGGCGTCGGACGACAACGAAACCGCTCACAGCCCGGCCATCCCGGATCTCCTGACAGACACGCAACTGGACCAACTGTGGCGCGTTCTGCAGCGCGCGCACCGCGCCGGGCTCTCACACCAGAACATTCATGCGGGCGTGGTGACGCTGACGGATGGTGAGGTGGGGATCTCGGACTGGGAGAACGGCGCGATCGCCTCCACGGAGCTGGCACGCACGGTGGACCTGGCGCAAACGCTTGCGATGCTCACCGTGCTGGTGGGCGTGGACCGGGCGGTGGCCTCGGCAAAACGGTCTCTGCCGCGCGCGGCGCTCATCTCCATCGCCCCGGCCATGCAGCGCTCCATTCTCCCGGCGCCCACCCGCGCGGAGCTGGGCGATAAGAAACGCATCGAGGCCGTCCGCAACGCACTTATTGACGAGATTCCGGAGGCGAAGGACGTCGGGCTGGTCCAGTTCAACCGCTTCCAGCCGAAAACCGTCATCACGCTCATCATTGGCGTGGCGGCCGTGTTTATTCTGCTCGGCTCTATTAACTTCCAGGATCTCAAGGCCACCGTGTCCCAGGCAAACCCGTGGCTCATGGTGGTGGCGTTCCTGGTGGGGCTGGTGACGTACGTAGGCGCCGCTATCATCCTCCAGGCACTCAGCGCGGAGAAACTGCGACTGCGCGAGGGCGTGCTGGCGCAGCTGGCCGGCAGCGTGGTGGTGCTGGTGGCGCCGGCGGGTATTGGGCCGGCGGCCATTAACCTGCGTTACCTGCAGAAGCAGGGCATGAAAACGGCGGTGGCCGTGGCGACCGTGACGCTTTCCCAGGTGCTGCAGTTCCTCTGCACGGTGGCACTGCTGGTGGCGCTGGCGCTGCTCACCGGTGATTTCGGTACGCTCTCCATGCCCTCCTCCTCCGCGCTGGTGGGTATCGCCATCGCCGTGGTGGCGATTGCGGCCCTGTTCGCCATCAAGCCGCTGCGCCGCTGGCTGTGGAAGAAACTCCAGCCCAGTTTCGAGCAGATTTGGCCGCGTCTCGCCTGGCTGATGACCCATCCGGGCCGGCTGGGACTGGCCACGCTTGGCGCGCTCCTGCAAACGGCCGGCTATGTGGCGGCGTTCGGGTTCTCCCTTGCCGCCTTCGGGGAATCGCTTTCGCTCACCACCCTGGCTCTCACCTACCTGGTATCCAATTCGGTGGGCTCCGTTATTCCCACCCCGGGTGGTATCGGCCCGGTGGAGGCGGCGCTCACGGGTGGTCTTACCCTGGCCGGCGTACCCTACTCGGTAGCCTTCTCCACCGCGGTGCTCTACCGCGTACTCACATTCTGGGCGCGCGTACCGCTCGGGTGGGGCTCACTTCGTTGGATGGAAAAGAAGGATCTGCTGTAGATGACAAGCTCCCGGCCGGCCGCGCGCACGAGCAATTTGCGCCCCACATCCCGTTCACAGGAGCCCGCCGCGAGCGCCACCGCATCACCTCGTTCACGCCACACCACGTCCCGCTTCGCAACCGGTTCTGTGCCCACCGCGAAGCCGCGCCGCGTCGACGTCGTCGCCTGGATCCTGGCACTTCTCACCGTCCTCATGTACCTGGGTTTCGCGTGGTTCCAGTGGGCTAATTTCTCCTCTCCCTCCTGGGATCTGGGCATCTTCACGCAGCTGGCGGACCGCTACGCGCACCTTGAGGCGCCCATCGTGGATATCAAGGAGCCCGGCTTCAACCTGTGGGGCGACCATTTCCACCCGATTCTGCTACTCACCGGCCCACTGTTCCGTCTGTTCCCCTCGGGCATGACGCTCATGGCGCTCGAAGCCTTCCTATTCGGCATTTCCGTGGCACCCATCACCGCGTTCGCACGACGCCGCATCGGCAGGCTGGCCGGCACGATCGTGGGCGTCGCCTACGCGGTTTCGTGGGGGCTCACCTCCGCGTCCGTGGTCCAGTTCCATGAGATTGCCTTCGCCGTGCCACTCCTTACTTTCGGCCTCACCCACTGGTTGGACGGACGGCGCAGGGCGGCGCTGGTGGAAATCGGCCTGCTCGTTTTCGTCAAGGAGGACCTGGGGCTCACCGTCGCTGCCATTGGGTTTGTGATTTTCCTCGAGGCGTTGCAGAGTGTACGGGGTTCCCGGGGGTCCGACGACGCCGCACTCGCGAACGCGGGCGCCACCGAGCCCGCCACCACGAACGTCAGCGCGGCCAACGCATCCGGCGACGACGCCGCATCCCCACGCACCGTATTTGCTGCTTTCTGGCGCCACGTCCGCGCCGCCCTCGCCACCCGCGATGGGCGGATAGCCGTGGGACTGGCCGTGTGGGGCATATTCTGGTTCGCGCTGGCCACGTTCGTGATCCTGCCGCACTTTAATCCGAATGGGGATTGGGACTATGCCAGCCGGCTCAATTCCCAGTACGGCTTCTTCCAGCCGGAGGTCAAGTGGGAAACACTCGGTTTTACGGTGACAGCGCTCGGCGCGCTGGGGCTCCTCAGCCCATGGTCCATCGCCCTCATCCCTACCTTCCTGTGGCGTTTCTCCGGCAATAACCCGTACTACTGGACCATTCTGTGGCACTATTCAGCCACTCTCATGCCGATCATTGCCGTGGCCCTGGTGGACGGCGCTGAGCGCTGGCATCGGCACTCCCATCCTCTGCGTCTCCGGGCCGGGCAGTCCTCCGCACGGTCTCACCCCGTACGCGGCCAAGCACCGCGTTGGGCGGCGTCGTCCCTCATGTCCGTCGCTTCCGCGCTCCTGTTCCTTGGCAGTTCGCTGGTGGGCACCTCCTACAACGGATTCGGTCACTGGGTAACCGGGCAGGGCAATACACAGGGCTACGTGTCCGTGGCGGGGTACGGGGATGCGCAAACGCCGGCCGAGCGCGCGGCGGCGAGGGGCGCGGTGGCCGCTGTGGGCACCGGACGCACGCTCATCGCGGACGTGGTGATGATGGCCTACGTGGTGCCGGGTAATACCGTGTACTGGGAGCACTCCTACGGGGACGCCTATTTTGACACCGTGGTGTTCTCCAACCGGCTCTATCACGGCAGCGGGTCAAACGTGGTGCGCTGGGTAAAGTCCAAGGTGGGCGGTAGTTGGCACGTGGTATATAACCGGCTCGGATATGTGGTGGTGGAACGTGACGGAACATAACGCAGCAGGCGCACACAGGCTAAACGCGCACGCACCGGGGAAAGAGCGGCGGGCGACGGCGACGACAAGTACGGCCCCCGCGACGTCGCTCACTCCGCGCCCATACCTGGTACCCCGGAGTCCGCTCGCGTGGTGCCTGGGGGTGGCGGCGACGGTGCTGTACGTGGCGTTTTCGCTCTACCAGTGGGGGCTGTATTCGGCGCCCAGCTGGGACCTGGGTATTTTCACGCAGCTGCTGGACCGCTACGCGCATTTCCAGGCGCCGATCGTGAACATTAAGGGACCCGGCTTCAACCTGTGGGGCGATCATTTCCACCCGCTCCTCGCCGTGCTCACGCCGATTTTCGCGCTTGCACCCTCCGGCCTCACCCTGCTCATCACGCAGGACGTCCTATTCGGCCTGTCCGTGGTACCCATCGCGGACTATGCGCGCCGCAAGCTGGGCACGTGGCCGGCGGTACTGATTGGAGCGGGCGCGGGCCTGGGTTGGGGGCTCACGTCGGCCGTTGCCGCGCAATTCCACGAGATCGCCCTCGCCGTGCCGCTGCTCGCGTTCGGCCTCATGCACCTGCTGGATGGGCATCGCCGTACCGCCGCCGTGGAGCTGGGACTGCTGGTGTTCGTCAAGGAGGACCTGGGACTCACCGTCGCGGCAATCGGGGGCGCGGCGATTCTGGAGGCGTGGCTGCGGGTTGGCCGTCGGGCGCGGGGAGATACGGCTGGCGGAAGTGCGTTCGCCGGCAGCACGCTCGCCGGAAGTGCGCGCAGCGGAAGTGCGCACGTCAGTAACAATCGCGTCAGCAACGCGAACGCCAGCAACACGCGCGCCAAGAATGCGTCCACCGGGCACCCTGCCGGGAACCCCGTCCGCTCGGCCTGGCGCCGCATTGTCACGGCGCTCGACAGCCGCCTGGGTATTTTCGGCCTCCGCCTGATCCTCTGGGGCATCGTGTGGTTCGCCCTCACAATTCTGGTTATCCTGCCGGCGTTCAACGTGGGCGGGCAGTGGGATTACACGGGGCGGCTCGGCTCCGTAGCGGGCCAGCCGGAGTACGGATTCTTCGCCCCGTCCGAAAAGCTGCTCACCCTCGTATACCTGTTGGCCGCGCTCGGCGTGGTGGGATTGCGCAGCCCGCTTGCCCTCGCTCTCATCCCCACCATGCTGTGGCGCTTCGCCGGCAACGTGTCCGCCTACTGGGGCATCCAGTGGCACTATTCGGCTGTGCTGGTGCCGATCTCGGCCCTCGCCCTGGTCGACGGCGCCATGCGTACCGCGCGGGCTCTGGAAGCTAGGCGGCTACGGCGGGCGACACGGGCCAACGCCCCCGCTTCCACCGCCGCACGAGTCACGCAGACGGCCGGTGCCCCATCGGCTTCCGGGACCGGCACTCCCACTACCGCAGCTGGGGGCGCGGGGCGGGCGGCGTCGTCGTACCGACCTCACCGCGCCCAGGCGGCGTGCGCATCCCTCGCGGCGACCGTTGCACTGGTGGGCGCGGTGGTCGGAACGTCGCAGAATACGCTGGGGCAGTGGGCGCGCGGCTACAGCACGACGCTGAGCGCCGAGCAGCGCAGCGCGGCAGGCGAGCTGCTGGCCAAGGTGGGGACGGGCAAGTCTATTGCTGCGGATATCTACCTCATGGCGTACCTGGTGCCCGGCAACACCGTGTACTGGACCGGTAATTCGCAGGGCACGCGGGTGGTGAGCGCGGTTGCGTTCGGGCCGCAGTCGCTCATGAGTGGCGACGGCGCCGCAAACTGGGCCGCCACGAACTATGGCGGCACCTGGCATGTGGCCTATAACGACGAGGGGTACGTGCTAGTCGAGCGGGACTAGGGGTACGTGGACTAGGAGGCGCGGACTAGCACGCCCGCTGGCCGTGCTGTTTGAGCCGAGAGGTAAGGCCCCACCGGCCATTACGCACGTGGTAATACCGGGCGGCCAGCCTAGTGGCTGGGCTCGTTGGGCCGACCAACCGGCCTGCCTATGGGCCAGGGCCAGAACCGTCAGAACTATTAACCGGGATCCATCCGGGCCATCGCTCAGATGCCGGACCGGCACGTTCGCACCGCACCCACCACCTGCCCCACACGGAGCCACGTCAACCACACAAGTCACCCGCACATAAAAATGGTGGCCAGGGATCCACGCTTCCCTGGCCACCCACCGCGCCGCGAGAACTTTCCCGAAGGATGTCTCAAGCATTGCGGCTATTCATTTATTGTGAGGAGGCAATCCATCACTGAGCAGGGCCGGGTCCACGCTCCCGGTTGTCCCCCGCTGACAACAGATATATAAGCAACCCAGGCTGGAGAATCCACCCGCACAACCTGGGAAATCCTTGGGAATTGATTTCGGTTGCATAACGACGCATCCGAACCACTACGACGGATTGAAGGTGGTTAGTGCAGATTTACGGTGTATAAAACACCTGCGAAGTGCACTAACCACCTTCAAACCGGGGCTGAACCAAAAACAAGGCCGGGCCCAGGTCGGGGCTGGCCAAAACCGAGACCTGGCCAAAAAGAGAGCCGGACAGGGCAAGGGCGAGTAAAAACGAGGCAGGGCAGGGTGTACCGAGACTAAACCCCCACCTAGGCCCGCCCCACCATAAATCCCGTTCCAACTGGCCGCCCCCACGACGGATTGAAGGTGGTTAGTGCAGATTTACGGTGTATAGAACACCCGCGAAGTGCACTAACCACCTTCAAACCGGGGCTAGCGCCGCCCAGCCCCAACTCCTCGCCGCCCAGCCGCAGCGCGGCTTTACGAAACCATCACCGTCACCAGGACGATCTTCACAACGATGCCCACGGCAAACAGCACGGCGTAACCCGTTTCTACGCGCTCATCGGCGGTGCGGGAGGTGGCGTAGCTGAGAATGGCTGGCTGCCCAACCAAACCCGCAAATGCGCCCACCACGCGCTGGTTCGACAGGCCGATTAAGCGCCCGCCCACCAAGAACAGCAGCGCGCAAGCCAGCACCACGATGGCGGCCAACCCGGCGATCTTCCCGCCGTCGGCAGTGAAAGCCGAGGAGGCAAAGGCCGGCCCGGAGGCAAGGCCCACCGCGGCCAGGAACAGCAGCAGGCCGAGCTGGCGGATGGTGAGATTCGCGGCCAGCGGGATATCCCAGTGGAAGCGGCCGGTGCGGTGAATGGCGCCCAGGAACATGCCCGCAATGAGCGGGCCCGCCGCCGTTCCCAGCGAGAACGTGCCGCCACCGATCATGGGGATCGGGATGAGCCCAAGCAGCAACCCGAGCGTCATTCCCAGACCCACGGACAGCGCGTCCACCTGGCTGATGCGCTTCTCAGAATTGCCGAAGTAGCGGGCGGCCGCGCGCATCTGCTCCTTGGGCAGTACGGCCAGGAGGCGATCGCCGGGCTGGAGCACCAGATCATCAGTGGCCAGAATGTCCAGATCCCCGCGCTGCACGCGCGTGATACGGCCGTGGAAGCGCGGACCGATCTTCAGTTCGCTCACGGTGGAACCGGCCAGATCCGGGTTCGAGAGCACAAAGCGGCGGTAGTCCACCTCGGCGCGGAAATCCGTCAGTTCCCGTTCCGACCGGCGCCCGAGCGCCTCCTCCGCCTCACGCACGGCGGCCTCCGGCCCCACAATGAGGATTTCGTCGCCCGCTTCCAGCACGTCCGAAGGCTTCGCCACCGTAGTAGTTTCCCCATGCTTGAGGTACGACGCCGTCACCACACCCGCGTCCCACCCCGGCAGGGAGACCACTCTCATCGGGTTCTCCACCACCACGGAGGCGGCACCCACACCGGCACCGGCCTGCGATGGCGTATCGCGGCGAGCCGGCCACTCGTGTCCGATCACCAGCGCCACGATGATGATCGCAATAATCACGCCCACCGGATAGCCGATGGCGTAGCCGACCGGTACCCACGGGTCTCCGCCGGAAGCATCCTGCGCAGCCTGCAGCGCGGGGGTGGTGGTGAGGGATCCCGCGTACATGCCGGCGATGGCGGGCTTGGTGACACCCATTGACTGGCCCAGCGCCGTCACGCTCCCGGCCACGGCCGTGAGCACCACCGCGCCGAGTACCATGAGCGGCCACTGGGTGCGCAGATCGCGCACAAACGTGGAGCCCGCCACCAGGCCCACCGTGTACACGAACAGCGCGAGCCCCAGCGTTTGCACCACGCCCAGCGACGCCCCAATTTTGGGATCTAACGCGCCCACGGCCAACCCCACGAAAAGGGCGCCCGCCGCACCGAAGCGCAGCGGACCAAATTTGATCTGGCCAAATGCGGCGCCCGCAGCCAGCACCAGCATGATGGCAAGAAGGGGATTACTAACAAGAATCTGGATCATGAGTGCTCCATGTTCAACGGATGGCGCGCGCGGCTGGCGTGACAAACCGGGCGCTTACGCGGTATTTCAATACTATCCGGCGACGCCGACACACGCGGCCCGTTGCGGGATGGTACACACGGGGTCACGGAGCAAAACTGGCGCGGTTGCATTCGGGTGCCGGTATCCCCGAGTTTTCCCAGGGGCACCCCATTAGACTGTGCCGCGTGAAACCTCTGTACCGAGACCCGCGCGGCCTCCTGCTGGTGGCCATCGGCGGCGCCGCCGGAACGGGAGTCCGAGAACTCTGCGCCACCCTCATGGCCCCGGGCAATCTAGCCGCTCATCCCGCCGCAGCCGTGCTGGGCAGTTTCACGGCCACCGTACTAGTGAATCTGGCGGGTGCATTTCTGCTGGGTCTCGTCACGGGACTCACCGCGCGCACCGGTGCGCGCGGTGGGCGCCAGAAGCTCCTCCTGGGCACGGGATTCTGCGGCGGTTTCACCACCTATTCCACGTTCATTCTGCAAGCCACCCTCGGGTACCTGCTGGCCGATTTTCTCCCCGTCATGCTCTACACGCTCGCGATGTTCGTGGCCGGACTGGGTGCGGCCGGTTTCGGCCTGTGGCTCGGGGAGCGTCAGCACCACACGGAAGGGCGGCCCGTCTCGTCACGACGTCGTAGCCGCCAGCAGCATCGCACCGCGCGCGCACTTCGCTTCAACCATTCCAAGCGGGCGGGTCGCAGCTCCCAGCACAAGAAGAAGGGGGCCGCGAAATGACGTGGTTGTGGGTAGCGCTCGCGGGCGGGCTCGGCGCCGCACTGCGCGGCGTGGTGGATTCGGGAATAACGGCGCTGCAGCAGCGCAGGGCGGAACGAAAGCAGTCCGGCCACAGCGGTAAGGCGGCAAAACAAGCATCCAAGAAGGCGGGGCAGAACGCACTGAAAGCTCGCGCGAAAAGGCCGCTTCCCCTGGGAATTGCGACGGTCAACGTGCTTGGCGCACTACTCATGGGCCTGGCATTCGGGTACTTCGCGCAGGTGGGGAGCGGCATTTACGCCGTGTTAACCACCGGGTTCCTGGGCGGATTCACCACATTTTCCACGGCCATGCTGGACGTGGTGCAGCTGCATAGGCAGCGCCGGCCGGCGGCGACAGTGGGCATGCTGGTGGGCACGTTTGCGCTGGCGGTGGTGGCGCTGCTGCTCGGCGCCCTGGCGGGCGCGGCGCTGCGGTAGGCAGGATCGCGCCGCGGCGTCGTACTAAACCCTCCACCACATGTGACGCCGGGACTGTCCAGGCCGTGCACTACTACCGCCGCTACCTCAAACCTCCGAAACAATCCTCTGAATCTCTTCAAGATCCGCTCGCGACAGAGGTACACAGGGCTCGCTCGTGGCGGCACTCATCGACGTGCCCCGCGCGTTGACGCCCGCCTTAATTGTTTGAACGAAAAGATCGCCCACCTGGTAGATGCGCATCAAACGCGAAACGTGCCCCGCATCCTTATGCACCGTGGCGAAATCACCCGCATCCCAGGCGGTGTTCAACTCAACAAAGAGTTCGGGTGCAATATTCGTTAACCCTGAGATAATACCCGCGCCGCCAGCAATTCTGTTCGGTACGTAGTACTCATCGAAGCCGGAGAATACGGCAAAGTCATCGCGCACTGCCCCGGCGGCCTCAATGACCTCACGGGTATGGCTAATCGTATCGACCGTGTCCTTCATGCCGATTATCTGCGGGAAGGCCTCGGCAAGCCTCTGCACCAGGGACGCCCCGAGATCGGATCCGGTACGCGCCGGGAAGTTGTACAGCACTACCGGGAGCTCTGACTCCGCTACAACCCGGCCGAAATAGCGGAATGCAGCCTCATCGCTGGGTCCAAAATAGTAGGGCGAAATCACCACCGCGCCGTCCGCACCGGCGCGCGCCGCGTACTGTCCCAATTTAACCGTGTCGCTGAGCCGGGTAGAACCGGTACCGACAAGAAGCTGAGTCCGGTGCGAAATACGCTCGACAGCAAAATCAATTGCCTCCTCCTTTTGCGCTCTTGAGAAAGCGTAGAATTCTCCGATACTCCCAAAAATAAGAATGCCGGTGATACCTGCAGTAACAAGGTGGTCAATATGCGGCCCCCAGGCATCAAAGTCAATGGAACCATCGGACCGAAGCGGGGTGACGCTGGGGGTATATATGCCGCTTTGCATTTTTGTTTCCTTTCAATATGCGACTCATTCCGACCGAGTGCACAGCGTGATACACCACTCCCGGCCCACCGGAACGGAAAAGCGGGGTGCTCGGCGCGTGTGCCGGGCCCTCATACGCTTGAACTGACAACCCCCTTCCGCAAAATGACATTTGCGTACTGCGCCGTCTCACCCGTAGCAATGACGCAATACGCGTTTGCCGCCTCGCGATAGAACTCAAACCGCTCGAGGAAGCCGATGGCCGCATCCCCGCGGGGATCGTGCTCCCGTATGAGTTCCCTATAGTCATCCCAAATCGGGGTCTCTACCTGGTCGCCGGGTACCACATCCATCAGTTTCACCGGGGTGCGGTCATACGTATCAATCGGCACCAACGCCAGTACGGCTTTGAGAACGTCCGCCCCTCCCCGTCCATCCAGGCGAATGACGTGCGCATGGCGCCCTACCGACGCCGCGGGAAAGTTCCCGTCAGCAATCACGAGGGTGTCCCCGTGCCCCATTTCGTCCAGAACCTTAAGCAGCTCGGGAGAAATAAGCGGAGGAATTCCTAGTAGCATGATTGCTCCTTCCGGCGTGGACGTTGCGCAGGCTTGACCGCCGGTAGTGCCGGGACCCGCACGCCGTATGCACGCAATGCGTTTTGTGAAAACACCAGCGGGTCATCCCCAAAAACGGATCTCACGCGGCGCAGGTGGCTTTCAAGGCTGCCCGTTACATTCACCATCGGGAAGTTTGAAGCGAACATAATGCGCCGGGGCGAAAACACGTCCGACACAAATTTTGCCGTTTCAAGGTCTATTGGATTGTCACCCGAAATCTTCACGTAGAGATTCGGCAATTCGGATAGGCCCTGCAGTGCGTACCGCCCCCTCCGCGTCAGGTGAGATACGTTGCCCATATGATTGAGGATCACCGTCTCCTGAGGCACTTTCTCCAAGAGGCCGAGGACAGCCGGGAGATCCTCCTCCCTATTAACCACCTCGAATGGCAGCTGCCGGTCCGCTAGAACTTCAAGCCCCGCAAGAAACAGCGGATCTTGAATGCGAGCTCGCTGTATTTCATTTGAATGAAGCGGCTCCCGGATGGCCGTGGCCAGCACGGGAATTCTCATATACGGGCTTACCCTGCTCCGCAGCGTCCGCCCGATAATGAGCGGCGAATCGTTCTCGTACAGGAGCCGATCCTCTTGTTCAGGATCCGTTTCATCCACCTCAACGTAAATGGCTCCATCGAGATGCACACCGGGAATACTGGCAAATTCGCGCTCTAGCTCATCTATCCCAATGGGCCGGTTCACGGCCGGGACCGCATCCAGCCACGGCATTCGCTGAACCCTGGGATCCCAAATATGGACATGCGAATCAATAATATGCAGGGTTGGCATCATTTCACCGCATTCTTCGCAGCACCACGGCAGCCATCAGTCGAGCGCTCGGTCAAGATGCACATACCCGCCATCCGGGAAGAACCACTCCCCGGTGGTGTGTGATGAGCAATCCGAGAGTAGGAACGCAGCGGCATTGGCGATCTCCTCCGGAGTGGTCATGCGCTTCTCCAGAGGGATCTTGGTAGTGATAGCCGCCAAGCGATCCTTCTGTGCTTCTTCGTCACCAAAGGTTTTGATCCAGTTGGCATACATCGGCGTCCACGCCTCCGCCACAACAATTGCGTTGGTACGAACACCATCTTTCGCCAGCGCCGCCGCCCATTCGCGAGTAAGCCCGAGAATGGCGCCCTTGGCCGCCGCGTATGCTGATGTCTTTCCCTGACCCGTCAGGGCAGTTTTTGACGTTATGTTGACGATGGATCCTCCTGCCCTCTTGAGGTAGCCCACCGCTTCATGCACGATCTCGAAATAGTGCGTCAGATTCTGGTGCAGGGATCTCTCAAACTCCCGCCACGAGGTAGTTTCCAGGGCAAGATTGTCATTAATGCCAGCATTATTCACCACGTGATCGATCCGCCCAAACTTCCTTCCAACCTCCTCAATGATGGGAGCAATCCTGTCCGTATCATTGAGATCAATCCGGTAGCAGGCAAAATCGGAGGCAACACTTTCAAGACGAGCCCTGTAATCAGCGCGCGGATCAGCACGGTCCAGAATGACCGGGATGGCACCCTCCCGGGCGAGCCGGAACACAATCCCCTCGCCGATCCCGCTTAATCCGCCAGAAACAATCGCCACATGGCCCTCAAGGTTCAGATCCATCTCAACACTCCATCGTGTAATCGCTTGACCATTGGTGCTTCCGAGACGCCTACCCCCGGTACGTGAATTCTTCAATCGAGGCGGGGAGCATCTCCGTCCCGGCCCCCGGAGTTCGTTGCGCTACATACCGCCCATTGCGAATCACCGTCGGGGAAACAAAGTGTTCATGCAAGTGATCCACGTATTCGATGCGCCGATTTTCCATGTTCCCAGACACAGCCACGTAATCAAACATGGACATATGCGCAACCACTTCGCAAAGTCCCACACCGCCGGCATGGGGGCAAACAGGAACGCCGAACTTGGCGGCGAGCAGAAGAATCGCAAGATTCTCATTCGGGCCGGCCACTCGCGTGGCATCCATCTGCAGAATCGATAGTGCGTGCGCCTGCAGGTATTGCTTCGCAAGCACACGGTTCATCATGTGTTCACCGGTGGCCACCGGTATTGGGGCAATCGCCTTCTGAATGGCGGCGTGCCCAAGGACATCATCCGGGCTGGTTGGCTCTTCCACCCAGGCCAGATCATATTCGCTCAGCGCGCGGATCCACTCGATCGCCTCCGGCACGTCCCACCGCTGGTTCGCGTCAACGGCAATTCGGATATCAGGGCCCACCGCCTCGCGGGCAAGCCTCAGGCGATGCCGGTCTTCATCCAAATCGGCACCAACTTTTAGTTTGATCTGATTAAAGCCCTCAACCTCTACCGCCTCACGCGCGAGGCGAACGAGCTTTTCGTCGTCGTACCCTAGCCAGCCGGGGGTGGTGGTATATCCCGGATAGCCACTCTCCAGGATCTCCTGCGTTCGCCGCTCACGGCCCGGTTCGGCTCTCTTCAAAATCTCGAGCGCCTCGGTGCGGGTTAACACATCGGTCAAATACCGGAAATCAACACAGTCAACAAGTTCCTCGGGGCTCATCGAGCTGAGTAATTGCCACAGTGGCATCCCCGCTCGCTTTGCCTTGAGATCCCACAGCGCGGTGAGCACGGCGCCGATTGCCATGTGCTCCACGCCTTTTTCTGGGCCCAACCATCTCAGCTGCGAGTCATAGACAAATAGTCTCCACGCCGCCCCCATATCAGCGAGGAGTTCTTCAACATTTCGCCCCACCAGGTGATCTTCCAGTGCTTTGATCGCGGCGACTTCAACATCATTTCCACGGCCGATCGTAAAGACAAATCCATCGCCCTCCAGGCCATCGTCCGCATCTGTGTGCACCGACACATACGCCGCTGAGTAGTCAGGATCCGGGTTCATGGCGTCCGAGCCGTCCAGCATCGTGGACGTTGGAAAGCGAACGTCATGCGTGGTTATCCCCGTGAACGTGCTCAATTCAGTCTCCTTTGACCAGAACAATTCACATGTGTTTCGTACCACGGACTATAGTTTCATGTGTCGAAACTGACAAGTTTCGCGCGTGAGGTTCACTTGAAGATTGGAGGAGCAATGAACAAGCCGGAAAGGGTGACCGCAGCTGATAAGACCCTCCTTGTCCTGGAGGCCGCCATCGACCATCCGCGGTTTACAGACATCGTTGAAGTCACCGCCCTGTCAAAGACAACGGTTCACCGCATCCTCCGAACCCTGATGGATCATGACTTCCTCACGCAAACCGAAGAGGGCCATTACACCGCCGGTCCCCGCGCTTTATCGCTTGCCTCCAGAGCATTCACCAACATTGATATCTCTGAAATTGCCCGGCCGTATCTTGAGTCCCTTGTGCAAAGAACCGGCTTCCAGGCCCACCTCGGAGCACCCAACGGATCAGAGGCCATCTACCTTGCAATCATCGAGGCCGACAAGCCCTATTCGATACCATCCGCCGTTGGCCGCACCCTTCCCCTCCACACGTCTGCCATGGGCAAGCTGTTCTTGGCGAACGCGTCAGAAACACACCTTAAGAACTACCTGCTTGATCCAGGACTCTTTCCCCGCACTCCGCACTCATTCACGGATGCAGACCTGTTCAAGAAAGAGTTGCAGAAGATCAAAGAGAACGGCTTCGCTATCGACGACGAGGAGAACGTTCCCGGCATTCGCTGCATAGGCGCGCCGGTCCGGGACCACACCGGGCACGTCACGCACGCAATTTCTCTCACCACGCTCGCACTGGAAACCTCGACCGCCCAGCTTGAGAAAACAGCTCCGGCGGAAATTGAAACAGCCAACGCGATCTCGCATGCACTCGGCTGGGAGGAAAGCAAGTAGCTACGGGTGCCGTCCGACGCCGAAGCCTCCGGTCGCGTACTACTAACACTAGCCCTGGCCGTGCTCGGGTCGCTGTCAGCGCCAGCCCGTAGGGCACAGCCGCCGAACACCGGGCTACACGCCGCGCGCCCCACACCCGGGACCGCGCAGGACCGCGCTGCGACGTCGTCGCCCCACCGCGTGCACATTTTCTCTCATTTTGAGAATCATCCCCTTCCCCGGGTAATACCACACACCTATTTCGCTCTAAACTGGCCCAATTACGCCACTCCCTCCCTGCGGTTAAGTTTTATCATGATGCAATAGTTTTATTTGCATGCTGCAGGTTTTTTCGTATTCTAGAGGGGTCCAACGAACACGGCTCCTCTGGAGCACGGTTTCGGCTCAACGATTGGAAGACAACGATGTCTGAAAAGGTCGATTCCCCGGTTGCCTCTCCGGCCACCGCCCCCGCGCCGCCGCAGGCGGAAATCAAGAACATTCTCACCGGCGCCACCAAGAGGGTTCCCAACGCCGTGGCAGCCAATCCTCTAGCCTGGCACAAAGGTGACACCATCTGGATGCTGTCCCTGTTCGGCACGGCCATCGGCGCCGGCACCCTATTCCTTCCCATTAATGCCGGAGTGGGCGGCATTATCCCCCTCATCGTTATGGCCATCATCGCCTTCCCCATGGCCTATTTCGCGCATCGCGGCCTCACCCGTTTCGTCCTCTCCGGCACGTCAGCCAGCGACGACATCACGGTGGTAGCCGAGGAACAATTCGGCCGGCGGGCAGGCAACTGGATCACGGTCCTCTACTTCCTCTCCGTGTACCCCATTCTGCTGGTCTACGCCGTATCCATCACAAACACGGTGCAGTCATTCCTGGTGAACCAGCTCCACGTGGGCGCACCGCCGCGCTGGCTTCTCTCGCTTCTCCTGGTCACCGGCCTCATTGCCATCGTGAGTTTCGGGGAAGCGGTGATTACCCGCGTGATGAGCACCCTCGTGTTCCCCTTCATCGCGGTCCTGGTTGCCCTCGGCCTGTTCCTTGTCCCGTTCTGGAACACGTCACTCTTCCACACGTTCTCCCTGTCCTCGGTAGCAAAAACCACCGGTCAGGGCCTGGGCGCCACCCTGTGGCTCCTCATGCCCGTCATCGTGTTCGCGTTTAATCACTCCCCCATCATTTCCTCCTTCGCGGTGGACAACCGGAAAACCTACGGCATCTTTGCCGAGCGCAAAACATCCCGCATCCTTGCCTACGCCGAGCTCCTCATGGTGGTAGTGGTCATGTTCTTCGTTCTCTCGTGCTCCCTGGCTCTCTCCCCGGCGGATTTGATGGAGGCTAAGCATCAGAACGTCACCATCCTCACCTACCTGGCGACGCGTTTTAACCAGCCCGTTATCGAATGGGTGGGGCCGATCGTGGCGATGATCGCCGTCACCAAGTCCTTCCTGGGGCACTACCTTGGCGCATCCGAAGGTTTCGAGGGCATGGTGGTGCGCATCGGCAAGAATCACCAGCGCGCCCTCACGGCCACCTGGCTGCATCGCTTCACCGCGGTGTTCATGCTCCTCACCGCATGGCTGGTTTCCTGGGCCAATCCGTCCATCCTGGACATGATTGAAACCATGTGCGGCCCAATCATCGCCCTGCTCCTCTTCATCCTGCCCATGTATGCAATCAAGAAGGTCCCGGCGATGGCCAAATACAGGGGTCACATCTCCAACCTGTTCGTGGTGATCACGGGCCTTATCGCCGTCACCGCAATTTTCTACAACATTTACCTCATGTTCGCCTAGGAGATTCCCATGTATATCTCTGTGTTTGACATCTTCAAGATCGGTGTTGGTCCCTCCAGTTCGCACACGGTTGGCCCGATGAAGGCCGGTTTTGCGTTCGTTGGGGAGTTGGAACGCGAGGGTCTTTTCGACGACGTCGCCAGCGTGCAGGCCGACCTGTACGGATCCCTTTCTATGACCGGCCGGGGTCACGGAACAGATAAGGCCGTCATCATGGGCCTGAGCGGGTGCCTCCCGGACACGGTGGAGATCGCCTCGATTCCCACCACCGTCGATACGGCGCGCACGCAGGGTGTGCTCATGCTGGGCGGCGTGAAAGAAGTGGCGTTCCCGAAGAAGGATGGGGTGCGCTTTAACTTCAAGCGGCTACCGCTCCACGAAAACGGGATGAGCATTAGTGCATATGATGCCTCCGGCGCCCTCCTGCTGAAAAAGACGTATTACTCGGTAGGCGGCGGCTTCATCGTGGACGAGGAGCACTTCGGCATGCAGGCACCCGAGGATGATATCGAGGTCCCCTACCCCTTCGATTCGGCGCAGGAATTGCTCACCTACACGAAGCGGGGCCACATGTCACTGGTGGATATTGCGTGGGCCAATGAGCTAGCCCTCCACAGCGAGGAGGAGATTCGCGGCTACCTGGCCCGGGTGTGGGACGTCATGCGGGAGGGCATTGAGCATGGGGAAACAACCAGCGGAAACCTGCCCGGCCGGCTCATGGTTCCGCGCCGCGCCGCCGAGCTGTACCAAAAGCTCATGAAAACCGATCCGGATGCCACCGATCCGCACGCAATCATGGACTGGACCAACATGTACGCACTTGCCATTAATGAGGAGAACGCCGCCGGTGGCCGCGTGGTGACCGCACCTACCAACGGTGCCTGCGGCATCGTGCCCGCGGTGCTGGCCTACTACAACAAGATGGTCAAACCGGTAACGGAGAAGGAATACATCCCCTACTTCCTGGTGGCCGCCATGGTCGGGGCACTCTACAAGATGAACGCCTCCATTTCAGGAGCCGAAGTAGGCTGCCAGGGCGAAGTTGGGGTGGCCTGCTCAATGGCCGCCGCCGGGCTGGCACAGCTCTCGGGCGCCTCCCCCGAGCGTGTGGCCGCTGCCGCAGAGATCGGGATGGAGCACAACCTGGGCCTCACCTGCGATCCGGTGCTCGGCCAGGTGCAGGTGCCGTGCATCGAACGCAATGCCATGGCGTCCGTCAAGGCCATCGACGCCGTGCGCCTCTCACTCACGCGGGATACGGAACCCGTGGTGAGCCTCGACCAGGTCATAGCCACCATGTATCAAACCGGCAAGGACATGATGGCGAAGTATCGCGAAACCGCGCAGGGCGGCCTGGCCGTGGCGCTCTACCCCAAGACAGCTCCCTGTGACTAGGCACGTGGGGCGCAACCGCAGCGCCCCACCTCACCCACCCCACCGCCATTATTTTCAGGACAAAGCATGAAACAACACGGCACCTATCGTCCCTCGGAACCCAAAGCCCCCGCACGGCGTCGGCTTGGACTTCCTGCTCGGACGGACAAAAAATTGATTATTATTGGTACCTATACCGAGGACGAGCACAACCACGCAGAACTAAGCAGGACGGTGACAACGATGACGAGCGATTCGGAATACATCCGCATGTTCGCACCGCTTGTCCGGTTCCTCGGTGCGGCGCTGGGGCCCTCCACCGAAGTGGTGCTGCACGATGTTTCTGACCTGGACCACTCGGTGGTAGCCATCGCTAATGCGGAGCTATCCGGCAGAAGAATCGGTTCTCCCGCCACCAGCCTCATGCTGCGCACACTGCAGCACGGGAAAGATTCGAATACAGAATTCGTGGCCGGCCTCGATGCCGAAACCAGCGACGGTAAGCATCCGCTCCGCTCCTCCACATTCTTTATTCGCCGCGATGGCCGGCTGGTAGGCATGCTCTGCCTCAACTCGGATAACACCTCGCTCACCGAACTGGAGCGCGTGGTGCAGAAACTGGTGCGCGATCATCGGCCAGAAGTGCCGGCCCCCGCGGAGCCCCCCGAACAGCTGGTGACCTCCATTGACGGCCTGTGCGCCACCGCGATTGCCACGGCCGTGCGCGCAAAGGGCGTGCCCGTCACCCATTTCACGCCGGAGGATCGCATGGATGTGGTGCGCGCGCTCAATAATGACGGATTTTTCCAGTTCAAGGGCGGCGTGGCGCATCTGGCGCACAATCTTCACGTGTCCGAACCCACCGTGTACCGCTATTTGCACGCGGCACGGCGGGAAGGACAGGTCGCCTAGCTAGCCGCGGCGCGTGGCGGCCGCTTCCTTCGTGGCGCGCGCAAAACCTACCGCATAGTCGCCATCACGCAGAACTAGCGCCTGATAGGCGTGGTAGATCTCCGGCATACCGGTCCACGTGCGCTCGGAGAGGCGGTTGGACCGATCCAGTTCCTCCCGCCAGTGACCGGGTGAGGCAATGAGGAATTCGCGGGCGTACGCCCACCACTCGGCTTCCCAGCGGCGAAGCGGTAGGTCGAGGAGATCCAGGCCAGCCAAGGATACCCCGGCGCTGCCCAGTTCGCGGATCGCGCCGGCGGCCACCACCACCGCGTTCAGAGCCTCACACACCACCCAGTGCATGCGCTCGTGGGTGATGGGGGTGCCGTCGAAATCCGTGGTGTAGATGAAGCCGGGTGCGCCATCCACCGCCCAGCCGTCACGGACAGACTGCGCAATGAGCGCCAGTTCGCGGGATATTTCAGCCTGCGGGATGAGCCCCGCGCGCCACGCCATTACGTGCGCCTGGATGGAGAGCCGCGCCCACTCGAAACCATGACCAATGGTCACACCGTAGGGGCGGAATGGATCCGCCGGCCGCTCTCGGTTGTAATCCGGATCTGGCTCCCACCGCTCCGTGTAGTGCTCCAGAATGCGCCAGCCCCGTTCGCGAGCGCCGTCCATGACGAAATCACAGATCCGCACGGCCCGCCGCAGGTAGGTGGTATCACCGGTGGCGTCATAGACGGCCAGCAGGGACTCGGTGGTGTGCATATTCGCGTTGATGCCACGGTAGGGTTCCGTCCAACTCCAGTCGGCACTGGCGGATTCACGTACCCGCCCCACGGAGGGCTCCCACCAGTGCTCCTCGCTCTGGGCGAGTGCACGCTCCAGCAGCTCGCCCGCATCGGGATGTCCGGCCTGCAGTGCGCTGGCTGCCGCGAGCACCACGAAGGCGTGCGAATAGGACTCCTTCACGTCGTCGCCCTCGCGGAGGGGGCCACCGCCGGACACGTCCACGGAACGGAACCACCCGCCGTGTTCGGCGTCGTACAGGTTCTCACGCAGGGCGTGCATACCGTGATCCAGGAGGGGTGCGGCGGCCCTGTTGCCCCGGAGTACTTCGCAGGCGAATACGTGAGTGAACCGCCCATTAATCCATAGTTCGACGCCGTGGTCAGCCTGATGGTGGCCGTCCGCGTCCAGGTAACCGAAGCCGGCCGGCACCACCGCGCGGGTTGCAAAACGAATGAGGGCGTCGCGCTCGGCGTGGCGCCACATGTTCATCTTCTCGGTCATCCCTTGACCGCTCCTTCCTCCACGCCGCGGAAGAAGTACCGCTGCATGGTTGAGAAAATGATGATGATGGGGATCAGGGCGATCACCGTGCCCGCGGCCACCACCCGGGGATTCTGCCCGAATGCGGACTGCAGGTACTGCATGCCCACCGTCAGCGTGTATTTTTCCGGATCCGAGAGCACCACCAGTGGCCAGAGGAAATCATCCCAGGCACCGATAAAGGAAAATAGTGCAACCACGGAGGCCATGCCGCGCACGTTGGGCCACACCACATAGTGAATCCGCTGCCACGTACTGGTGCCGTCCACCACCGCCGCATCAATGAGCGCATGCGGAATCATCCGGCAGGACACCGCCATGAGCAGTACGTTCATGGCCGCGATCGCCCCGGGCATCCACACGCCCACCAGCGAATTTTCAAAACCCATTGCCTTGACCGTGAGGTACTGGCTGGTCAGCGTCACCTCGCCGGGGAGGAGCAGGGTGGAAAGCAGGATAGCCACCGTTATCTTTTTCCCACGGAAATTCATCTGGGCGATCGCGTAGCCTGCCAGCGTGGCGAAAATGGTATTTGAAAGCACGGAGGCCAGTGCCACCAGCACCGAATGCCAGCCGTAGCTGATAATCGGGACGGTACGCGCCACCTCCGCGAAATTACTCCAGGTGGGATTTTCGGGGATTAACCGCGGCGGGAACTGATAAATATCCTCCCCCGCCCCCTTAAATGCGGTGGAAAGCTCCCAGAGGAACGGACCCACGGAGACGATGAACAGAATGATAAGGAGAATGTACTTGACGCTCACCAACCCCGGCGTGACGTGCTCATAGGGTGCAGAACCACGCCGGTACCATTTTTCCTTTGCCTGCTTCATGACTGCTCACCTCCATACCGTTGCGTACCGCTAGCGGGGAATGCCGCTGCGGACGCCTCCTCCTGCCGAATTTGCCCGCTGTCATTGAACGCCGCACGCGGGATCCGCGCGCCATGCGTTAGTGCCACGCGTAGCTCCTCCGCACTCTCGGGCCGCAGCGCCGCCGCCTTCTTTGCTTCGCGCCGCTCGCGCCGTTTCCGCAATTGTTCACGGCCGCCGTAGTTGAGGTACGCCACGATGAGCAGCGGGCCAATGGTGAGGAAGAACAGCGCCACGGACATGGCGGAGGCATAGCCCAGATCACCATTGAGGCCGGAGCCCGCCCGTTTGATGAGCATCACCACGGATTGGTCAAGCCCGCCGGGACCGCCCGTGCCATTCGAGAGAATATACAGCTCGGAGAACACGCGAATGGCGGATACACAGATGAGTGCGGACACCAGTGCCATCGCACCGCGCACGGAGGGGATGGTGACGGAGATGAGACGCCGCCACCACCCGGCACCATCCAGTGCGGCGGCCTCGTGTACCTCGGTGCCCACGTTTGCCAGTGCCGCCAGGTACACCACCATGTAGTACCCCAGGCCCTTCCACACGGTGAGCGCAATGGCGCAGAAAAGTAATTTCCAGCGATCCACCAGGAAGTTGATGGGCGCGTCCGTTAATCCGGCCGCCTGTAGCGCCTCGTTAATAATGCCGCGCGAATTAAAGATCCAGGACCAGATAATGCCCACCACCACAATGGAGGCCACCACCGGGAAATAGAAGGTGGTGCGGAAGAACCCGATGCCCGGAATTTTCTTCATGACCAGCAGCGCCAGCAGGAGCGGGAGAATGGTGAGCAGCGGTACGCACACCACCACGTACACAAGCGAAACTATGAGGGCCGAGCCAAACTGCGGGTCATGAAATAGTTGCGCATAGTTCTCCCACCCGATGAAACCCACGGCCTGCAGAGGCCTCGCATTGGTGAAGGAGAGGACCACGGTGTTCAGGAACGGCCACAGGCTGAACACCACCACCCAGATCACCGCCGGGGCCACCAGAAGGTACGGAGTGAACCAACGATATGATTTCATGACCCGCCGCCTTTAGTTCAACAGGGCGTTGCACTGCTGGACGGCACTATCGAGTGCGTCCTTGGCAGATTTATCGCCCGAGAGCGCCAGTGAAACCTGCTGGACCACAGCCGTCTTCATCTGGCCGGAGAGTTCCAGTGGGGTGAGCAGCTTGGCATTCTGGACCGTCTTGGCAGAGACAGCCATGGCGTCCTTGAGGAGTTGTGTATCGGACCCCTCCACCAGCTGCGAAGCGTCCTTGTTGCCCTCGACCGTGCCGGGCATGAAACCCTTGGCAATCTTGACAAAGTCCACCTGATTCTCCGTGTTGGTCACGTACTGGGCAAAGGCCAGCGCGGCCGCCGGCGCCTTGGAGTTCGCGGCCACGGAAATACCCTGCACCAGCAGCTGCGGGGTCTCCCACGGTTCACTCACGGTAACGGAGGAGGCGACGGACGGCGCATTTGTCACCACATCCGTAGCGAAGGACGGCGTGGACTGAATGGCCGCCATGCTGCCCTTGTAAAACGCCTCGTTGGCGGGCGTGCCATTATCCACCGCGGAAACAATCTCGGGAGGCATGGCACCCTTTTGATAAAGCTTCGCGTACTGCTCAACGATCTTTACCGCCTCCGGGCTGTTAAACGTAAACTTTTGCGTTTTTTCGTCCCACACCTTGACCCCGCGTGCCGCCAGGAAGCCCACGTCCGGCACACGGTTGAGGAGCGCCACGCCGTGTTCGGCCGCCGTGGCCGCATCAGCCTGGTATTCCTCCTCGGTGGTGGGGATGGTTGTTACCCCGCCCTTCTTGAGCGCGGCCGTATTCCAGTAGTTGAATGCCACGCCCAGGTACCACGGGTAGGCGAAATCGCCCTCCACCCCGGTGTACTCGTAGGCCTTGATGCCGCCCTCCACGTACTGGCTGAGTGTTCCTGCATCCGCCGCCTTGAGGTCACGCAGCTGGCCCGCCTTGGCCAACTGGTAGGCGTACTCGGGCGGCACATTCACCACGTCAGGTAGTTCATTGGCGTTGGCCTGCTGGAGGAGCTTGTCCTCATAGCCGTCACCGGGCTGGTCCATCCACTTGACCTTGACGTCCGGATATTTCTTCTCGAAATTGCTGATGAGCTGTTCAAAGTACGGGGTGAACTTATCGTTCTTCAAACTCCAGGTTTGGAAGGTAATTTCCCCCGCAATCTTGTCCGAAGCGGAACCGGAGGCCGCCGCGGGCTTCGACGTCGAACCGCCCGTGCAGCCGGCCAGTCCGAGAGCCATCCCTGCTGCGGCGCATACCGCAACAATCGATCGTGCCAGTTTCATTTTCATTCCTCTTCTTTGAGTGTCACGGCGAGTGCTCGCTTCACGGTTTCTCTGCTGCGAAGCCCTCCCACCGTCCAACAGCGGCTAGCGAAAGCCATGAGGGGCCACTTCGCCAGCCGGACAACCGAAGTGCTCGTGAGCGCATCCGGCTCGTCGCACCAAATTGAGAACGTGGCGCCCGCGGTACCCGGGATGCGGGTATGCCCCACATGATCCGGGTACAGGTCCGCCGCGAATTTGTCCCACACACTGTCAAATGTGGGCAGCCGGTCCAGGTGATCTCGCTTGAGCACGAAATAGAGCGCATCCGCATCCCAATTGAGCATCGTGTGGGCCACGAGCTCATCCGGCGGCGCCATGTGGCTACCCCACCGAGTCCAGTAGTGGACGATGGCCTCCGGATGAAGATCAATCGTGCGCCGCACCTGAACGCCGTCGTTCCAGACGCCCGCGCGAATGCCTCGGCGGTACAGGCGCTCCACGGTGGCGTTGACGAACTCAATCCACACATCGTTTTCCCGTGCGCCTTCGCCAAAACGATCCTCCGCGTACCGGCGTAGCTCAGGTAGGGCGAGCCTGTGGTCCAGGAATTCGTCGCCGCCGATCGTTACCTCGTCCGCCCGGAACAGCGCCTGGGTTTCATCCAGCAGTGTCCAGGCCAGTTCCCGGGCGTGCGGATCAGTCACATCGAGCGCACCCATCACGGGCTGCCCGTCCAGCGTCAACTGTGCCCACGGGTCTGCCGCCAGCACGTGGCCGAGGTGCCCGGGCATATCAATGCTGGGGATCACCGTAATGCCAAGCTCATCGGCGGCAGCGCACATCCGCGCAACGTCCACCTCCGAGTAATGCTCCGCGGACGTCACCTCCGGGTGAGCGGCGGAGGGGAGCCGGTATCCTTCGTTTTCGGACACGTGCAGGTTGAGCACGTTGAGCCGCCCCCACGCCATGAGGCGCAGCAGATCAAGCACCGTTTCTACCGGGAAGAAGTGCCGGCCGGCGTCCAGGTGCAGCTGCCGCCGCCCGTACGGGGGATCAAAGCTTCCCGCGGTGACGGGCACACCGGCCGCGCGTTCGAGAAGCACCTGCACGCTTCCCCACACCAGGCCGGCGTGGGTGGGTGCGCATATTCGTGTGTGCTGCGCATCCGCCGGTGCCGTGGTGGCGCGATGCACCGTGTAGGTGGCCCGGCCCGGCTCCTGGCGCATGTCGATGCCAGCCGCGCGCGCAATGCTCATGGGGTTCGGGATCATGCTGCCTCCAGGGTGACGGGCACACCGCATTCGATGGCGTGCGCCCACCGGTCAAAAATCTCCCCGCCCGGTGCGACGACGTCGCGCGCACCTGGTACGGTGGGTCCGGGGATTGTGAGTGGCCCGGTACCCATTGCTGCCCGTTCGGGCGCCGCGATCCATTCGGCCACCGCACGCCCCGTAGCGGTGACATGCCGATCACTATCAAGCAGACCGAGGCTGTATTCCACCTCGGGGAAGCCCGTCAGGGAGCGCGGCACGTT
Source organism: Neoactinobaculum massilliense (assembly GCF_900604955.1). Taxonomy (GTDB): domain Bacteria; phylum Actinomycetota; class Actinomycetes; order Actinomycetales; family Actinomycetaceae; genus Neoactinobaculum; species Neoactinobaculum massilliense. The sequence continues at coordinate 360,489 of NZ_UWPE01000002.1, forward strand.
AGCGGAGCACCACCAGGTGATGGCGTCGTTTTCCGGCACGGCAGCCGCCTGCGTGAGTGTGCTCCGCACGAAGCCCTCAAGGTGATCCGGCGCAATATAGGTGCGCGGGGCACCCACCTCCTGCAACCACAGGCGCATTCCCGGTGCCCACGCCCGCGCGAGTTCAAGTAGATACCGCGCGTAGAGCGCCAGGCGGGGATGATCCGGACCGTATGTCTGTCCCACCTTGCCAAACACCCAGGAGTGGACGGTGGCCACATCACCATCCGCGATGCATTGCGGCGTGAAGGGAAGGCGAGCCTCGAAGAATAAATCTTCGTCGTAGGAGAAGGTGTGGGTTCCCTCCGGCCACGTCTCGCGCGCCTGGCGCAGCATGGTTTGTACCCAGGCGCGTGCCGCCGCCGGCGTCAGGTGCATCGCCAGCGGATGGCGCGGCGCCGCAAATTGCACAATTTCGTTTCCCAGCGAAAGGCCGGTGGCGCCGGGCACGTCGCGAAGCGCATCCGCCAAGGCCCGAACCAGCTGGCGCTGCGCCTCCACCACAGTGGGATCCGTGAAGATATTGGCCGCATGCCAGCTCCGCACCCAGGCGGGTAGGAAGTCAAAGCTGGACATGTGCCCCTGGAGCACATCCACGGCAACACGTAGCCCGCGTTCGCTGGCCGCCACGGCCACATCCCGCACGTCCGCGAGCGCACCCTGCCGAATCATTCCGGGGTTGGGCTGGAGGATGGGCCACAGTGGGAACACCCGTACGTGGTCCAGTCCCAGCGCCGCCAACTGATCGAAATCGCGCCGCACCTCATCAAGGTCGAGGTCCAGCCACGAGTAGAACCAGCCGCTGGTGGGCACGTAGTTGACACCCACCGTTGGGTAGCCGCCCGCAACAACTGGGGACCCGCCCGCAACAGCGTTGAGATCACTCATCGCGAGGCTCCATCGTGATCGTGGCCAGTTGGAATGCGCCCAGGTCAAAGCGATAGCGGTCCTCGCCTAGCGCTACCAGCGTGGGTTCTTCGTCTGACGGCTCGTAGAGCAGGTTCGTGAGAGCCACGCGCGCCCCGGCGGGTGCCCGAAGCGTGACGGTGGATGGACCACCCTGCGCCTCATACACGCGCACCGCGAGTGTGCGTGGCGTATCCGGTACCACGGCCACGGATTCCACCACGGCACCCTCCACGGCGAAGGGCGCATCCACCGGGGTGGCGCCCACCAGATACCGTTCTCCCAGGTTGAGCTGCTGGCCGTCGGCCACCGCATCCAGGGTGGAGGCTCCGGGGTGAAGCCGGAAGTTCCATTCGAAATGTCCCTGGTCCTGCTCCGGATCCGGGAATCTGGCGGATTTCAGGAGCGTGGCACGCACCAGCGTCCATGTCTCATGCCGGCGCGGCCCCTTCTCCTGCTCATACGCGTGGCGCGTGAGATCCCAGCCGTACGTGGAATCATTTGCGATGCCCAGCGCGGCGCTCGCGTTGGCTAGCCGCAGCCACCGGTGTGCACTGACCTCGAAACGGTAGGCATCCCAGGAGGTATTTTCGTGGGTTGGCCGCACCAGGTGCCCAAATTGTGTTTCGAATTGTGCCTGGCTGGTGTGGATGGCCACGGGAAGCGCCAACTTAACGAGGTGCTCGTGTCCGTGCCACTCTGCCTCAATCTGCACGTCAAGGCTCCGCGCGTCATTCTCTAGGATCCACGCGATTGTGAAGGTGGACCCTTGGAATGCTGCGCTACTGCGCACGGTAACCCGATCATCCAGCACGTCCATGCCCTCGAAGTGAAGGGGGAGCACCTCGCGCGTATCGCGATAGAACGGATCAATATCCCAGGCATCCCACATATTCGGGAAGTCCTGGAACACCTCAAGTAGCCCCGCGCGTTGACCGGCCGGGATCAACTCAATTCCGTCCTCGCCCACCAGCGAGATCAATGCACCATCCTCATCGAACCGGGCTGTGACGTGCCCATTACTAACCGTTCGGCCGGCGTGCGTCACGCGGCACCGCTCCGCGCCGTCGGCGGCCGCAACGTCATCGCCTCCCGTACCGGATCCCGGACCGGCGGCTGCGGTATCACCTGCCGCGGTCTCGCCTGCCGCGCCCACGCTCAAGGCGGCCACACCGTGCTGGCTGAACGCGGATGCGTTAGCTATCAGGCCCTCGCCACTCTCCGCACCCACGTGCCGCAGTGTTGTACCTGACGCGCCGGTAAGCGCTTCAAGCGACGCGGTAATAATTTCTTCAGCGGCGGCCGCGATCCTGGCGTGGCGCGCGCTAACCTCGCGGTACACCCATGCGATCGCGGTGCCCGGCAAAATGTCGTGGAACTGGCACAGCAGTAGCGAGCGCCAGGCGTCGCGAAGCTTTTCATGCGGATAGGGGCGCACTCTCGCGTATGCTGCCAGAGCCGCCCAGTGCTCGGCCTCGCGCAGAAGGGATTCACTCCGCCTGTTTCCCTGTTTCACCGCAACATGCGAGGTGAGCGTGCCGCGGTGAAGCTCCAGGTACAGTTCACCCACCCACACCGGAGGATTCGGATAATCTTCCTCGGCGCGGTCGAAGAATGCGGCCGGCGTTTCATGCGCAATCCGCGGGCTTCCCTCTAGATCCGCGTACCGCTCAATTCGCTCAAGCATGCCCCGCGTTGGCCCACCGCCGCCGTCACCGTAGCCGTAGGGAAGCAGCGATACACCGGCCCGCCCCTTATCCTGGAAATTCGTTTCCGCGTGGTGCAGCTGTTGGCCGGTGACCTCGCTGCCGTACGTATCCACCGGTGGAAAATGCGTAAAGAGACGCGAACCATCAATACCCTCCCAGAGGAAGGTGTGGTGCGGGAACTTATCCACCTGGTTCCAGGAGATTTTCTGGGTGAGGAAACGCCTAATGCCGGCCTCCCGCGCAATCTGCGGTAGAGCGGCCGAATATCCGAAGGAATCGGGCAGCCACACTTCCTCGCACCGATATCCAAACGCGTCACGGAAGTACCGCGCGCCCTCAACGAACTGGCGTGCCATGGCTTCCGCTCCGGGGAGCTGAGCATCAGCCTCCACCCACATGGACCCAACCGGCACAATATGACCGGATTTCACCTGCGCACGAACGCGCTCAAAGAGCTGCGGATCCTGCTCCTCAAGCCACGCGGCGTGCTGAGCGGCCGGGAACGCAAAGATGAAATCGGCACCGTCCTCGAGAAGACGCACCACGTTTGCCAGCGTCCGATTCACCTTGCGCTTGGTTTCCCGCAGCGGCCACAGCCACGCCGAATCGATGTGCGCGTGCGCCACCGCCGAGAGCCGGTGGGATGACGCGTCGGCCGGCTGCGCCAGTACGGGCGCCAGCACCGCGCGGGCGCGTGACGCCGTCCCCGCAATGTCGTCAAGGTCCAGCGTGTCAATCGCATGGGACAGCGCGAGCAGGATCTCCCACCCGCGTCCGTCCAGCTCCTCGTTCTCCCGCGCGGCCACCAACTCGCGCAGGGTAGCGACGTCGTAGTAGAGCCCGTACACCTCACCGTGCGTAATCACTACCTCGGCGCGCGTGAGCGCGTAGAGATCATCGCGCGACGCCGTCCGCTTGTCACCATCGCGCGTCACTTGGAACGGTGGAACGCCAAGCAGCAGGGGGTTTGCGGCAGCCTCCACGGTGAATTCGTACCGCGCGGGGTTCTCTCCCGGCTGGGGCAGTGGCACCCAGTTGTTGCGCGGGTTAATGGCCTTGATGGTGTGGCCCTCCGCGTCGCGTACCAGGCCTTCGCTCTGGAAACCGGGCGAATGCGAGGCCCACCCGAGGTCTATGCGCGCCTCCAACCTATCCGTCGGGCCTAGCGCCATATCCGCGCCCGACGGAATGCGGGCAGTGCACCGGAGCCACGTGGTTTCCCACGGCGCACCCCACTGCTCCCCAACGTTGAGGGGCGTGAAGCCCGTGACCGGTACGTCCGCCGGCGCGACCGGTTCCCCGATCACGCCCTTCTCCCGCGGTACGCGCCACGCGCTCACATCCAGCGCGCTAACGCTCGTGGTAATGGCCGGTTGGATTTTCTCCCGCAGTGTGCGCTCTATGCGCGCCTCGAGAATTCTTCTGTTATCGTGCATGATCGCCTTTGACCTCCTGCAGTACGTGCCCCACGTTACGTACTAAACCGGTTTAGTGCAAGCGATCATAAAGTCGTACGATATGTTCAAACCGCGCGGACAGTCGCATACCCGCCGGGGAGGAGGCTCACGTGGCAAAACCGACCATTCGTGACATTGCCACTCAGGCGGGGGTATCCCCCGCGGCGGTATCATTCACGCTCAATAATCGCCCGGGCGTTTCCCAGGCCACACGGGAGAGGATCCTGGCTGTTGCGCGCCAGTCCGGCTGGACGCCCAATACGCGTGCGCGGTCACTATCCCGGGCCCGGGCCGACGCCGTTGGCCTCGTAGTAACACGGCCCGATGATTCGTATACCTCCGAAAGCTTCTACTTCCGCTTCATTGTGGGACTTCAGAACGAACTGTCCGGGGCCGGTATTGACGTGGTACTACGGCACTGCTCCGACCCCGCTGCCGAATCTGACATCTATGAGCGCTGGAGTTCCTCCGGGCGGGTGGACGGCGTGATTATCCTGGACCCCGTTTCTGAGGACCCGCGGTTCCCACTGTTGCGTCGCCTCAACCTTCCCGCCGTTGTGGTGGGGCAGGAGGTGGAGGGGTTTCCGTCGCTCATTACGCAGGACGCCGCCCTCATGGAGGGTATCGCCGCCTACCTGGCCAGCACCGAAGTACGGCGCATTGGCTACGTGGCCGGCATTGCCTCTCTCACCCACACCGTGCAGCGCCATCAGGCGCTCGAGGCCTTCAGCGCCCAGAATCCCGCGGTGAACATGCTGTTCTCGGCGGATACGGACTTCACCGAGAACGCGGGGCGAAAGGCTACACGAACGCTGGTGGATGCCGGGGTGGATGCACTCATTTTCGATAATGAGGTGCTGGCGCTCGGCGGCCTGACAGCACTGAGTCAATCAGAAGCGCAGCGCATTCAGCTGTTCTCCTGTGAGGATTCCCCGCTGTGCCGTGTGGCGCAGCCGCAGATTTCCGCCGTGGAATCCAGTGCCATCGCGCTGGGACGCAATGCGGGCGCGCTCATGCTGGAGCGGCTCACCACCCAGCAGGTACCCTCCCGCACCATGCCGGTTCCGCAACTCATTATTCGCGCGGTAGCACCACCCGTCGCGCTCCCCACCCGGGCCGCGGCAGCCCCACCCGCCGCGCGCCTCCCCTCCTAGATTCGGCACCGGCCATAGAAAGGCTCATTATGAATACTCCCATCCTGGTAGTTGGCGAATCCGTTGTGGATCTGGTGGCACACGCCGATCCGGCCAAAGGTGAAACGTCGGGTCACCCCGCCCAGGCCGCCCCCACCCGCCAGCACCCCCCCGCCCAGCCCCAGTGACATGCGCCGAATGCGCGCGCGATTCCGGTACGCCCGCCGCTCGGCCTTCCGCGCATCAAGGTCTGCTGGCGCGCGGCGGCTGGATAGATCCGGTAGTTCGGGACGAGA